>CAYSLA010000021.1:0-31705 GCA_964431685.1 uncultured bacterium | reverse complement strand
TTAGGTCTCTGATTTCGATTAGCGCCATGTCAAGAGTACCTCAGAGCCTCGATTGGATCAACCATCGCGGCACGGATCGCCGGATACATGCCGAAGACAACTCCGACGAGAACCGACACCCCGAATGAGACGATGACCGCCTGCATCGACACCACGGTTCGCCAATCGGCATACTTCGAGATGGCCTGGGCGGCGCCGATCCCCGCGGCAATCCCTATGATCCCACCGAGACACGTGATCACCAGCGCCTCCAGCATGAACTGACGGACGATATCCCATCGAGTCGCCCCAATGCAGCGCCGAATGCCGATCTCTCTAGTGCGCTGAGTGACCGTGGCCAGCATGATGTTCATGATTCCGATGCCGCCAACCAGCAGAGATATGCTCGCTATGGCGGCCATGATCAGGTTGAACATGTCCTGGGTCTGCTGCTTCTGGCGGAGGAGCTCAGCGGGTATGATTATCTCGTAATCGCGGATGTTCTGGTGCCTGCGATTCAGAACAGAGCGGACGATGGAAGCGGTCGGCACGGTAGCCGTGTCGCTCTCGACCTGGATAATGATCTCCGATATCTGGCTGTTGCCCACAACCTGCTTGCTCCTGAGCCTGCTGACCAGTGTCATAATATTGACCATACTGGCCGGCAGCGCTTGCTGGGAGTACATCTGGAAGTCGGTTATGGAGATTGTGATTGGTATGTATACGTCGGAGTTGAGATCGCGGAGCGCCGAAAGCGCTTTCGCCTCGCCGATCTCTTTTGCCTCCATTACCCCAACGACACGAAATATGCGCCTGCCCATACGCATGGTCTTGCCGACCGGGTCCTCAAAACCGAACAGCTCGCGCCGAGCGGCCGCCCCGAGCACGCAGACCGACTCGCGATTCTCCACGTCACTGTCACTGAGAAACCTTCCCGAAGCGACCTTCGCTCGGGTGACTACTTCGTAGCCCGGCACCGTTCCCACGACCTTCAAGCTGACGGGGCCGCCGCCGCCTCGAATGTCGGCGAAGACCTCCCGAAGAGGAATCACGCGCCTCGCATACGAACACACTTCCCTGATGCTGTCTGCATCGGACAATCGCAGGCCAAAAGGCGAACTCTCCTGCGCCTTGTCCGCCAATTCTCCTGCAATCACAGCGCGCTTCACGTGCACCACGTCGATTCCCATCTGCTGGATCTGCTCAAGGGCCCACTGCTTCGCTCCTTCGCCGATGGAAACCATCGCGATCACAGCGCCGACCCCGAATATTACGCCGAGCATGGTCAGCATAGACCGCAGCTTGTGCGACAGCAGTTCGGAGAGTCCAGTTTGTATGGCGTCGAGAATTCCCATGGTTATATTCCCGCTGGTAGGCCCCGGCCACTCTTGCCGGGCAACGCTCGGTAGGGCCGCTTACTCTTGCCGAGCACCGCAGCGCTGTCTAAGAGCCCGGGATCGGAACGGCGGTCTTGCTCTTCGGCTCCCTGTCTTTGTCGGGATTGCCGGCCCCGCCGGATTCCTGTTCGTCCATCGTGCGTGTCGGGTCTCGCAGGGCTATTACGTCAGTCCTGCTAAGACCCTTTGTTATGCAGACTGCATTATCATTTCGCTTGCCCGCAGTCACTTGCCGCCGCTCAAACTTCTTGCCCTTCTTCACGTAGACGAAGGTCTTCCCCTCTCGCTCGATCACCGCTTCAATCGGAACATAGAGTGCGTTGGGGATGGAATCGCTTATGAACTCAACGTCAGCGCTCATGCCCGGTTTGAGCGTCTTCGGGTCGGCTTCAACCAGGTCAATCGTGACATCGAATATCTTCTTTCCAGGAGTGCCCCCACTCTGCCAGAGGTCTTGTTCGGTCGCAAGGCTCGCAATCTCTTTCACCGAACCGTGGAACAACTTGCCCGGTATCGCGTCCAGCCTGACAAGGCATCTCAACCCAAGAATGACCTTGGGAATATCCGTCTCACCCACAGAGACCTTCACCAGCATGTCTGTCAGATCGGGAAGTGTGCACAGTGTTCTGCGCGGGTCGACATTGTCTCCAACCGCAAACGGCCGCCACCCGTTCGGGTCTCTTGTCTTCGCAAGAACAATCATACCCGGAGCCGGGGCGATGATGGTTGTCGAAGTCAGTTGTTTGTCGAACTCGTCAAGCTGCATCTTCGCCATTCTCTCTCGAAACTGCATATTCGAAATTTCGGACTGCTTCTGACGGCGCTTCGATTCGATCTCCGCGAGTTTGAGAGAGTATTGCAGTTTGCCCTTATCGACGGTTAGCTGGCGTGAACGGACATTGCCTTCAGCCTGATCGACCTCGGCGCCCGCAATCAGTTTCTCGGCGAGCAGGGCCTTTCTCCTCTCCAGAACCTGCTTGGCGATCAGCAGTTCACTGTCGTTGTACTCCTGCTCTGCTTTGGCCTGGTCCAAATCGGTCTGGTATGACGCCTCATCAAGCTTGGCCTGGGCCACGACCCGTTCGACGTCTGCCTGAGCGTTGTTGTGGGAAAGCACCTGCTGGTCACGCTGTCGCTTCAGTTCGGTGGTGTCAAGGACCGCGATAGTATCACCCGGCGACACAATGACCCCTTCGGGCAACAGAGTGAGAATTTTCCCGTAGACCTCCGAGTTCACGGGCACTGATTTTGCCGCCTGAAGAGTGCCGACTTCGTGGAAACTGACCAGAAACGTGCCGATTCGCGCTTTGCCGGTAGGCACGTAGACTTCAACCTTCTTAGGCGAGAAATACTGCTTATAGAGCGGCGCGCCCCACTTCCATCCACCATAGACCAGCAGACAAAGGATGATAACACGAGAGCCCCATATCTTGATTTGCTGTTTCACGGTAACCCCATTGTTGAGATGTCCTCGCCCATTGCGTGACGCAGACTCACACCGGCGAGATAGTAGTCCCTCTTTGCCGAGATCAGACTGCTCTGCACCTGGACCAGGGCTTCTCGGGCCTCCAGTTCCTCGCGATTCGACCCGAGCCCCTCCTCGATCATGCGCTGGGCAATGCGAAGACGTTCCTGGGCGGCGCTGAGGTTCTGGCTGTATATGGCGATTGAAGCCTTTGCGGATTCAAGCGACCGGTGCGCACCGCGGACTTCCTCGGCGATCTGATCTTCCCTGTAAGCGCGCTGGTCTTTCGTGTCCTGAAGCTCGCGCTCGGCAGTGTCGCGGTCCTCGCGGGCGATTCTGGTGTCGAGAGGAAAAGTGAGCTGGACTCCGGTGACCAGCGACGCGGCATCGAAAATCGAGGTGGAAATGGCGCCTGAACGTGGAGCCGAAGAGTTGTAGGATCCGATCACGTCCAGCGAAGGCCGAAGCTGGTCTATGGCAATCGCGAGTCGGCGCTGGCGGTCGGAAAGCCTGGTGTCAAGCACGTCCAACTCAGCTCGGTTCGCGAGCGCTGTCCTGATCGAGTCCTCCAGGCCGGCAACAGAGGGCAACTCGTCAGGCTCGGGAACAGGGTCGGTTAGTTCCGGTGTGCTTCCTACGCCAAAACCTATCGCGAGCAGAAGCTGGTCGATGGCCCCTCTTGCGGCCTGGCGCTGTATCTGCAGACGGTCATTCGTCTGGGCAAGGCTTGTCTCGGCGCGAGTAACCTCGATTCCCGCGATCAGTCTGGCTTCCTCACGCTTCTTCGCTCCTTCATACGCGGACTGGGCAAACTCGACAGCCTATTCCTGCACGGCCACCTGCTCTGCCGCGAGCACCGCGTTGAAATATGCGCGCACTACCGCGATTGTAGTCGCCTGACGAGAACGATAGAGCTCACGCTCGCTTATGTTTGTGTTTGACAGGGCAGACTGCAGGGCATCGCTCTTCGGGCTCAGTGCCCCTTTCCCGCGCATCAGCGGATGCGTCAATCGCAATCCAACTGACCCGCGGTCGCTGCCTGTGCCAATGGGAGAGACCGCTGCACTGGCTTTTGTGCCAGCCAGGTTCTGGTGTGTCAGGTCGTACGACACCAATCCGTCAAACGAAGAGTCTCCAGGCGAGTGGTCTAGCTTCACGGTGCTACCGATGCCGTATGTGGTCTGGATACCGGCCATGCGCAGGTTAGACAGCGAGGTCTCGCGGCCGCGGAACGCACTCTTCAAGTCCGGATTGGCATCCAGCGCAAGCGATATGGCCTGAGAGACCGATAGCCTGGCTGGAATTGAGGAATCCGCTGCCAACGGCGCTTCTGATAGCACGACCAGAAGATGAATGAGAAGCAATGAAAGGCAGGGCAGACGCATATTACTGTCCATCGAAGAAAGTTGGCTATGGCACACTTACTATACACACCAGACAAGATGGCCGTCAAACTGCAGACGCGACCAACTTGCGAGATTGAGAGAAGAGGGCTGCTCATCCGCCGCCCCTACTGCAGACGTAAGCAATGTCAGTATGGTTTCACTTAGTGTCTCGTGGTCCTGGGTTTGTCAGGCTAGAGGGTTCGGAATGAGACCTATGCGAGTTAGGGGAATGATGGGAGAAATGGGACGTCTACTGTGCCTCAGATCGGCCCATACTTCCCATCTCGTCGCCACGCGAGCGTCTATATCTGAGACGCAATCTCTCTGGCAGCCCCGGCAGGGTCGTTGGCTTTCGTGATCGGTCTGCCGATTACCAGGTAATCAGCGCCTGCTACCACTGCCTCGGACGGCGTCATCACCCTCTTCTGATCGGCAACGTCAGCGCCTGCCGGGCGCACCCCTGGCGTCACAATCACAAAATCGGGACCGCACTCCGAACGAATTGCCTCCACCTCGTGGGGCGAGGCGACAACTCCGTCCAGGCCCGCTTTCCGAGCGAGCACCGCCAACCGCACAACCTGATCGCGTACCGCTGCAGACACGCCAAGCTCATCGGTCAGAGTCCGTTGGTCTATGCTGGTCAGGACCGTAACCCCGATTACCAACGCGCGCCCCACCCCCACGGACCGCGCGCCATCCTCCACAGCCTCACGCGCGGCTTTCATCATGTCGTATCCACCGGAACAGTGAACATTGAACATCCACACACCCAGTCTCGCGGCAGCTCGGGACGCCCCAGCCACGGTGTTCGGGATGTCGTGGAATTTGCAGTCGTAGAATATCCGCTCGGCGCCTGCGGCTCTCATCCGGTCCAGCACCCCAAATCCCGCGGCATTGACCAGTTCCAAGCCCACTTTCAACCCGCCGACTTCCCCCGCTACTCGCTTCGCGAGTGCTTCGGCCCTGTCCGCTGAGTCTACGTCAACAGCGACTATTATTCTTTCCTTGCCCAATATCGCTCCCTCCTGCATATCTCGCTTCGAAGCAACAGGATGATACTTCGCGGGCTTGTGCCCCGAAGACCAGACCGCGTGCGCTTCGGGACAAACGTCCGCGAAGCATAGTAGAACAGGATGATACTTCGCGGGCTTGTGCCCCGAAGACCAGATCGCGTGCGCTTCGGGACAAACGTCCGCGAAGCATAGTAGGTCGCGTCTACTTTCCGACGGCGCCGATTATTTCGTTAACATCACCAATACCCATCGACGCGAGATACTTCTCTATGCCGTGAATCACGTCAAGGGCCGCCATCGGATTAACAAAGCTTGCCGTCCCCACGGCCACGGCGGTCGCCCCGGCAAGCATGAACTCTACAGCGTCGATGCCGGTCATGATCCCGCCCATGCCAATGATTGGCACCTGCACATTCCTGGCCACCTCATACACCATCCGAAGGGCGACAGGCTTGACCGCCGGACCTGACAGTCCGCCTGTTACGTTGGCAAGCCTGAACTTCCGTCGCCAGGGGTCTATCGCCGTGCCGAGCAGGGTATTGATGAGAGACAGCGCGTCGCTGCCTGCCTCCGCCGCAGCGTGTGCGATCTCAACTATGTTCCCCACATTGGGGGAGAGTTTGGTAATCAGCGGCAGACGAGTTAGCGTGCGGACTGCGCTCACGACCTGCGCAGCGCCTTCCGGGGTCGAACCGAATGCGAGACATCCGGCTTTCACATTGGGACAGCTTATGTTCAGTTCCAGCGCGGACACACCATCGGCCTTGTCCAGCGCTGCGGCGACCTGAACATACTCCTCCAGGGAGTGGCCCACCACATTCACTATCACCGGCGTATCGAACTGCCTCAGAAAAGGCAGTTTGTCTTCGAGGAAGTCTGTAAGTCCGCCATTTTGCAGGCCGATGGCGTTTAGCATCCCTGACGGAGTCTCAACGGTCCTCGGATAGTCGTTGCCCGCCCACGGCTCCAGAGAAGTGCCCTTCACCGTGACTGCCCCGAGGCGGCTCAGGTCGTAGAACTCCGCCATCTCCCTGCCGAATCCGAATGTCCCCGAAGCGACCGTAACAGGGTTTTTCATCGTGAGTCCGGCGATTGAGACCGCAAGATTGGGTTTGGTCAGTCCCATACTATGTCCTCTGCGTCGAAAACGGGCCCGTCCCGGCACACCCGCTCAAAATGCCACTCACTTTCGGAAGTGTCGCCGGCGGCGGCACCACGTATTTTCTGCACACATCCCATGCACACGCCGATTCCGCAAGCCATATTGTTCTCAAGCGAGACCTGACAGCTCGCCACCCCAAACTCCCGGCTGATTCCCGCAACTTCACGCATCATAGCGTGAGGCCCACACGAATAGACACGAATCCTGCGGCAGTCGGCTTGCGCAGCAAGTTTCTCCCGCAGCAGCGCGGTCACGAAGCCATGATAGCCGTATGAACCGTCATCTGTGGATATCCCTACATCTACTCCGTGGCTTAAAAACTCGGTCTCGCACAAAACCGCATCCCTGCTCTGCGCTCCGGAGAGAACGCTCACCCCTGAGCATCCCCATTTCTCGCAGATGGCCTCACACAAGAAGTGCAGGGGAGCCGCTCCGCAACCGCCCGCGACCACGAAGTGCTTTGCGTCAGGATCATCACCCAAGTCGAAACCGCGTCCGAGCGGCCCAACCACGTTTACACTCTGGCCGATTTCCATCTTCGACAAAAGCGCTGTCCCGCGTCCGACCATCACATAAAGAAATGAGAAAAGACCGTCGGACGGGTATGTGGCGTGAACCGAAAACGGTCGCCTCAGCAGTGGATCCGTCCCGTGGGCAACGGCCACGTTTGCGAACTGGCCCGCCCGCGCCGTAGAGGCGATCTCCGGACAATGCAGCACCGTCCGCCGCACGTTTTCGCCGACCGCGCTGTGCTCTATTATCTCACAATCGTAAACACCAGGCATATAGCTCTCTCCAGCCAATATGATAACACAACCCGCCCCGAAGTTCACAGCCACTTTTCTTGATTTGCTGAATGTATCCTTGCCATCAATGTATAACATAATTGACAGTGGCTGACAAAACTGCCTGTGAGTAACTCGCAGGCACACACGCTTCGGTTGCGTGCATCCGAGCTACGACATGGGAAACGCGAGGCACATTCTGTGGTTCTGAATCATATAGCGCACTTCCTGCGAAGCGCTGCGTGCGGGGTTCTGGATATCGTTTACCCGCCATATTGTCTGCTGTGTGAGACGAACGGCGACTACCTCTGCCCAGCCTGCACTGACAAGATCGCTGCCATCGAGTTCCCCGTGTGCAGCAAATGCGGCTATCCGAGACCATACCAGGGGATTTGTGGAGACTGCCTGGTTCGTGCCTTGAGCTTTGACCGCGCAAGATCGGCCGCACTGTTTGAAGGCGAGCTCCGCGAAGCCATTCATCTG
This sequence comes from uncultured bacterium, assembly GCA_964431685.1. Classification (GTDB taxonomy): domain Bacteria; phylum Armatimonadota; class UBA5829; order UBA5829; family UBA5829; genus CAYSLA01. Next base: position 24,036 of record CAYSLA010000021.1, on the reverse strand, counting down.
CTGAAGTATTCCAGGAAAGTCGTTCTGGCAGAACCGCTCGCCAAGTTGATGGTCGACCGCTGGCCGGGCTTCGGAAGCGAAATCGACCTGGTTATCCCAATTCCCCTGCACAAATCTCGGTTCAACGAACGCGGGTTCAATCAGTCAGAGGAACTGGCTAGACACCTTTGTCTCGAACTGGGACTGCCGTTCCGATGTGAAGTTATGAGACGCAATCGCAACACCCGCCAGCAGGTCAATCTGACGGCAGAAGAGAGAGCCGACAACGTGGCCGGAGCTTTCAGCGTAAGGCGGGTGGACGACGTCTGGGGGAAACGTGTGCTGTTGATAGACGACGTGATGACCACGGGCGCAACCGCAAACGCCGCCGCTGAACCTCTCAAGGCCGCCGGAGCGAAGGAAGTGTTCGTCTATACGCTGGCAAGGGGACTGTAGTACCACCCCTTCGACTAAGCTCACAGTAGGCTTCAGGATGACGTCGCTCAGGACGGGTTACTTGACGCTCCGGGCAAGTTGGGGATATACTGTCAGTCTAGCAACTCACGGGTTTCGATGACCGCAATATGCGGGTAACCCACTAATTAGACGTGAAGACCTCCTGCGACTCAATCCGGCTCATACCAACCTGTGGATTGATGGTTTTCGGTCGGAGATCTCGCGGCACGGTCTGCGCAGGCTGCACATTCTGGGCGCAGTCGAAGGGCACGTCCGTTTTGGAGGGAAGAATATGGCTGTGACGATAGGGCTGGACGTTGGGTCCGATACTGTCAAGACGGTCGTCATCCGGGAAGATGGCAGAGTAGATACACTGCCCGTTCTTGACATAAAAGGACGACCAATTGAGCGAGCCAAGGAAGCCATTGAGTCTGTCATGGCCCGTTACACCATTTCAAAGGCTGCCTGTGGCATAACAGGCGCAGGGGCGAGCTCACTCAACGGCCTTATCGGAGCCGACTCCGTTCACGAACCCATCGCTCTCGCGGCCTCGTTCGACCACCTCTACCCTGAGGTGCGCACAGTCATAGAAATGGGCCGCGAGGTTCAGAAGTACATCTTGTTTGAGCGCGACCCGGTAGGCGGCAAGCTCCTCGTCGAAGACTCCAATCTGGGAAACAAGTGCGCGTCCGGCAGCGGATCGTTCCTTGATCACATGGCGAAAAGGCTGAACTACGACTCCATCCAGGATTTCGCTCGTGTGGCGCTTCAGACCGACAGTCCGGCGACTCTCTCCGGCCGGTGCGCCGTCTTCACCGAATCCGACATAGTCCACCTGTACCAAAAGGGCACTCCGCGGGAACGTATCGCGGCCGGAGTGCACCAGGCCATCGCCCGCAACTATCGCTCGGCCATTGCACGAAACAAGGAGTTCAGGGACAAAGTAGCGTTCATTGGAGGCGTTTCCGAGAACCCGGCAGCCGTGAAGTACCTGTCTCAAGAGCTGGGCATTGAAGGACGCCTGTTCATTCCTGAGCATAACCGCACGATGGGAGCCATCGGAGCTGCACTGCGTGCGACGAAGGTGATTGACCTTGGCAAGGCTATCGCCAAGCTCGAGGAGCACTTGACCAGACCACTAGACTATCCCGGCTGTGAGCCGATCGCGATGAGCACGTCCGAGATCATGCCGCAGATCGCCGACGCGGATGTGCCCAGGCGCATCGAGAGAGCGGCTCTTGGTGTGGACATCGGATCGGTGAGCACAAAAGCTGCCGTAGTCGCCCAGATTGATGGTGTCTTCCACGTGCTCGCCAGCCACTACCGGCGCACGGATGGCGATCCGCTGAGCGCTGTGCGAGACACTCTAAGCAAGATCCATCAGCAGCTCATCGACAAAGGTTTGGAGATTGGCAAGATGTCTGCTGCCACGACTGGCAGCGGGCGCTACCTGACCGGTGACTACATAGGGGCTGATCTTGTGCGAAACGAGATTACTGCACAGGCCAGCGGCGCTCAGTCTTACGCCGATGATGTAGACGCGATATTCGAGATCGGCGGGCAGGACAGCAAATATGTCCGGATGGACGGCGATGTCATCATCGATTTCGAGATGAACAAGGCCTGCGCGGCGGGCACCGGCGCGTTCCTGGAGAAACAGGCGTCGCGCCTTGGAATCCCGCTGGAGCAGTTCGGTGATACCGCGCTCCAGAACACTCGTCCACCAGAACTTGACTGGACCTGCACGGTGTTCTCGGAGTCGGCGATGGTCTACTATCAGCAGAACAACGTTCCGGTTGCCGATCTCGCTGCGGGTATCTGCCTTGCCAGCGCTAAGAATTATTTGAACAAGAACGTGGCCAGCCGCGACATCGGCGGCAAGATCGCGTTCCAGGGCGCCGTTGCATTCAACAAGGGCATGATAGCGGCGTTCGAAACCATCCTGGGCAGGAAGATCATCGTAGGGCCTTATCCGCACATCACCGGCGCCGTCGGAGCTGCCAGACTCGCCTACCTGGCTGATCCGCAGGAGTGCCGGTTCAGAGGCTTTGATGCTATCGCAGACGCGACGTATGAGATCACCTCGTTTGAGTGCAAGGCCTGCTCCAACCGCTGCGACGTCAACACGTTCCAGATGTTTGGGGGGCCCAAGTACTACTACAACGACAGGTGCGAGAAGTTTAGCGGAGTTCACAAGAAGAACCTCGGCTCTGATCTGCCGGATCTGTTCGCCGAGCGCGAAGAGCTGATGATGAGCATATACGACGGCACTGCGCCGTCCCCGGCTGCGAAGATTGGCATTCCGCGCGGCCTGATGTTCACGGAGTTCTATCCCCTGTACAAAGCTTTCTTTACGGAGCTAGGGTTCGAGGTGGTTCCGTCAGAGGTCACCAACAAGCACATAATCGAGATGGGTCTCAACGCGGCGATCGGCGAGCCGTGCTTCCCCTTCAAGGTCGCACACGGACACCACATGGACCTGATTGAGAAGGGCGTGGACGTTATTTTCTCGCCACTCATCATATCCACCGAGCAGCCTAACTCCAATATGCGTCAGGCCCAGACCTGCCCCTACCTGCAGGGAGCGCCGGATGTTATCGATTCGGCTGTGGGCATTAGCGAGCGCGGCGTGAGACTGATAAAACCCGCTCTGCACTTCATGCGCGGCAAGAAACATCTGCTCAAGGCGTTTACGGAGGTTGGCCGCGCGCTGGGCAAGAACGCCACTGAGTCAAAGGCGGCATTCGAGAGAGGACTCGAGGTACTTGCTGACTTCCGCCGGCGTCTGGAGCAGCGCGGCGGGGAGGTCATCCGTAATCTGCCGTCCGGAGAAGTGGCTTTTGTTGTGATCGGCAGACCATACAGCCTGCACGACCCAGCAGTGAACATGGATATCGGCAAGAAGATACAGGACATGGGGATTCTGGCCATACCGCAGGACTTCCTGCCTCTGGAGGCCGCGGACATATCTGATGTCTGGCCCAACGCATACTCTCGACAAATACAGAAGAAGCTAATGGCCGCGCGACTGATACGCCAGGATGCCAGACTGCGGGCGGTCGTGCTCACCTACTTTGCGTGCGGCCCTGATTCGTTCGGCAACCCGTTCTTCAAGGATGAGATACAGGAACCGTGCTATGTGATGCAGATAGACGAGCACACGGCGGATGCCGGCGTGATAACACGGATTGAGGCCTTTGCCGACACCGTGAACAAAGGCACCGTCAGAGAGTTCGAGGAAATCCGCACAACCGAAAGGCCGATTACCACGCAGCGCGGAAAGCGAGTCTGGGTACCCAACGTCAGCGGCAACTCCAACATGCTTGCGGCGGCCATGCGGGCCTACGGCATAGACGCGGATGTGATCCCGAGGTCACCGGACATCGGACTGAACCGCGGACGAAGGGCCATCAGCGAAGATGTGTGTCTGCCCGCTCTGATGACAACTGAGGATATGCTCTACAGGATTGAGCAGCCGGATTTCGATCCAGCAAGGGAGGCGTTCTTCCAGGGGAACGCCGAAGGCCCGTGCCGGTTTGGCATGTACAGCATGCTTCAGAGAAGAATCCTCGATAAACTCGGGTGTTCTGACGTGGAGATTGTAACGCTCGGATCCAAGAGCGAACATGGTGGGCTCGGCACGATGTTTGCCGTGCTGGCCTGGGACGCGCTGGTCGCACACGACCTGCTGTTCAAGATGATGCTTCGGACGCGCCCGTACGAGATACAAAAGGGCGCGAGCGACAGACTGCTGGCTGACTACGTTGGTCGGGTCGAGCAGATGCTGCCTAGCATCAAGGCAAAAGTGGAAGGCAGTAAGATCGGCGCATTGCTGGGAACAAAGCACCTCGCCGAGTTGCAGGAAATGCTCTTCGATGCGCAGAGAGACTTCGCCGGCATAAGGAAGAGGAATGACGAGATGCGGCCGCTGGTTGGTGTGGTCGGTGAGTTCTACGTGCGGTTGCATGAGGTGGCCAATCAGGACATCTTGCGCAAGCTCGAGGCCGAAGGCGCGGAGACCTGGCTTGCACCTATGACGGAGTTCATATCGTATGCCAATCTGATCGGCCAGATTCTGTCGGGTGACCGGATGAAGGACAATCCGAGCCTGAACGAATTCAAAGAGCTGGCGGGGCGATGGCTGAACTCCCATCTAGCCGCGAAACACGAGCATGCACTGGTTAATGCGTGCATTCCATATCTTGACGGGTATGACGACATCGGCCCCCGGGAAGTGATTACGCAAGGCAGCAAATACATCAACTACAACTTCGGGGGCGAAACGATATGCAGTATGGGCAAGAGCGAGGACTTTGCCAATCGCGGGCTGGCTGGTATCGTGAGCGTGATACCTTTCAACTGCATGCCGGGCAACTGCGTTACATCACTGAGCCAGTCGCTTCGAAGAAGGCACAACAACATACCGTTCCTGAATCTGGATTACGACGGTTTCATCGACTCCAGCCGAGACTCAAAGATAACGAGTTTCATGTGGCAGGTCAAAGAACGGTATTTTGGCAGGAGAACAGGCGAGGACGCTGCTACAGAGTTGGCAGGAACTCTCTCAGCGGCCGACTGAGAAGTCTGGGCGCGCGATTGATGCCCGAACGTGAGTCATATCTCGACGCTGCCAACGTCCATACTAACTAGGAACGGACGCGGCGGCAGCACTTGGACGCCACGTCTGTCACATTCGCGAGAGGTAAGCCCATGTCGAAACGCATCATTCCTGCATTGGCCCTGGCAGTCGTCGTACTGCTTCCGATGACCGTACGTGCACAGACCGCAGTCCAAATACTCAATCGCGTCAAGGTTGCAGAGTCGAAACTGCAGGACTTCAAGGCCGACATGGTCATCGACGAAGCAAACAAGGACAACGTATCCGGGATGGGCGAGGGCTATGGAGATATACTTCGACTCCAAAAAGCCACCGTCTGCTACATGAAGCCGGACAAAATCCGCTACGACGGATACGCGCAGGGAATAAAGGCCACTTACATACAGAACGGATACCACAAACTCGTCCTGGCTTCAATGATTCGCCAGAGAACCAACGAGAAGAACGCTCCCGGCAAGAGACAGGACAGTCTGGATCTGGGCTTCCTCAGCAGCAGGCTCTGGACCGACAACACGGTCAGAATTGTGGGCAAAGAAGGAGCGGGCGTTCTGAAGATGGACTTCAAGCCCAGGTTCGGCGGACCGGACAACAGACACGACACCGTGTGGATTGAGTCCAAGACCCTCAAAGTCCTGCGCAGAAGAAAGTACCTGGGAAGCGGCGAGCTTCGGGTGAGCATGAGCTATTCGGATTTCAGAACACTCCCCGGCGGCCTCCCTATAGCCACGACAGTTACCATGCACGACCCCAACGGCAAGAAGCTGGGCAGCGTCAGCTATAAGAACCTAACCGCTAATACCGGTTTGAAAGAATCGCTGTTCTCGCTGGATACCAGATAGCGGAATGCTGTCACTTGCGACCCCTGGGCAGGAATTAGCGATGGGCTATATGTCCCCTTCGATCAAACACCTGTCGTAGCCGTTTGTCTCCAGCCACCTGTACGCGTGGTACTTGCTGAGCATACTCGCTACGAACTCCTCGGCCAGCACAGAATCGTCCAGAAAGTAGACCGGAATGCTCCAGCGTTCCTGTGCGGCAACGAGGCTGCCGAGGACCGCGTTCGGTTGTGCGTGCGACCACTCATACTGCGATTTCACCGCCGAGAGGGGAGCCTCAACTACAATACAAGACTTCGGAAAACTGGACATCCGTTCGCATTTTTGGATGAAGTCGTACCGGTCGGTGATAATGCTGTTTACGAGGTCTGCCAGCGTCTTCCGCTCAATAGTGATCTCATCCTCAAATCCAACCAGTGAATAGTCGCCTGTCTTCAGCCGCTTCCTGACGGAGCCGTCGAACCAGTTGCTGAACCGGCAGAAGGTATAGCCCATATGCTCTGCTGAGTCTATGATCACAATCGGTTTGGGGACCGGGATAGACCTGCCGCGCTGTCTCACAACAAGAGGCGTCCGCGGTGGACGCACCGGCCGCTTCGGAGGAGATTCCAGCAGATCGTCGTCGACTGGTTCAAAACTGCCTGTCTGGCATCGCGGACAGTTAACGGCCTCCGGAGGTATGGCCAATAGAAGCGGCTCGCCGCACTTTCTGCACGTGATGCTGACCTTCCTCGGCGCGCAGCTCGACCATATATCGCAGATATCCGAGAGCGGCTGCTTGTACTTCACCATCACGTATCGCTTCTCAGCATCGCAGGTGGGACAGTACATGTCCGCAACCAGCCCCAGAATCTGCGCCGGTTCCTGCGCCCCGAGATCGGTGCAAAGGACTCTGTCGCCGTCCTCATCCTTCCGATATGGCCACGGCCCACCCGTCTGGATGGTATAGTGGCAGTGTCTGCAGAAATACTCGTTGTTTGTCATTTGCTGCCGTCCCGTCCGGTCAACTAAGTGATTCCTGGTGGCTAAGTTGTATGGTAGGCCCGACACTCCTGTCGGGCGGCGCCGGACAAGAGTGTCCGGCCTACCGTAGCCAGCGGATGCAATTTGTATACCGTGAACTACTTAGCTGCCATTGTATTCCTACGTAGAGATATATTCAACCCGGCTTCTGGGCAAAAAGCGCCCGCGAAGCATGGGAGATTCGGAACGATTTGCCGGGAATTACAGTAATGTAATCGGGTGGGCGTCGGGACACTCGTCCGCGAAGCATAGGACGCATAAGACATATATGACCCATCTGTCCCATTTCGTGCCCGCAGCATTTGATGATTATTCGATTGACAGTAGAATCACTCCGACGTATACTGTTCTACGGTCAAGGACAGCGCCATTGGCTGGGGCAGTCCCTTGTTACGGGTGTATCGGCGCGGCAGAGATGCCCTTGACGCCGGACAGGCATTCTATCCGAATACGAGAGGGAGGTACACAGACGTGCCGGAAGCGATTTCAGTCCAGGATCTGACCAAGATCTACGGGCCGGACGGCGGGGGTGTTACCGCAGTCGACCACGTATCGTTCCAGGTTGAAAAAGGCGAGATTTTCGGGTTCATCGGACCCAACGGCGCCGGAAAGACCACGACAATCAAGACGCTCCTGGGTCTCATTTTTCCAACATCGGGCACCGTTACCGTGCTGGGACACCCGGCAGGCGACATCGAAGTAAAGCGACGAATAGCATATCTGCCCGAAAGCCCGTATTTCTATGAACACATGACGGGATACGAGGTGCTGGACTTCTACGCCCGGCTGTTCGGGATGGACAGGGATACACGCAACAGCAAGATAGGCGCTCTTCTGGAACAGGTCGGGCTTGCAAAGGATGGCAAACGTGTTCTCCGCCAGTATTCCAAGGGGATGCTTCAGAGAATTGGCATTGCTCAGGCGCTGATTAACGACCCGGACATCATGTTCCTGGATGAGCCTACCTCCGGTCTGGACCCGATTGCACACAAGGACATACAGGACCTCATTCGCTCGCTCAAGAGCCAGGGAAAGACGGTCTTTTTGAGCAGCCATCAACTGATAGATGTCGAGAACGTCTGCGACCGGGTGGCGATCATCAACCGCGGGAGCCTGGTGAAAATTGGCTCTATGGATGAACTGCTGCACGCCGGAACTACAGTTATTACACTGGCGCACGCAGCCGACGATATCGCCGACAGAGTCAAGCCTGTCGCAGACAAGACGTCGGTTGAGGGGGAGTACCTCAAGGTGACAGTGAGAGGACAGGAACATATACAGTCTGTTCTGGATATGGCCAAGGGTAAGGCCGATCTGGTCTCAGTTGTGCCACAGAGACAGAGCCTGGAAGACCTGTTTGTTGAGATAGTCAGGGAGGCTGGCAGATGATTATCTGGACCATCGCAAAAACCACCGTCGGCGACGCGATGAGGAAGAAGGTTCTCCAGATTTTTCTGGTGGTTGCCATCGGACTCATAGTGCTATCGCTTTCGTTCTCGCAGACGCTAACTTTCTCCTCAAGAGAGGGAGCGGCAGTAGATCTGATGCTGGTCAAGAGCTTCGGGCTCGGGCTCATGGCGATAGCCGGTGCGTTGATCAGTCTGGTGCTGTGTGTCTCTCTGATCCCGCAAGAGATAGAGCGACGCACCATCTACACCATTCTCTCCAAACCAGTGAACCGATACGAGTTCATAGTCGGCAAGTTCCTGGGAGCCGTTCTGACTCTGGCCATCAACATCGGACTGATGGGGTTGGTATTCATACTCGTTATCACTCTCAAAGCAAAGGGAATGGAGATGAGCATGGCGTCGGTGGCCAGCGGAGTAGCGCAGACCGAAGCTGGTGTGCAGAAGATGATGGTCTTCGACATGAACATGGTCTGGGGAACCATCATGATCTATCTGCAGTTTCTGGTTCTCAGCTCCGTGGTGCTGCTGTTCTCGACGTTCCTGACGCCAACGGTTAACTTCTTTATGGGCACAGCGGTCTACATCATTGGCATCATGGCCTCTATGACCGAGACGATGGCTAAGAGCGAAGCCGGAAACGCCGTGCTCAAGTGGCTCTACACTATCGTGCACGCGATCATTCCGAACTTCGACAAGTTCAACGTCACAAACACCCTGCTGCATCCGGAAACTGCAAATGTGAATATGGGGCACTGGACCGCGGGAGTGACGTTGTACGCGCTTTTGTACGTGGTCGCAATGACTACTCTGGCTGTGTTCGCGTTCTGGAAGAAAGAGCTCTAGCATGAACGAGGGCAAACGAAAACATCTAATCGTGGTAGTGGTGCTGCTGTTCGTAGCCATCGCCGGCGTGCAGCAGGTCATCGAGCCGATTCAGGCGAAGATGTCCAAGCAGGCCAGTCCGCAGATGGGAGAAGACGGCAAATCCCTGATGGTTCAGTTGCCGGGCCAGTTCATCGTCGCATCCTTCATGGGGTTCAAAGAAGTCATCGCCGGCTCGCTCTGGGTCAGGGCGGAGACGTTCTTCCACAGTGGGCAATACGAGGCCATAGTGCCTATAGTGCGCCTGGTCACGTGGCTTGACCCCCACAATATCGACGTTTTCACAACGGGCGGCTGGCATCTGGGATACAACTTCGTGGACTCCTCGCAGAAATCGGACAAGCGGTACCTTGCCGCCGCAACGGGTCTGCTGAAGGAAGGTATCAGAGCAAATCCCAATCGCTGGGACCTCTATTTTGAGCTTGGTTGGACTCTGTATAACCGCAAGATGGAGGACTACGAGAACGCCATCAAGTACATCGGCGAAGCGTGCAAGTATGATGGCGTGGACATAAACACCGGAGCTGTCCAGCCCAGGCCTGAGTTCGTGGACAGGATGCTCGCTTACATGTTGGAGCGGGCGGGCGACTATGAAGGCACCATCAAACAATGGGAGAAGGCTCGAGCTCGTGCTGTGAGGCTGCAAAAGGCGCAGGATCGTACCACCTATACGGGCGCCGGGCAGTCCAGCGTAAACGTTTGTGACCGCAACCTGGCGCTATTCTACCTTCGACACGCATGGCGCTACGGGAATATGGACTACTATAAGAAAGGCATCGAGCTCGCCGAGAATTTGTCCGGCGAGGAACGCGCCGCGGTCGCGAAGTGGGCTTTGGACGGAGCAAAAGCAGACTATCAGCGCAGACTCGCGGCAGGCAACCCTCCGCGTGACGCCCTGAAACCTCTCGACACCAAGTTCGAGATAACCTGGAAGAAGATCAAGCCGAGAGTACTGGAGGTGAGGGGTAAGCTCAACCTCGCGCAATGGTCGGAGTATGAGGGCCTTGCCAGCGAAGTATTCACGCACGCATACCAGAAAAACCAGGCAATGCCGCCGGAGAAGCGGCAGCTTTGGCGGGACGGATGCCGGGTTAAATGGATGCTTGCTGACTATGACTACGAGCGGACCGAATCAGAATCTCTGATCGTGGGGATTGACACTAACCAGACGGTGCAGTGGGACAGCTTCTACGTTCAGGGGGGAAGCTTCCACGGTAAGATAGACTTCTCTGATCCCAATGACAGGCTCTTCTATCCGCTCAAAGCAGAGAAGTACAAGCTTGTGTTCTGGTTCAGCCCGCAGGAACCTGGCTGTCCGGACTTTGTCCAGGACAGGATCGGCTGGAAGGGCGAGGCGTTGACTGACGCAAGATACCTGGACACAAAGACGCAGCCGGGGTTCAGGAAGCTGCGGGTTGAGTATGTGCTCAACCGCGAGGACATACTGTAGGCGGCGGCTATGCCGCATTTGATTTTGTTGTTTCGGGATTTTGGACTCATCAAAGATCACGGCATAGTTCAATCTGAAATCCCGAAACATCGGCGGCGGCTGTGCCGCATTTTGATTTCAAGGTGTGATCGTGCTAGACGGGGAGCCAGCGGTGCCCTGTAACCCGCAATCCGCTATAGCGGGGTTGAATTCCTGATCGAGGTACGGTTGTTTGGGTATGCGCTTCGGTAAGCGGCGATGATAGCCGGGCCCTGCGCGATGTTCGGCGCGCGAACCCCGTCAGGTCCGGAAGGAAGCAGCGGTAAACGATGTCGCGCATGTGCCGCATGGAGATCCGACTGGAGTTGGCTGCCCTTGTAGCGCTTGGGCAATCTTATCGGAGTCAGGTGCACGGTCACTTATTGTAGGCGGAGAGGACGGGCAACAGCGTTGCCCGTCCTCTGACACACGGGAGGACACGCGGGGCCGCCCCTCACGTAATCTTATGGCACACATCTCTCTATACCGCAAGTACAGAAGCCAGACGTTTGGCGACGTGGTGGGACAAGACCACGTGGTCCGCACCATCTGTAACGCCATCAAGGCGGGGCGCATCGGTCAAGGGTATCTCTTCTGTGGTTCGCGAGGAACCGGAAAGACCACCGTTGCCAGACTGATCGCCAAAGCTCTCAACTGTGTGGACGGCCCGACTGGAACGCCGTGTAACGTCTGCGACGCCTGCGTTTCAATAACAAACGGTTCGGCGGTAGACGTGGTTGAGATGGATGCAGCATCCAATAGAAGCGTGGATGACGTAGACGCACTTCGCGACGGCGTGAAGTATCCTCCAATGAGCCTGCGGTACAAGGTCTACATCATTGACGAAGCTCACCAGCTCTCAAACCAGGCAAAGGACGCTTTTCTGAAGACACTGGAGGAACCGCCCCCCCACGCGGTCTTCATTCTGGCCACCACCGAAGCAAACAAGATTCCGATAACCATCCGGTCGCGATGCCAGCAGTTTGACTTCCGCCGCGGAACGATGGAGGAGATTGAGTCAAGGCTGCGGCACGTCGTGAAGAGCGAGAATGCTCAGGTCGACGAAGACGCCCTTCGAATCATAGCGCGGAGCGCTCAGGGCTCCTACAGGGATTCCCTCAGTCTGCTCGAGCAGGTAATGGCTTTCAGCGACGAGAGCATCACCACGAGGGAAGTCTACACCGTTCTGGGGATGGTCGACGAAGACGTGCTGTTGGGCATAGGCGAGATGCTCGCCGGCAACGACGCGGCGGCGGCTTTTGACGCGGCGGACAGTCTCCTCAGGGAAGGCGGCGATGTCCAGGAGCTTCTTCGGAGCGCAGGACGCCACTTCCGGGATGTGCTCGCGCTCAAAGTGGGAGCAGAGAAGGAACACCAGGGCGACGAACGCTGGATGAAGCAGGCTCAGTTGTTCTCTAATGACGAGATACTGCGCATCATCGACATTTTCGCTTCTGCGGAGCGCGACCTCAGGTTCAACGATCAGCAGCGGCTGGTTCTCGAGATGGCATTTCTCAAGTGCATGATGGCGCCGCCTGCGTCCGCTGTCAGCGAGAGTCCGACAAGAACGGCAGCCTCACCGGCTCGGGTTGCGCCGCCTCCAAAACCGCCCAGACCTGATTCCGGTCTGAAGGAAGGGCCCGAAGTAGTCCGGGAAACGGTTACAGAGCCGCCTGCTGTGGAAACGGACGAGGAGTACATACCCCCGGAGCGCGCACAGCCGGATCAGAGCTCCGATCAGATGCCCGGCACCCACAGCGAGGTGAGCCTGGCGGCTGTCCAGAAGAACTGGCATAAGATTCTGCAGTATCTTACCAAAGTTCTCAAACAACCGCAGGTCGGTGCGACCGCAAAAGAAGGCGTACCCGTGGAGCTGAGTGACGCCGTGCTGAAGGTTGGGTTCAGCAGCAGCCGGGAGTTCCACCGGGGCCGGGTTGAAGCCGGAAAAGCATACTTGGAGAAGGCAATCGAGGACATTATGGGCGTCCAGCTCAAGGTGCTGGCTGTTTCCCAGCAGGAGCCGGCGGAACAGCACGACCCTCCGCCCGCGACACCCGCACCCTCGAAGCATATTCAATCGCCACAGCCGTCGCTGATAAACGACGCTCTGGTGACCCTCGGCGGCAAGGAAGTTGACCCGGGGAACGACCCCTGGGAAGAAAAGGATGTGAAGGAATAGATGGCTAAGGGATTTGGAATGGGCAATATGCCCGGCATGGGCGACATGATGAAGCAGGTTCAGAAGATGGCTGCGGAGACCGAGCGGATAGAGAAAGAACTCGGTGAACAACGCATCGAAGCCAGCTCCGGCGGAGGGATGGTAACTGCGGCCGTGAACGGCAAGAGCGAGCTTCTGGACATTAAGATTGATCCTCAGGTGGTTGACCCGGACGACGTAGAAATGCTCCAGGACCTTGTGGTAAGCGCGGTACGTGAAGCTCTGGAGACAGCCCAGCAGACTAAGGCCGATCGGCTCTCGGAACTAACCGGCGGCCTGAACATACCTGGACTGTTCTAGGAAGAGGGACATAGGACATATTGGGCCCATCTGTCTTATGGGTCCTATGGTGCCGCCCTCGCGGGGTTTGGCTATGTTGGGGTTGTTCTGCTATAATAGACGTGATGACGGAGCGAGAACGCACGTCAGTTATTTGTGTGTACTGGGTGTCTGCCCGTTGGCGGGGCTATAGTTCAGATGCATTACGCAAAACCACTTTCAAGACTGGTCAGTGAGTTCGAGAAACTCCCAGGGATCGGGCCCAAGAGCGCCCAGAGGCTGGCGTTCCACGTTCTGCGGCTGTCGGAAGATGAGGCCCGAGCGCTCTGCGAGGCAGTAATCGGGGTGAAAGAGAGCATCAAGGAATGCCCCAATTGCCACAACTACACGGACCTTGATTGCTGTGAGATATGCTCTGATCCCAAACGAGATGAATCCGTGATCTGCGTAGTTGCCGAACCTCGCGACGTAGTGGCGATGGAGAAGACACACGAGTTCCGCGGGATATACCACGTTCTTGGCGGCGTGATATCGCCGATGGACGGAATCGGCCCGGATATGCTTCGGATAAAAGCGCTTCTCTGCCGGCTTGAGGCAGGGCGTGTGACGGAGATTGTACTGGCTACAAACCCGACCATCGAAGGCGACGCCACGGCCATGTACATCGCCGGACTTGTGAAGCCACTCGGAATCAAGGTCACTCGGATTGCGCACGGTATGCCGGTCGGGTCGGACATGGACTACGCCGACCAGGCGACGTTGATACAGGCGCTGCAATGGCGCCGCGAGATGTGAGCATTTGGTAAGTTCTTTTCGAGCGATAAGGAGATAACATGGCACGAAAAATGGAAGGCTACGACGGCAATTCGGCGGTTGCCCACGTAGCACACGCTACTAACGAAGTAATCGCCATCTACCCAATAACCCCGAGTTCACCTATGGGCGAGGTTTCCGACGAGAAGACCGCCGCCTGCGAAAAGAACATCTGGGGCACAATTCCCTCGGTCACCGAGATGCAAAGCGAAGGCGGCGCTTCAGGCGCAGTGCACGGTGCTCTGGCCACCGGGGCCTTGACTACAACATTCACCGCCTCGCAGGGCCTGCTGCTGATGATTCCGAACATGTATAAGATCGCCGGCGAACTCACGCCGACTGTCTTTCACGTGTCAGCACGAAGCCTGGCGTGTCAGGCGCTCTCCATCTTCGGCGACCATAGTGATGTCATGGCCTGCCGACAGACCGGATTTGCCATGCTCTGCTCCAACACAGTGCAGGAAAGTATGGATATGGCTCTGATCGCTCAGCAGGCGACTCTGGCCAGCCGAGTTCCGTTCCTCCACTTCTTCGACGGCTTCCGAACCAGCCACGAAGTCCAGAAGATTGAGGAGTTGACGTTTGATGACATGCGTGCGATGATCGATGATGAGCTTGTCTACGCTCACCGCAAACGCGCGCTAAGCCCGGACCACCCGATGATGAGCGGTACTGCTCAGAACCCGGACGTCTATTTCCAGGGCAGAGAGACTGTAAACCCATTTTATGAAGCGGTCCCCGAGGTCGTCGCCGAGACGATGGCCAAGTTTGAGAAGATCGTGGGCCGGAAGTACGGGCTGTTCGAGTACGTTGGCGCGCCTGACGCTGAGAACATAGTGGTAATGATGGGTTCCGGCGCGGACACTGCCCACGACACGGTTGAATACCTGAATAGGCAGGGCGAGAAGGTTGGCGTGCTGAAAATCCGGCTGTACCGACCGTTCAGCCTGAAGCACTTCATCCAGGCCATGCCGGCATCAGTCAAGAAGATTTCCGTGCTCGACCGCACCAAAGAGCCCGGTTCGATAGGCGAGCCTCTGTACCTCGACGTGATCGGCGCTCTTGAGGAAGCGATCGCCTGCGGTTGCGCTCCGTTCAAAGAGATGCCGCTTGTGGTTGGCGGGAGATATGGCCTGGGCAGCAAGGACTTCACCCCTGCCATGCTAAAGGGCGTTTTTGATGACCTGAACTCGAAGACTCCGAAGAACCACTTCAGCGTGGGAATCGAAGATGACGTGTCCAACAACTCGGTCAGCTACGACTCCAGCTTCTCCACGGCGTCTTCGGACGTTTATCGCGCGATGTTCTACGGTCTTGGAGCGGACGGCACCGTCTCAGCCAACAAGAACTCTATCAAGATCATCGGCGACGAGACCGACAACTACGCCCAGGGCTACTTCGTCTACGACTCCAAAAAAGCGGGTTCGATCACGGTGTCTCATCTGCGATTCGGCAAGAACCCGATCCGCAGACCCTATCTGATCGACAAAGCTCAGTTCATCGCCTGCCACAACCCGAGCTTCCTCGAGAAGTATGATATGCTCGCAAACATCGAAGATGGCGGCACATTCCTCCTGACCAGCAGCCATAAGGCCGACGAGGTCTGGGACACGCTGCCAATCGAGGTTCAAGAGCAGATGATCGCTAAGAATGTCAAGTTCTATGTGGTCGACGCCATCAGTCTCGCCGAGAGCCTGGGCCTTGGGCCGCGCATCAACACCATAATGCAGACCGCGTTCTTCAAGATCAGTGGAATAATCCCGATCGACACCGCGGTGAGCGCGATCAAGAAGGGCATCAAGAAGACCTACGGCAACAAGGGTGAGGCCATTGTCGAGATGAACAACAAGGCCGTCGATGCGGCCCTCGACAACACCTTTGAAGTCAGCTACCCGAAGAAGGTGACCAGCAAGAAGAAGATGCCTCCGGCAGTGTGCGAGGACGCGCCTGACTTCGTCAAAGACGTTACCGGGGAGATTATGGCTATGCGCGGCGACCTGTTGCCTGTGAGCAAGATGCCGTGCGACGGCAAGTTCCCGGTAGGCACCGCCCAGTACGAAAAGCGCAACATCGCGGTCACCATCCCGGTGTGGGAGCCCGAGGTATGCGTGCAGTGCGGAACCTGTTCTCTGGTTTGCCCGCACGCCTGCATCCGCCTGAAGGCCTACGATGAGTCCGATCTTTCCGGCGCTCCGGCAACGTTTAAGAGCGTAGACGGACGCGGGAAGCTCAAGGGCAAGAAGTTCACGGTGCAGGTCGCACCGGAAGACTGCACCGGCTGCGGCGTCTGCACACAGAACTGCCCCGGCAAGGAAAAGGGTGCAGATGGCGAGTTGACGGGACGCAAGGCAATCAACCTGGCCCTACAGGAAGAACTGCGGGCGGCGGAGGCCGAGAACTGGGACTTCTTCCTGGCTCTCCCCGAGACCGACCCTTCTCTGTACACACCCAGCACCGTTCAGGGCAGCCAGTTCGTAAGGCCGCTGTTTGAGTTCTCCGGCGCTTGTGCGGGCTGCGGTGAGACGCCGTACGTCAAACTGGTGACCCAGCTCTTTGGCGACCGAACGATCGTCGCCAACGCCACCGGATGTTCGTCTATCTACGGCGGTAACCTGCCAACGACCCCTTATACGTGTCGAACGGACGGCAGGGGTCCGGCGTGGAGTAACAGTCTGTTTGAGGACAACGCCGAGTTCGGTATGGGCTTCCGACTCACAATCGATAAGTTCCGGGAGTTTGCCACTGAACTGCTGGACAAAGCGGTGGCGGAGAAGATGGTGGACTCCGCTCTTGCAGAAGAAATCAAGAGCGCCGATCAGTCTACCCAGCAGGGCGTCGAGGAGCAGCGCGCACGCGTGGCCAAGCTCAAAGCGTCGTTGTGCGCCGACTGCGACTGCGCAGTCTGCAAACAACTGGAGAGTCTGTCAGACTATCTGGTGAAGAAGAGCGTCTGGATCGTCGGCGGCGACGGGTGGGCGTACGACATCGGCTACGGCGGGCTGGACCACGTTATTGCCAGCGGGAAGAACGTGAACCTGCTTGTGCTTGACACCGAGGTCTACTCCAACACCGGCGGGCAGATGTCCAAGTCGACCCCTAGAGGCTCGACCGCCAAGTTCGCCGCCGGGGGCAAGACCACGGCCAAGAAAGACCTGGGCATGATGGCGATGAACTACGGCAGCGTGTATGTCGGTTGCGTGTCACTCGCCAATCCCGCCCACATGGTCAAGACGATTCTCGAGGCGGAGGCGTACGACGGACCGTCGCTGATTATCTGTTACGCACACTGCATCGCCCACGGCATCAACAACACCTTCGGCATCGACGAGCAGAAGAAGGCAATTGCCTCTGGTCACTGGATTCTGTATCGCTACAATCCGGAACTGGCCGACAAAGGCGAGAACCCTCTCAAGATCGACAGCAAGGAGCCGACGATCTCGTTCAAGGAGTATGCTATGGGCGAGAATCGGTATCGCGTTCTGCAGAAGATCGCCCCGGCTGATTTCGAGGAACTGATGGCGGGAGCGCAGCAGGACATAGAACGGCGCCACAGGCTGTATCAGCATCTGGCAAAGATGGATTTCTCATCGGCACCAGATCCGGAGAAGGTGAACGCGTAAGAAAGTGCGCGCTATGCTTCGGGACGAAAAGCAGTCCCGAAGCATAGCGAAGACCTGCGTATATGTCCCATAGGTCTTATGCGTCCTATGGAGGTGTTTCGGGATTTGAGGGTTGGGCCGCAGGCTGCGGATTATGCGCCGAGCGGGGAACCCAACCCGGAAATCCCGAAACTAACTCATCTGCCAAGTTTCGGGACTTCCGTTCCGCCGAGCTCCACTCAAGTCCCGAAACACCACAACCAAGCGTTGTGGATAGTCCCCTTTTTGCACGAAGGATCAATATGGCACTAGACGAGGCAACGGTCGAACGACTCTCTGACGAGACAGCGGAGAAGTATCAAAGCTACGTTAACCCGGGCATCGCGAATATACTGAAATTCAGCGGATTTGACGTTCCCGAGGACCACGCCGAAGGCTGCTACATCTGGGATATATCCGGCAGGAAATATCTCGACTGTGTTGGCGGCTACGGCGCGTTCAGCCTGGGACACAGGAACCCGCGCGTGGTGCAGGCCGTGAGGGAACAACTCGACAAAGAGGCACTCAAGAGCCATTTCTTCATGTCCACAGAGCTTGCTGAAGCGTGTGAGGCTTTGGCCGGCGTGCTTCCCGGTAACATCAACTTCTCATTCTTGTGCAACTCCGGCACCGAGGCCGTGGAAGGCGCGCTGAAGTGTGCCCGCATACACACGGGACGGACGGAGCTCATTGGCACGGTGAACTCGTTCCACGGAAAGAGCTTTGGCAGCCTTTCAGTAAGCGGCCGCGAAGTCTACAAAGAAAGATTCAGACCACTGCTGCCCGACACCAGGCAAGTCGCATTTGGAGATGCAGACGCGATGGCAGAGGCAGTCAGCGAGAAGACGGCGGGAGTCATTCTGGAAGTAGTGCAGGGCGAAGGCGGCGTTAACCTTGCGCCGGACGGCTACTTTCAGAATGTGCGCGAGATATGCGACAAAGCAGGCGCACTGCTCATAATAGACGAAGTTCGCACCGGGTTCGGTCGAACGGGGCGAATGTTTGCTATAGAGCACTACGGCGTTGTGCCGGACATTATGACCCTGGCGAAGGCGCTCGGAGGCGGAGTGATGCCGGTAGGTGCGTTCTGCTCAAACGAAGAGGTCTGGACATCAATGTTCGGCGGAAACCCATACCTGCACTCCACTACATTCGGCGGAAATCCGCTCGCGTGTGCGGCGGTCACCTCAGCCATTCGCACGACCCTCGACGAAGGACTGCCTGAGCGTTCCGCCCATCTGGGGCAGAAGCTACTATCCGGACTCGTCGACCTCAAGAAAAATCACCCGGGCATGATACGGGAAGTCAGGGGAATGGGACTGCTGGCCGGCGTCGAGTTTGAGGAAGATGACATAGCGGCACTTGTCATAGCCGCATGTGGACGACGGGACTTACTGGTGGCCTACAGTCTGAACAACCCCAAAGTGATCCGAATCGAGCCGCCGCTGATAATCGAAGAGGCAGTCCTAGACGAAGCTGTTGGTCTGATAGGCGAATCCATAGCCGAGACTGCAGAACTGTTGGCGTCGCTATGAACGCGGTCTTCTTTGATCTCGATGGAACGCTGCTGGACAGCGTAAGCGCAATCATACGCGCGACAAAGGAGACCCTTGAGCAGATGGGGCTGCCCAATAGCGAAAAAGCGATAAGGGACGCAATCGGGATACCGCTGGTTGTGCAGGCTGAGCAGTTCGCCCCAGGCCGAGCTGACGAGTTCATAGAGGTATACAAACCCACCTATCGTAAGTACAACCGCGACATTCTCTACCACGGCGCGCTGGATTGTCTTGACGCTCTGCACGCTAGTGATCTGCAGTTGGGTCTAGTCACATCCAAAGAGCAGCGCCCTACATACCGGGTCATAGATGCCACAGGAATGACAGGCAAATTCGACGTCGTCGTGTCAGCAAACGACGTCAAACACCCGAAACCCCATCCCGAGCCAATCCTCAAGGCCCTTGAACTGCTCGATATGACCAGCGACGAGGTGTCCTACGTTGGAGACAGCTACTTTGACATCGACTGCGCAAAGCGAGCCGGGGTCCGCGTAGCCTGCGTAACCTGGGGCGCCCGCTGCCGTGAAGACCTGGCCTTGATGGAACCCGATGCCATTGTGGACAGCTACGATGAGCTTCTGGCTTGGATAGACCAACACTAATCCTCGCGAAAACGGAAATGTTATGTCGATCAGCGGGATATCCTGAAGCGAGTTCAGGGACGAGATTCCTCCCATTGGTCGGATTGACACCTCACTCCTGATTGGTCGGGATCTGAAATCCGGCCCCGTCACGGCATAAAGAATAGCGGACAGATGACGATAATTCCTATGAGGCGTGCAATCGCAATAGGAGGCTTCATGTGTTCAACGCACTGTTTTCAAAGGAAAATACAGTCGGTATCGACATTGGTTCCAGCTCGGTGAAAGTGATGGCCATTGAGCCGAACGGCAAGGCATGGGAGCTTGTCGGAGCGGCTGTGGCCCCAATATCCAGAGAAGCCGTCAAGGACAGCATCATAATCGATGTCCCCACCGTAGCTAACACCGTTCGCTCACTTCTCAAAGAGGCCGGCATAAGAGCATCTGGGGGCGTTTGCGCCATATCCGGGTCTCAGGTGATCGTACGACAGGTGCAGTTCCCGCAGATGAGCGAGACCGTGCTCCGGAAGTCCATCAAGTACGAAGCCGCAAAGTACATAGCGGCCAGCGTCGAGGAGAGCGTAGTCGAGTTTGAGATTATGGACAGGACCGCCGAAGACGGCCAGATGAACGTCATGCTGGCGGCTGCTCCCAGGGAACTGGTCGACAGTCACGTGCGAACGATGGAAGAAGCAGGCCTGGAGCCCATAGCGGTGGATGTTGAGGCGTTCGCCCTGATGAGGTCTCTGGTCGACTTCAACGCCTCGGACGACTACTGCCACAGAACTGTTGCTCTCCTGGACATGGGCGCCTCGCACACCGACGTGAACATCATCTCAAAGGGCGATTTCGCCCTGACCCGAAATATTCCCATCGGAGGCGACGGGATCAGCAATGCAATACGATCTTTCTCCGGCAGTTCGTTCGAAGACGCGGAACGGATGAAGCTTGAGATGACGGGCGATGTAGATCTCGGTTCGCTCGAGGGCGAAGGCGCCAACCAGGTCTGGCGGGCAGTTCAACCTCTGCTGGAGGAACTGATCCGCGAGATACGGCGCTCCATCCATTTCTATCAGTCTCAGTTCCCCGACGGCAGTTCGGACGCGATGGTGAGCAAAGTCATACTCACTGGCGGGTCGGCGCGTATGTCTGGGATAGATGCCTATATGTCGAGCCGTCTGAACATACCGGCAGAGAAGGCGGACGTCTTCAAACAATCCGCTATCAGCCCCGGCAAGCTGGCGAAGTCCTTCGTAGAGGAGCACGGTCCAGTGCTGGCAGTGTCTGCCGGACTCGCGCTCAAGGAACTCTCGCCAGATGTCAAGTGCAAGGCGGCTGCATAGTCGTGGCCGCTCTCGAGCAGATAACAAGGAGTAGACAATGCCTTCCATCAACATGATCGCTCCCAAATTGGCCAATCGACGGCGCACTGAGCGTGATATCCGAAGAATGGTCGCGGTAGTAGTCGCGGAAATTGTGGTCGCGGTGCTGTGCTTTGGCTGGGTGGCAACCAAGTACTTCAGCACACGCAGCCAGATTGCCGATCTGGACGTCAAGCTAGCCAAGCTCGCCCCGGTGATCAAGCAGATCAAGGGCTATGACCAGTCGGCTGCCGAGATCAAACCGAAGGTGGAGCTCTTACAGACAGCTCAGCGACAGACTCTGAGCTGGTATGATACCTTCGACCGGCTCACGCAGTCGATGCCAGTATCGACCTACCTGAGCCGCGTTTCCAGCAGTATCGACGCGTCGGGCGGCAAGGGCATTACGGTTGTCCTGGGCGGTGTATCCAGCGAACAGTCAAAAATAGGAGAAGCAATGCTCAGGCTCTACTCGGTGCCCACATTTGAGAATGTGGAACTCCACTACACGCAGGAACAGGCAAGCAGAGGCGGCGGAGTGGACTTTGAGGTAGCAGCTACCATGAAGGGTAGCGTGAGCAAGAAAGGAGCGACCAAAGATGGCTCGAGCTAGTCTTAGACCCAGCCCTAAGTTGCTGGTAGTGATGATTGTTGCGGCGGCTTTCGTCTTTGTTGGATGCGGAACAGGCTATTACCTGGCCGCTCGCAAAGTGGCGATTGCCAGGGCCGAAATGAACGGCAAGAAGAAACAGGTGGATGCGGCTCAGGAGATGGCTGGACGGCTCGAGAAGTCGCGCCTGGCATATCTGGACGCGGCGTCTCAGATACGATTCCTGGAATCATCGGTTTCAACAAAAGCCTATGTTCCAACGCTGCTCAGGCAATTGGAGTTCCTGGCAAAGTCGGTTGACTTGAGGGTGGTCAGCGTTCGTCCTCAGCCGAAAGTGGAACCGCCCGCGGACACAGAAAAATCGGATGCCCAAAAGGCGGAGGCCGCCAAATCAGAGGCCAAGAAGACACCTTCGCCCTACGATGAACTCAAGATCGATGTGGAGGTAAAGGGCCACTACATGAACGCACTCGATTTCATGTACCGCCTCACAACATTCCCGAAGATCATCGCCATAAACACGGTACAGATGCTGCCTGAGACCCAGGCAGACTATCTCGGATCGCCCAGTCTCAAAGTAACCTACAACGTGACCGCGTATGTGCTGCGGGCCGAAAGCGAAAAAGCAAAGAAGGAAACTTCGGCCAGGAGTCGAAGTACACATACGGCGGGCCAGGGAGGGACCGAAAATGAAGCAGGATAGAAAACAGCGCGGTCAACTGATAGCGCTGGGAGTGCTGGTTGTTCTGTTCGTTGGATTCCTGTCGTTTCAGTACATGGGAACCAATGACTCACCGGCATCTACGCCCGAGAACTCATCCGCGGCCGACGGATCCGTCGAAGCGTCTTCGGATGATGGCGTTGCGGCTGGGCAGACCGAACTTGTCGGCGACCTACTGGCAAAGGGGGTGTTTCCTGGCATATCAGAAGACCTGCCTCGCCGAGACCCCTTCCTGATGCAGCCCATGCCGAATGCCGGCCCCACTGTTCAGGAGCTTGCCCCTCAGAAGGTCAGTCCCGCGCCCCGAACGAATCACGCGGCCAGACCAGATTTCGGCAGCGAGAATGTCCCTCCAATCAGCCTCCGACCGATGAACCCGTTTGCCGGCGGCGCGACGTCTCCGGAATCGGATGCAGCCAGGATATCGGTCGTAGAACCGCGAGAGAAGTTTACGGTTACCGGTGTGGTGCGAGGCGACAATAATGTAGCAATAGTGTACGACGATGCAGGTGGACGACACGTGGTCAAGGAAGGCCAGTCCATCGGCGGACAATACCGTCTAATCAGCGTGGGACGCGATGGCATCGTGTTGTCTCACAAGAAGCAGACAATTCACCTTAAGCTAGGAGGAGCCAAGGATGCGGGCTAAGAAGATTTCAGTTCTGGTGCAGTTGTGGGCTGTGTGTGTGCTGCTGCCGTTCTTGTTGACGGCTGCTCACGCCGCCAGCAGCATAACCAGTGTCAAAGTAGATAAGACCCCGCAGGGTGTGGTCATAGCTGTTGCGGGAGATGGCCCGCTAACAATGGGCTCATTCCGTGCGCCGGCGGGCAGATATCTGGGCTTTGAGTTCAAACATCCTATGACCGCCAAGGGCGGCGCCCTCTCAGTCAAGTCGGGGAAGATCGTGTCGGTGAAATGGACCAACTTCCGGCCAAAGCCACCGGTGTCTCGAATCGTAGTGAACACCGTATCGCAGGTAGAGTATTCAACCGAATGGTCTGAGGATCGGAAGAACGTAACGATTACCTGTTGGAAGAACCCGGCCGAGAAGCCGAGCGCCGTTAGTCTGCCGTCCGCGTCACCAAGTGAACCGAAGCGGACTGTGGCCGTGATGGAACGCGTCAAACCGGCCGTGGAGACCACCGGCACGTCAGTCGAGAAGCCGGTTGAGACCAAGCCGAGAGTCGTGGCAAAGACGCCATCCGAGAGAGGAATTGCTGTTGCCGCAGCGGAAGCAAGACCAGCAAAGGCCGGCGACAAGCTTCCCGCTGCTGAGAAGCGTCCGGCTGCGGAGACACGCATCTCTCTGAACCTGCGTGGCGCCACCATCAATGATGTCCTGGCTGCCATCGCCACCCAGAGCGGATACAATGTGGTGGCAAGCAAGGATGTGACCGGAGAGATCACTCTGAACCTTAACTCCGTGAGTGTTACGGAAGCACTGGACTATGTCACAAAGGTCAGCGGCTACGCATACACGCAGGAGAACGGAACCTATCTGGTCGGCACAAAAGAGTCGCTGAAGAACATTGGCGGAGTAGGCGTCGCCCAAGCCGATGCTGTGGAATATGTCTGGCTGCAGTATGC
>CAYSLA010000020.1:25348-34001 GCA_964431685.1 uncultured bacterium | reverse complement strand
GCGGGGGTGGTTCAGTGGTAGAACGCCACCTTGCCAAGGTGGATGTCGCGGGTTCGAGTCCCGTCCCCCGCTCCACACCTCTGTAAGAATGTGTCGAGGATATTGGACGCGCCAGATAGAGATACGGCCCAGTCCCGTATCCTTTTTTTTTGACGAATGACCTGGAGAGCGAAAGAACATGCTACTAAAGCAAGAGCAAGTTTCCCCGTGCGAACTGGAGATGGAGATCAGAGCCGAGGCCGAGGCTGTCGACAAGGCAGTTGACAAGGCCTATAAACACCTCGGCAAAGAGGTAAACATCCCCGGCTTTCGCAAAGGAAAGGCACCGCGGGCCATACTGGAACGTTTCCTTGATAAGGAGCACGTCTCGGAGCACGTGGTCGACGATGTGATGCAGGATCTCTACCGAGCCAGCCTTGATGAGGCCGGAATAGAGCCTTTCGCGCCTGCAACCATCAAGAGCGTGGAATTCGACATTGACAGGCGCGGCGAGCCAATGACAGCCACACTCAGCGTGCCACTGGCCCCGAAAGTCGAACTGGGCGAGTACGTTGGTCTCTCCGTCGACCGAACTGTGCACAAGGTTACTGACGAGGAAGTCAACGCCGAGATCCGAAATATGCTGGAACGCCATGCCACGACCGAACCGGTTGATGACAGGCCTGTGGGCGACGGTGACATCGTGATCATCGACATGAAAGAAGCTTCCGGTGAGGACGAACCACGCGAGACGAATGTGGAAGTCGGCGAAAATCTGCCGGGCTTTGACGACGGGATTCGTGGCATGGCAATAGATGAGGAAAAGGTGATTGAGCTCACCTATCCGGAAGACGCCGAGAACGAGGAACTTCACGGGCAGAGCATGTCTTTCTGGGTGAAGGTGAAGGCAATTAACCAGAAGAATGTGCCTGAACTGACCGATGAGTGGGTAAAAGCCACGCTCGCAGGTCCGGAGCCGGAGGAGGAGTCAGAGGACTCCAGGAGCCCGGAAGACCGGATCGACACCGCAGAGAAAGTGTTGGCCAAGTTCCGTGAGAATATGGAGAAGGCGGCTCAGGAAGTGGCCGACCTTGAGATTAGGCACAAGCTGGTTGAACAGATAGTTACGGGTGCGACGGTGGATTTCCCCGACGTCATGCTGGATGATGCAATAACGACCCGCATACATGAGCTGGTCGAGGAGCTGAAGCAGCGCAAGGTGACACTTGACGACTATCTTGCGTACAAGAATATGTCCTACTACGAGCTCCGAGAGAGCTTCAGAGAAGAAGAGGAGCGCGGCATTCGTTCTTCTCTAGTATTCCGAGAGATCATCTCCAAAGAGAACATCAAGGTTGAAGACGCAGACGTTGATGCCGAAATTGCTGAGATGGCGGAAAGACGCAGGGTTCCTGCGGCGACGATGCGAGCCTACGTAGAGAAGACGGAGGCGGTTCAAGACATTCGCAACCAGGCGTTGCGGAAAAAAACACTGGACTTTCTCATCGCTGCATCCAATATTAAAAATGTAGCAAACTGAGTGTGAGACGGCTCCGCGTTCAGCGGCGTCCCACGAAAGGAGCATCACGCAATGGGATTGATCCCCATGGTTGTCGAACAGAGCGCGCGGGGTGAGCGCGCTTATGATATTTATTCTCGATTGCTCAAGGACAGGATAATCTTCATCGGCACGCCGATTGACGATGATGTGGCAAACCTCGTTGTCGCACAGATGCTTTTTCTCCAGAAAGAGGACCCCGATCGTGACATAGAACTCTATGTCAACAGCCCCGGAGGGTCTGTGATTGCCGGACTGGCCATCTATGATACCATGCAGATAATCAAGCCCGACGTCGCAACAATGTGTGTAGGGCACGCGATGAGCATGGGAGCTGTGTTGCTGGCAGCCGGAGCCAAAGGCAAGCGTCTTGCTCTGCCCAACTCCAGGATAATGATCCACCAGGGAAGCGCCGGCTTCCACGGCACCCCCTCAGACATTGACATTGTGGCAAAAGAGGTTCTCCGCTACAAGGCGCTGCTGGTCGAGATTCTCGCCAAGCACACCGGACAGCCGGTTGACCGGGTCACAAAGGATGTCGACCGAGACTATTATATGTCCCCGGAAGAGGGCATGGAGTATGGAATAGTAGATAAGGTGCTGAGTACGCACACTGATATGCAGGAATAGCATACCCGCCGCGAATGAGATAAGGATGTGCCGGCGGAGACATCTTCGCCGGCCCCACTGTTAGTCGGCATTCTGGGGGTAATGGATTTGGCTAGAATTGGATACGACCGCGGCGGCGAACGCTGCGCACTATGCGGCAAGAGCCGCGAACAAGTAAGAAAACTTCTCGTCGGCGTATATGGTGGAATCTGCCTCGACTGCCTCGATTTGTGCAACGACATCGTGCGCGGCGAGGGCGGCAAGCGGGCCGATGTGCAGGCCCCTACGGGCGCGATTCCAAAGCCCAAGGAAATGTACCGGATTCTGGGACAATACGTCATTGGGCAGGAGTACGCCAAGCGCTCGCTGTCTGTGGCTGTCTATAACCACTACAAGCGAATCAACATGCCGCCGTCCAGCGACGTGGAACTTCAGAAATCCAACATTCTGCTGATAGGCCCCACCGGCTCGGGCAAGACCCTTCTTGCGCAGACGCTGGCCAAGATTCTGAGTGTGCCATTCGCGATGGCGGACGCGACGTCTCTGACCGAAGCAGGTTACGTTGGCGAGGACGTGGAGAACATACTCCTCAAGCTGCTACAGGCCGCGGACAGTGGGGAGAACGTTCAAAGCACCGTCAAGAACGCACAGCGGGGAATCGTCTACATCGATGAGATAGACAAGATCACGCGGAAGTCCGACAACCCGTCAATAACTCGCGATGTGTCAGGCGAAGGCGTGCAGCAGGCTTTGCTGAAGATTATCGAAGGCACTGTGGCTAACGTTCCGCCACAGGGCGGACGCAAGCATCCCCAACAGGAATATGTGCAACTCGACACCACTAATGTGCTCTTCATCTGCGGAGGCGCCTTTGACGGTCTCGATCAGATTATCAGCAGAAGAGTGCAGGATGCAAACATGGGTTTCAGAGCGTCCACGAAGAGCAAGCAGAAACACCAGATGGGCGAACTGCTGGCCAAAGTGATGCCGGAAGACCTGCTGAAATACGGACTGATACCGGAGTTCATCGGCCGCCTGCCCATCGTCTCAACTCTGGAGCCACTGGATGAGGAGTCACTGGTCAGCATTCTTACCGAACCCAAGAATGCCCTGATCAAGCAGTATCAGAAGTTCTTCGATATGGACGGAGTTGAACTGGTGTTCACCGATGAGGCACTGCACGCGGTAGCTTCTGAGGCTCTGAAGAGAGGGACCGGTGCCCGAGCACTTAGAACCATCATCGAAGAGGTGATGCTAAACATAATGTATGAGATTCCCTCGGCGACGCACGTCAAAAAGGTTATCGTCTCGGAGGAAACGATCACCGAGAAGAAGGACCCAACCCTCGTGACCGCCGAAGACATCAAACAGGCATCATAACATATGAATCAGATTGATGAAGTAACGTTCGAGCAACTCTCGGATCTGCTGGCCGGAGCAACGGAGCCGCGCAAATTACCGAGAGTGCTGCCAGTCATTCCTGTACGAGACACTGTGTATTTCCCCGGCCAGATGTTTCCGTTGTTCCTCGGCCGGCAGAAATCGATCAAGGCGCTGGACCACGCGATGGACAACAAGCGATACCTCCTGCTTGTTGCACAGAAGGACGTGTCCAACGAAGACCCGGGAACCGATGACATATACAGTGTTGGTGTGGTCGCAGAGGTAGTACAGATACTGCGCGTCCCTGACGGCACCGTGCGTATCTCGCTCGAAGGTATCGAACGGGCTAAAATCACCAGTTTTCTCAACACTGAGCCGTTCTTTAGTGCCCGCGTGAGTCCGCTGAAGACAAAGGTGAAACGCGGTCCGAAGATTGAGGCGCTTAAACGCAGCGTGCTCGCGCTCTTCGAGAACGTTGTGCAGAACCAGTTGTCCAACGCCCCTCAGGTGATTCCACCCGAATTGCTGATGACTGTGTCTTCCATCGAGGACCCCGGCACGCTCTCCGACACCATAACGCCCTATCTGCCCATCAAACTCGAGATCAAACAGGACATGCTGCAGACGGTCGATGCGGCGGCGCGTCTTGAGAAGCTCAACGTAATCCTTTCCAAAGAGATAGAAGTCCTCGACATCCAGAGGAACATCCGAAGCCGAGTCGAGAAGGAGATGGGCGACACGCAGCGAGAGTACATTCTCCGCGAACAGCTCAAAGCCATCCAGCAGGAACTCGGGGACCGCGAAGGCCGAAGCAACGAAAGCGACGATTACAGAGCTCGGATTGCCGAATCTATGATGCCTGAAGCGGTGGCCGAGAGGGCGCTAAAGGAACTGGAAAAGCTCGACAGGACCCCCTACGCGTCGCCCGAAGGCACCGTCATCCGCAACTACCTGGACTGGCTGGTGGCCATGCCCTGGAACGTGCGTACCGATGATTCGCTGGATATAGATGAGGCGGAACGTCTACTCAATGAAGATCACTTTGGACTGCAGAAGGTCAAGGAAAGGGTGATCGAGTATCTCGCAGTGCGCAAACTCAGCAAGGAACTCAAGGGCCCGATTCTTTGTTTTGTAGGCCCTCCCGGAGTTGGCAAGACCAGTATCGGCCGCTCGATAGCACGAGCGCTTGGGCGAAAGTTCTACCGCCTGTCACTGGGCGGAGTGCGGGACGAGGCAGAGATAAGAGGCCACCGGCGCACATATGTGGGAGCGATGCCCGGCAGGATAATCCAGGGTATCAAACAATCGGGAACAAAGAACCCTGTGTTCATGCTCGATGAGATCGACAAGATCGGCCTCGACTTCAGGGGAGATCCCTCTTCCGCTCTGCTTGAGGCTCTGGATCCAGAACAGAACGAGTCTTTCAGCGATCATTACCTGGAGGCGACTTTTGACCTGCGCGAGGTGATGTTCATCACAACGGCCAATGTGCTGGATACCGTTCCCCCAGCCCTTCGAGACAGGATGGAAGTCATCCGTTTTGCGGGCTACACCGAAGATGACAAACTGCAGATAGCCAAGCAGTTCCTGGCTCCGAAACAGATAAGGGAGAACGGCTTGAGCGCCGATCTCATCTCGGTTGGTGACCCGGTGTTGAAGAAGATCATCCGTGAGTACACCCGGGAAGCCGGAGTGCGCTCGCTGGAAAGGGAGATCGCCACAATCTGTCGCAAGGTCGCAACCCAGGTTGCACGCGGCAGAGACGAGAAGACGGTCGTCAAAGAGAAAGACCTCAAGTCCTACCTGGGTTCACGGCGCTTCCACTATGGCACCGCCGGCCAGAAGGACGAAGTCGCCATTGCCACCGGACTGGTGTATACCGAGGTTGGCGGCGACATCTGCAGCATCGAGGCAGTAATCATGAACGCGCAGAAGGGCAGCCTCACGCTGACTGGACAACTCGGCGACGTCATGAAGGAGTCCGGCCAGGCCGCCCTGACGTATATCCGCAGCCGTGCAGCGAAGCTGGGCATCAACGAAGACTTTTTCGCGTCTTCCGACATCCACGTCCACGTTCCGGAGGGTGCCGTGCCCAAAGACGGACCGTCCGCGGGAGTTACCATTGCCGCTGCGATCGCATCTGCCTTGACAGGAAGACCGGTGCGCAAAGGCCTGGCTATGACGGGAGAGATTACGCTGACTGGCAGGGTGTTGCCTGTTGGAGGAATCAAGGAAAAGGTTCTTGCGGCGCATCGCTCGGGCATAAGACACGTACTTCTGCCACAGGAGAACGAGGGAGACCTTGACGACATCCCCGCCAACGTCCGGGAGGACATGAAGTTCACCCTCGTCAAACACGCTGACGTGGTGCTTTCCGAGTCACTGGTGCAGTAAGCTCTCGATTGATAGGCTGCCGCGTCACCGCTAAGTTGCCTCTGGGTCGATTTCTATAGAACCCTGGAGCGAATGGAGTCGGACTCGACGCACGTTAATCTCCGCCCCGGAATCTTCCTGGCAACCCCCGGGGCATTCTTCCTTGACCGCTATGCCTGATAACACATATACTTAGACCCGTAGGGTGACGATTGGAGGCAACAGTTGGCGGGTTTACAGGCTGAAAACAAGGAGTGCTTGCTGTATAACCTGGAGCGTATTTCTTATACAGAAGCTCTGGCTATTCAGCACCAACTGCACCAGAAATGCGTCGCCGGCGACTTGCCGGGAGTGCTTGTTCTTCTTGAACACGATCCGGTTATCACGGCTGGGGTAAGATCCTCATCAGGCAACGTCTTAGTTAGCAGAGAGGTACTCAGGCGAGAAGGTGTCGAACTCGTGGAAACGGACCGTGGAGGCGATGTCACTTACCACGGACCCGGGCAGCTCGTGGGCTATCCGATAGTGCGAGTGCGTGAGTTGGGCGGCGATCTGCACAGCTATCTCAGAGGGTTGGAAGAGTCCATTATCCTTGCCCTCGGCAGATTTGGCCTTACCGGTGAACGCAACGGCCCGGCGGGCGTGTGGGTGGACGGCAGGAAGATCTGCTCCATAGGAGTGGCGGTTCGCAGGTGGGTTACATACCACGGGTTCGCCCTGAATGTGGATCCGAACATGAGTCATTTTTCCCTCATAAACCCTTGTGGGCTCAACGTAAGCAACATGACCAGCATTTCGTCGCTCACGGGTTCATCACCAGGCATGGACGCTGTCAGGGACGCTTGTGCCTGGGGGTTCTCTGAGGTCTTTGGTGTAAGCCTGAAGAAGTGGCAGGGAGAGGGCCTGGAGTTGTGACAGTCTTGAAGCGGCTTCTGAACACTCTGGTGCTTGTTGTGCCGACCGGCCTGATGATCGTGCTGTCGGTAGGATATCTGGCCGGCGAGTTCAGGCGATTGGTGTATCATCCTGAAGCCATCGTCAGCGACCAGTTGTCCTTGTATGTAGGTCGCGAAGCGAGCGTCGGCAGGGTGAGACTGATTCCACTGGGGCAAGTCAGGGTCGAAGATGTTCGCGTAGCTCAGAATAGCAGACTCGCAGACGGGGCGATGATTACCGCCAGCCTGGTAAACGTGAAATACGATCTGAAGGACGCGGTCTTCGGCAAGAAGGGCGCACAGGCGGTCAAACGCGTTGAGATTCGCCAACCTCATCTGCTCCTGATCCGCAGGCCCGACGGCAGTCTAAATGTAAGCGATCTGATCAAGCCATCCGTCGGCCCTCCGGGTCCTCCATTCAAAGGCGTGGTAACGCTCGCGGATGGCAGCGTCCAGTTTAAGAATCTAGATAATGCTTCAACAAACTTGCCATCCGATGCCACGGTTAGCGACGTTGACGCCGTACTCGACGCATCGGATCATCCAATACTCTCGGTGAACTGCTCGATGCTTGGTGAGGAGGGCGTCTTCGGTGCGCTAAGCGTGCTGGCCCGGTTAGATACGGAAGAGCAGTCAGGCCGGGCGGATATAGCCTTGAATGGCCTGTCAGTGCCCAACGCCGCACAATACGCTCCACTGCCGAGACGATACGCGCCGACGTCCGGGGTGATGGACATCGATTTGGGCGTGAAGATCCTGCCGAAAATGCGCCCTGATTTCTCCTCCCTGAGCGGAGTGGTGCGCATCGCGGGCCTGAACTCCCCCGTCCCCGACTCAACTGAGAGCCTGCGAGAAGTTGAGGCCCAGATCCGCGTGGCCGGCGAGTCTGCCATTCTGGATGTTCGCGGCAAGTTTGCCGGCTCCGAGGTTCGAGTAGTTGGAGCAGCCAGTGGTTTGAAGGATCCGACCACGGACATAGCCGTCTCTGCAAGGGGCATTGATCTCGCCCGGCTCATGCGATCCGTAAAGCTGCCGGCAGCGGCCCGCAAAGTCTCGGCGCGCGGGCGCGGATGGGTGGTCGCCAGACTGAGAGGGCCTGTCAGCGATCCCGTGGTTCGCGTCAGGGCAATGGCTCCAAACGTGGAATATGCCATAGGACCGGGGCAGACATTCGTGGGATCAAACATCAACGTCACAGGCACGTATGCGGACAGTGTCGTGCAACTTGACAGCCTGAGTATGATGCTGATGGGCGCCCAGGTTGGAGTTAGTGGATCCCTGGAGATTGACCGTGGCAGCCGGATGGGACTGCGTGGGCACGTGTCCGGACTGCGCGTGTCGAACCTGCCTCTGCCGGCCGCCCTGGAACCTGCCGGATCGATAGGCGCGCAGTTCCAAATCGGCGGTTCTCCCGGCGAACCGGAAGGCCGTGCTGCCGGAACTCTTGCTCGCGGACAAGTTGCCGGGGTATCTTTCGGCCCTGTCAGTGCTGATTTTGCATTGGAAGGCACGACCGCGGTAATCCACAGACTCATCGCCGCGGACGTTGGCGGCGGCATCCTGAAAGCGAAAGGCAGAGTGTCGGCCAAGAAGCTGGACGTCGCGGTCTCAGCCGATGGAATCGATCTGGGCGAGATTGGCCGTGCGCTCGGTCAGCCAGGCGTTGAAGGGATCGCGTACTTTACAGGCACCATCAACGGCACGGTTCAAAACCCCAGAGCCGACGGAGTCGCTGAATTGTTCGCGGCCCGCTATGTCCAAAGAACCTCTCGCGGGAATAGCTTCGGGGCAGGCGCCCGCGAAGCATCAACAGAGC
>CAYSLA010000020.1:11381-25248 GCA_964431685.1 uncultured bacterium | reverse complement strand
AAAGCCGACTTTGCCGGCGACAGGCGCGGTATAACAATGCGTGAGGCGAAGCTGCGTCTCTATCCCGCTCAACTAGACTTTTCCGGGCAAGTGGACAACTACCAGAGCCGCAGGGTGCGATACGACGTCGAGGGCACGATGCAGCGGCTCGGCATATCCAAGATTGAAGACCTGACTGGAACTGAGTATGGTGCCATCGGCACGTTCGGTGCGGACTTCAAGTCCTCAGGAGTCTTTGACAAGAGGCCTTCGTCGCTAGTGGACAAGATCCGCAACATGGCGCTCGAGGCTCAGTTGCACCTTAGCGACGGGGTCTACCTGGAATACCCGATCAGCACTGCACAGGCCAGTCTAAGCCTGGTCGACGGGGTGATTCTGCTGACGAGCGCGGAAGTCACCAGCGAGGAAGCCAAGATCGTCGCCAGTGGTGCGGTTGGCGTCGCCGACAAGAGTGTGGACGTGACGTTTGCCGCAACGGACCTCGATTTCGCGCGCGTTCGCCAGGACCCGAAGATCAGGGACTCCGCGGGACAGTATGTCGTGATTAAAGGTATCGGCGGAGTTCAAGGCACCGTCGACGGCACTCTGGACGATCTTCGAGTGGACGTTGCCGCAAACGCGGACAATGTTTCATTCAACGGCAAGCTTTACGACTCCGCCAGGGTCCAGGCTGTGTATCTTCACGCAAACCCGGACAGTGATGCTGCAACGGATGAGTCCGGTGGGCCAGAGGAAGAAACCTCCCGAGATTCCTCCCAGCGAGTCGGAATAACGCCACGGGAGCCTGTGTCAAAGGTTCAGAGCGCAACATTCACATTGAAGAGAGATCAACAGTCTCTGGACCTGCAGGCCGTCAATATCGATCTCAACTCAATGACCATCGATTCGTGCACCGGAAACGTGTCAGCCCTAGTCGTCTCCGATCTCTGGGAGGTATTCCTGTTTTCGCCCTATCTCGAAACAGAGCGCGGAAGCTCGCTCAAGGAAGCCTTGTCGGCGGTGCCGCGGATTTCCGGCGGCGTGATGGACGCAACACTGGAGCTCTCCGGCTCTCTCAAGGCACCTGACGGAGCAGTCAGCCTGAAGGCCGCTGACATCGGCGTTGATATTCAGAATGTGGACACTATGAACGCGAAAGTCTCCGCAAAGAGCGGTGTCTTCTCTCTGAGCAATCTGCTGTTGACCTCCGCAGACGCAAACCTGTCGGCCAGCGGCGACTACTCGACCTCCGATGGCCAGCTTCTTCTCGACCTATCCCTCCAGAGTCTTGATCTGAATCGGCTTCGGCCGTGGATGGGCAAGAACACACCCACGGGAATGGTGGCGGCCGACTTTCGCCTGAACGGAGATGCAAAGGCTCCTCACGTCATAGGTTCGCTCGAGGTGTCGAGTCCGTCTTATGGCGGCATTACACTGGATGGCATACGAGCCAGCCAGATAGAGATCACGAATGACCGGGTCACACTACCCACAAATATCATATTTGCCACCGGTCAGTACCAGGCTACCATGGGAGGCTACCTGCCGTGGGACTGGAACAAACGAACAGTGCCTGTGGATCGTCCGCTCGAGATCGTGGCAAACGTGGACAAGCAGAGCATGCAGGTGCTTAGCCGGTTTGCCCCCATTTTTGATGACGCGGGCACCAAAGGCGACATCCACAGCAGGTTGGTCTTCGGTGGAACCGCAAACCAGCCCAGCTTCGACGGGTATCTGAGAGTAGATGACGGCAGGATTGCGGTCAAGGGGTTCGTCAACGCCTTCGACAAGATCAATGTGGACATTGGTTTCGAGTCGGAAAGAGCGAAGGTCAACGCGTTCTCGCTTGCCTCCACATCGGGTGGCACGGTTTCGGTCAAGCCAGGAGGATACGTGAAGATCGGCGGAGGGGAACCCGGCGAGATAGACGTGCAGGTAGTAGCGGACGGGTTCCGTGTCCAAGAAAACAACATGCTCGGTTTCCAGGAAACGCTCAAGCTCGGTATCGATGCCGGCATAAGCGTTACGGGATCCGTGGCGAAACCAAAGATAGCCGACTTTGCAGCAGATGGCAAGCCAGGCGGAATCACTGTCCGAGACACCCTGTTTGCTTTCCGAATGCCGGAGAAGATGCCCGACAGAGAACAGGCCACATACGCCATAGACCCTGAATTCGACCTGACACTGCGTCTGGGCGACAACGTGCGGGTTTCGCCTCCTATGATGACTGTGTTGGCCGGCGGTGGCGGCGTGCTGAAAGGCACCCTTTCCAAGATGGACCTGGATACGGTCTTTGAGGTTAAGCAGGGCTACATAAACCTTGCGTCTACGCGACTGCGGGTGGTGCCAGGCGGGACTGTCTCCGTAAGGTATAATCCGCCTGCAGAGCCAGATGTGGAAGTCGACTTCCACGCTTCGACCTATGTCAATGCCAAGAACCAGTTTGGCAACCGCGAACGTTACCTGATCGACCTCACTGCTACCGGCTCCATAGCCGACATGGATATTCAACTGATGTCCACGCCTGAAGGTCTTTCCAGAGAGCAAATCCTAGCAGCCCTTGGGCACGTTGAAGGGATTCTGAATGCCCGGGGCAGCGGAACCGATATTCAAAACGAACTTCGCAATGTGCTCACTGCAGTGGGGTCCAGCACTTTGTTCGCGCCACTGGAACAGTTGTTCGTTGAGAAACTGGGCTTTGAGCAGTTCTCTCTGGAATATAGCCGCACAGATGCAAGTTCGGTCTACGTATCAAGGCGATTAGCGCAGAATCTGTTCGTCTCATACTATCAGCGCCTGAAAACAGGAATGTCCAGGGTGTCCGACTCCGCGTACGAACTGAATCTGATATACAAGCTGAAAGGCCAGTACCAGGTGACGCTGGGCGTTGATGACCAACAGACGGTAACCAGCGAAGCCAGCATCACGAGATCGTTCTGAGATGGGAGGGGATTCCACGTCCCGTCCCATCAGCGCCGGACATGCCAGCGGGCTCGACAGCGAATTGGCGTCAGTGCAAAGGCCCTGGTGTGGGAGTTTCGAACGGACAAGGAGTCTGACACAGCAATTGGCTCTATCGATGGAAGGACAGATGGATTTCGACGAGTTGGTCGACAGCTATAAGAAACCCATCTACAACCTCATATACAGGCTCATGGGTAACCGCGAGGATGCCGCCGACCTGACTCAGGACACATTCATTTCGGCGTTCAACGCTGCTGACAGATTCCGTGGGGAGTGTTCGGTATACACCTGGCTGTGTCGCATCGCTGTAAACAAATGCCGCAACCGCTACCGCCAAGTATCGCATCGCCGCGAGCGGCACAGCGTATCGCTGGACGAGACAGATACGAGCGCGGGCAACGCTCCAGCAATGTCCGCAGACTCGGCGGATTCTCCACACGAATCTTTGCAGCGCAAGGAGCTCATGTCCAGAATCGAACAGGCGATAGAGGAGTTGCCTTACGACTACAAGACTGTAGTCGTACTGCGTGACATGCAGGGTTTGTCATACCAGGAGATCGCCAAAGTTACGAACCTGTCCACTGACGTAGTGCGCACACGGTTGGCCAGGGCGCGAGGTACTCTCAGAAAGAAGCTGGAGCCATATCTGAGAGGGTGATATGGGAACGAGTATCTTGTGAGCGGGTTTGTTTGCGTATTCGGAGTGCTATGCCGTATAGTATAGACCGCTGGAAGCACCGGGCCCGCAACGAACTGTCCGGACTGGCGAAGGTCTCCGGAACAAAACGTGGGAGATTCTTTTGGATTATTGGAGGTCAATCCCGAAGATGAGAAATAAGCGGATTCTAGTGTTGGCAATTATCGTTCTGGCGGCAGCATCGTTCGCCTGCCTGCCGTCCTATGCCCAGCAGGCTGCCAAGGTCAACCAGGTTGCGGTTACCGGCAACGTCAACATCAATATTGATGCCATTCAGAACGTCCTGAGTGTGAAGGTAGGCAGCGACTATTCCAAAGCCGCTGTTGAGAAAGACAAGCAGGCCGTTATGGCGCTGGGTTTCTTCAGCGCGGTCACCGACCGCACCGAGGAAATCCCCGGCGGCCTCAAACTCACCTATGACGTCACCGAGAACCCGAGGATCGACTCCATCAGCATAGAGGGAAGCGATCCGGTGCCGCCATCGGAGATATTGGGGCTGATGCGCAGCAAGGCCGGCTCAGTGCTTAACGTGAATACGCTGAACCAGGACATAGAGTCTATCCAGTCTTACTATGGCGAAAAAGGGCACATTGCATTCGTCACCGAGGATATCAACATTGACCCCGCGACAGGGGTTCTCAAGGTACCGATTCTGGTGCACCGTGTGGAAGACGTGGTGATCGCCGGTAACAAGAAGACTAAGACCTTTGTCTTTCTTCGAGAGATGAGAACTCAGCCTGGCTCGGTCTTCAACGTGAAGGTGCTGTCGGAAGATATACTTCGAATATACAATCTGGATCTCCTGGATACAATAGGTCAGTATCAGATTGTCCCAGGCTCGAAAATGGGAACGGTGAAAGTAACTCTGCCAGTGGTGGAGAAGAAGACGGGCCAGGTGTCGGTGGGTATGGGTTACTCAAGCCGTCAGCGACTGGTCGGTCAGGTGCGTGTATCGGAATCAAACTGGCGCGGCGTAGGCCAGGGACTAAACGCGCTTTGGGAACAGGGAACGACGAGCGCGGTCGGCGGCAGCGCGAGCTACGAGCTTAGTTTCTATGAACCGTGGCTGGACAGACAACACACTTCACTGTCAGTCAGCGCTTTCAACAAAGTGCAGTACCGATTCTCATCGGGCGTTTTCGGCGGAAGCGTGCTGGAGTCGGACAAGACCTACAACGAACGGCGGCGAGGCGCTGAAGCCACGTTGAGCCGGCCGATCGGCGAGAAGTTGCGTGTGTTC
This sequence comes from uncultured bacterium, assembly GCA_964431685.1. Lineage (GTDB taxonomy): Bacteria > Armatimonadota > UBA5829 > UBA5829 > UBA5829 > CAYSLA01. Next base: position 20,368 of record CAYSLA010000020.1, on the reverse strand, counting down.
GTCGGCGGGCGTTTCGAGAATGTGGACACCGACCCCAACTTGCTCACCGGAACCGGGGACCTTGCCAAGATTGTGCAGAAAGGCGATGTTTCGAGTGCCTCTCTGCGGGGTGTGCGAGATACGCGCGACATCGTGATGGATCCGGCGGCCGGCGGCTATGAAGCAGTATCGCTTGAGTTCGGCAAGGTAAAGTCAGTGCGCTTTGGTCCCGCGCCGACCTATACTGAGATGCCTTTCAGCGGGAACTTCACGAAGATGTCTGTTGACTTCCGAAAGTACTTCAGCAAGCTCGGCCGCAAGACCACTCCACAAGACAAGCGCACAACCCTGGCTGTAAGACTGCGGGCGGGAGCGGTAAGCGGCACAATCCCATTCTTTGAGCAGTTCTTCATTGGGGGAGGCGAGAGCTTGAGAGGATACCGGGAGGACCGTTTCTGGGGTGACAAGATGGTGCTGGCCACCGCCGAACTGAGGCATCCTGTCGCGCAGTCGGTCGGAGGGGTGCTGTTTGTTGACTATGGAGGCGCCTGGGGCTCACCGGACGAGTTTATGATAGGTGAGCTATCTCAGAATAAAGACTTCAAGGGCTTCATCGGCGCCGGCCTCGGGATAAGAGTTATCACTCCGATTGGACTGATACGGCTGGACTACGGCACCGGTTCGGAAGGTGCCCGGACGCATTTTAGCATGGGGCAGGCGTTCTGACAGGCGATAATGGGGCAGTGGTCACGTCTACAGACTGTGGATTTGTGGCGCCCCTCGTTAATCTGATATAATGCGATTAAGAACGGAGGTCTCGCTGCAGAGGCCTCCGTATCCTTTGAGTGAGGTATAAACTAGTGCAGTCTTCGCGAGTATTTTTGCCCGTTCTTGTGGCCGTCATAGGTGCTTTTCTCGTGCTCGGATGCCTGTCGCATTCTTGCATGGCAGCCGACAACGTAACGATTGGAGTAGTCGACAGCCAGAAAATGAACAAGGACGCTCCCCGTATCAAGCAGTACAACGAGGAGCTGGATGCTTTCAAACAGGTCCTTGTGGCCAAGATGAACATACGAAGCCAGAATCTCATGCTTAAGGAAGAGGAGATCCTGGAGCTCATCGATCTGAAGCTGAAACAGAGCCGCAGCGACAAAGAGAATGCACGAATTGCGGAACTGGAAAAGATGGAGCAGGACCGCGATGCCGAGATGAGGACTCTGCAGGAGACAAAGGATCCCAACGACGCCCAGAAGGCTCGGTTGAAGGACCTCCAGGACCTGCAGACAGCTTCAAAAAACACAGGTACAAAACTGGGCGGGGACTACGAGCAGAATCTGCAGACCAAGGCCGATGAGGTCTACAACAGGCTGATCGTGGACATTCAGAACGCCATAAACGCTGTGGCCGAGGCAAAGAAGATCGCGATGGTGCTGGACAAGGCGGCAGTGTATGTTGGCGGTGTTGATATCACGGATGAAGTAATAGCCAGGCTCGACAGGAAAGTTCAGTAGCTGCGGCGAACAGCCTTCACCCCTATCTGGAGACCGGAGCACGTGAAATTCAAAACCGGTGTGTGGATTCTGGTGTTGATTGTGGTGGTCGGCCTCGCGCTCGGTACGGGGCTGATAATCTACTCACGTTTCCAGAAAGCATCCCCGGACTCCGAGATGGCTCGAAGGCCCGGGGGCACAGTCTATGTAGACCTGAGCCGATTGGCTAAGTACCACCCGTCGTGGAACGCGGTTTCGGCACTTGCCGGCGACAACTCAGTAGCCGAAGCGGTGCGCGCGGCAGACCTGGAGATTGCGGCGGGAAGAGCCCGAAAGGACTTCTCGCCTGCAGCTCCGTCGGCGAATCCGTGGATACCGAAGATATCGCGGGAAGCGGCGGAAGCGGACGCAGTCTGGAATGCCGTGAAGTCCCTGGACGAATGGCAGAACGAGCAGAAGACAGCCCTTGATGTGCGGGTAAGCTCGAACAGAAAGCTAATGGCCAATGTGGCTGCCTCCGAGATCCGCAAGCAGTCTCAGGACATCGAAGCGGCGGCTATGGACAAGCGGCGCGAGATCGAGGCCAGGTATCTAATCGACAGAGTAAATGCGCGGATGAAGGTCTCGGCGCTGGAGACGGCCGCAGCGATCCAGGGTTTCGAGTCTGACGACATCAAAGTGTCTCTCGAGCGCGCCCGGGCAGAACTCGCGCTGCTCCTTGGGGCTTACAATGCTGATGTTGACGCGGTTGGACAAGACTTACTGATGCAGATAAGCGACGTGCGCACCCAGGCCAACGAGCGCGTGGATGCGGACCTGATGGCATACGAAATCCGCCAGAAACGGAGTATAAACACTCGCCTGGCGGCATTTCGCGATGAGATTGTGCAAGAGATGGGAGTGTTCACTGGCTCGGTCGCTTCATCAGGGACGGAGGCTTCGGATCTGGGCTCCGGCTTCGAGTCCACTCAGATGAGGATTCGTCAACTGACGGGCCCTGAGCGTCATCCTGGACTCGAGCCAGGACGCAAGACCGTTGCCACCGCTGCCCGACAGGACGTGCTCGGGTCGACAGTGGAGGTTGTGCGCCGCCAAACGGCTCTACTGCGCAGCCGAGTTCTGGCCGACGTTCGCCGCGGCGTTGAGCAGATCGCCGAGGAGCGCGGTGAAAAGGTAGTTTTTGTGAGAGCAAGCGGGATACCCGACAGGACATCCGATTATGAAGAGGTCATCAAGAAGAAGGCCTGGGGCACGTGGAACCCGGCGGGCGCCCGGAACCTCCCCCTAACCCCCTCCGAAACGGAGGGGGCATGGAGTGCGCGGAACCTCCCCCTAGCCCCCTCCGAGACGGAGGGGAGAGGGCGAGGTGTTCCACTGATGACCGGAGGAACCTGGCAGCCATGATAACGGCGGGTGCACTGGCCGAGTTAGTCGGTGGCGAGGTTGTTGGCGAGCCGAGTGTTGAGATTACTTCTGCAGCCAGCATCCGAGATGCCACGAGAGGCGACATTGTGCTTGCTGAAAACGCTGCGTACCTGGCCGAGGCGGTGCTGTCCGGGGCGAGTTGCGTCTTGTGCGGTAAGAATGGCAGCGGGGCCCGAGGCGACAAGACGCTTATAACGGTGGATTCACCCGGCGAGGCCTTTGTGGCGGTGCTAGGGCATTTTCGGGGGGACGAGTTCGGCCCGAGAGTCGGGGTGGCTTCCGGGGCCGTTCTGGAGGAAGGTGTCTGCTTAGGCAAAAATGTAGCTCTCGGCGCAAACTGCTTCGTGGGCCGTGGCGCGGTGATCGGCGATGGCTGCGTCCTGTGGCCAAACGTAGTAGTCGGGCCTAACACTACCATAGGCGCCAGCACGCGCATCTACCCAAACGTGACCATCTACAGCGGTTGCAAGATAGGCAGCGGAGTTGTTCTCCACTCCGGGGTAGTCATTGGAGCAGACGGGTTCGGATACAGGTTTTGCGGGAATGCCGGGCTTGTTAAGTTCCCTCACATCGGGACAGTCGAGATCGGCGACGATGTGGAGATTGGCGCTAATTCGACGGTGGACCGGGCGAAGACCGGAGCTACCGTTATCGGCAGCGGCACCAAGATCGATAACCTTGTGCACATTGCGCACAACGTGAAGATCGGCAGAGGCTGTGTGATAGTGGCTCTCAGCGGTGTGGCTGGGAGCGCTCGGATCGGCGACAATGTTACTTGCGCGGCGCAGTCCGGGATAAAGGATCACGTGGTTTTGGGAGACAGGGTAACGGTTGCGGCCAGGGCCGGAGTCACCGGCGATGTGCCCGATGGACTTACGGTCTCGGGCTACCCGGCACGCGAGCATCGGTTTGAACGTAGGGTTGAAGCAACGCGGCTTCATCTGCCGGAAATCATGCAGAGGCTCAGATTGTTGGAGAGGCAAGTGAGCGATATGCTATCACAAGCGGTGGGGAAACAAGTGTCCTCATTGGCAGACGAGGCAAGCAGCGATGAGAGTTCTGACGAGTAGAAAGACCCAGCCAATAGGGTGTGATCTGCAGTTTCGGGAACAAGTTCCCGAAACACCTTCACAAGTTCCCGAGACGCCTTCGCATACTGTCGGAGAGTGTGTGAGTGGAGCCGAATGGCAGATGACAGTTCGCGAGAGCGTGACCCTGCGTGGAACCGGTCTGCACAGCGGCGATGTCGCTTCGGTAACGATCCACCCGGCACCGGCGAACAACGGGATTGTTTTCCGAAAAGACGGACGTGAAGTAGCCGCGCTTGTCGAGAATGTCGTTGACACCAGCCGCGGCACAACCATCGGCGATGGGGATGTTCGCTTTCGGACTATCGAACACCTTATGGCTTCGCTGTCAGGATGCGGCATCGACAACGCGGTGGTTGAAATGCACGGGTCGGAGACTCCGATTATGGATGGCAGCGCCCGGGCGTATGTGGACGCGATTCTTCAGGCAGGCGCTGTGCAACTTGACGGCGCGAGAGCCGTGGTCACTATCACCGAGCCATTGTATGTCAGTAACAGCACCTCGTTCATCCTGGCTGTGCCTGCGCCAACGGCTCGACTTACATACGTTATGAACTATGATCACCCGATGATCGGTTCTCAGGTATTCGACTATCAGCCGGACAAAGACAGCTTCGCATCAGAGCTGGCGTGTGCGAGAACATTTGTGCTCTACGAAGAAGTTGCCGGACTGCATGCGAACGAACTAGCTAAGGGCGGCAGCGTGGACAATGTCATTGTCATCTGGCAGGACCACATGTCCAGTGAACTGCGCTTCCCCGATGAACTGGTGAGACACAAAGTGATGGACTTGGTCGGCGATGTTTCGCTTCTGGGCGCTACCGTCCAGGCCCATATACTGGCGGTAAGATCCGGTCACGCGATGAACGCGGAGTTCACCCGTCGCGTGGCTCGAATGGGGGTATGGAACTTAGATGCTTGACGTAGAACAGATTCGAGATGTATTGCCACACAGATATCCTTTTCTGCTTGTGGATCGCATAACCGAACTGGTGCCCGAAAAGAGCGCGCGTGGCTACAAGAACGTGACTATCAACGAGGAGTTCTTTGAAGGACACTTCCCAGGACACGCTGTGATGCCCGGTGTGCTGGTCTGCGAGGCGATGGCGCAGGTTGGCGGAGTGCTGCTGCTTTCGATGACCGGCAACCAGGGCAAGCTCGCCTATTTTGGAGGGATGGACAAGGTCAGATTTCGCAAGCCCATCCACCCAGGCGACACGTTCGTTACCGACGTTGAGCTGCTGGCCACCCGAGGCAACATTGGCAAAGTCAGCGCCGTAGCAAGGGTCGACGGCGATGTGGTTGCTGAGGGTGAGTTTATGTTTGCACTGGTGGACAGAGACGGCAACAGCGCCAGGTCTGAATCCAGGCAAAGCCCTCTGACGGGTATATCGGTGCACCCGACCGCTATCGTCGACTCAACCGCGGAACTTTGCGACGGTGTAGTGATCGGCCCATTCTGCGTGATCGGCAAGAACTCGAAACTCGGCAAAGGCACGAAGCTGGACTCGCACGTGGTCATCGACCAGAACACCTTCGTCGGCGAGAACTGCGCGATCGGCGTTGGGGCGGCTCTGGGCGGAGCGCCACAGGATCACAAGTTCAAGGGCGAGAAGTCTTTCCTGAAGATAGGTGACTCAAACATCATCCGCGAGTATGTCACTATCCATCGCGCCAGCGGCGAGGGAGAGTCTACCGTGATAGGCGACAACAACATGCTGATGGCTTACTGCCACGTCGGGCATAACTGCAGACTGGGCAACAACATCACAATGGCCAACATGGTCGGTATCAGTGGACACACCCAGGTCGAGGACCGAGTCGTCTTTGGCGGAATTGTTGGAGTGCATCAAAACGTCCGCATAGGCAAGTTTGCGATGGTTGGCGGGTTCTCGAAGCTGGTGCAAGACGTGCCGCCGTTTACAATGACCGACGGGCGTCCGGCCAAGGTCTGCGACCTGAACGTCATTGGTCTTCGCAGAAACGGCGTTGGGCCCAAGGAGCGCGCCGAGGTGCGGAAGTGTTACAAGTTGCTCTACCGATCTAATCTGAACGTCTCCCAGGCCCTGGAAGCTATCGAGAGGGAAGTCGAGAGAAACCCTGAGGTGGACTACCTGATCGAGTTTATCAGGAATATGCGCGAGGGCTACGGGGGACGTCAGATGGAGGTTCCGAGAAATTAGCCGCGGTTGCCGCATTGCTGTTTCCGCTGGAGAGGCTTCGGGCGATATGCACGGGGCCTCTCTTGTGTGCGAGGTGCGCAAGCTTCTGCCGGAGGCCCAGTTCTGGGGCGCGGGCGGACCGAGGATGCGCGAGGCCGGTGTCGAGACGGTTGTTGACACCGCAGGCGGCGGCACCATCGGGATAGCACAATCTCTCAAGAGCCTGCCGGTGGTGGCGCTGAAGTACGCGAAACTCAAGAGCCAGATACTTGCCCGCAAGCCCGATCTGCTGGTGCTGATAGACTACGGAGCGTTCAACACACGCCTCGGCCGGGCCGCTCGGAGAGCTGGTATAGAGGTTGTCTACTACCTGCCGCCCTCCTCGTGGCGCAGACGGGTAAAGAGCGCCGAATGGCTCCTGCGTTGCGGCGGCAAGGTTATCACGCCGTTTCCGTGGTCGGCTGAAGGTTTGCGAGCACAGGGCCTTGATGCACGATTCGTAGGACACCCTTTGATCGACATTGTTAAGCCGACGTGCTCCCGCGAGCAGTTCCTTTCGGAACTGGGCATTCCGGCGGAACCTCCCCCTGGCCCCCTCCGAGACGGAGGGGGGAGGTGTTCCACTGCCGACGTGAAGATCGTCGGTCTGTTTCCAGGCAGCCGATCTCACGAAGTTTCGGGACATCTGAGCCCAATGCTCACGTGCGCAAGTGAGCTCACTGCCAGTATGGGCAGTGTCGCCTTTGTTCTTGGTGCGGCCGGCAGAGGGGACGCAGTTCGACGTCAAGTGGAAAGGCTGTGTGGCCGACTCAATCCGAAGCCTGATGTCCGGGTGGTAGAGGGCCGAACCTACGACTGTATGGCAAGCTCCGATTTTGCCATTATCGCTTCTGGAACGGCCACGCTGGAGGCCGCGATCATCGGCCTGCCGATGGTGATTATCTACGCAGGCACAGCCTTGATGCGGTTTGAGTTTCTATTCCGCAAGGCCGTGATCGAGCAATTTATTGGCCTGCCAAATATCGTCGCCAATCGACTGATCTGCCCGGAGATCATTGGCGAGAAGGTTACGGGCGCCAATCTGGCACAAACGAGCCTTCCATATCTGGGAGACGACGCTGCCGTGGAGGAGGCTCGCCGCGGACTTGCCGAGGTTCGAGGCGTACTTGGCGAGCCAGGGGCTCTTGCAAGAGCCGCGAAGGAACTGCTGGATCTATGGAAACCCAACGCAGACTTCTAAGATATGTTCTGGTCTACAAAGGCAGGCTGATTCTCGCCGCACTATGCGGGTTGGGAATTGCCGGCTGCAATATCTTTATGGCCACCCTGGTCAACTGGTTCAGCGCCACTGCGCAGTCCTCTCCTCCAACGGACATTTACATCGTGCGGCTGGGGGTAGCTGCCGGCTGGTTCACTGTCGACGGCGCCAGGTTTGCCCTGATATGGATGGTGGCCGGACTGCTCGTGGCCGTCCAAGTTCCGAGGGCGGCGCTCGGGTTCCTTAACGCCTATCTGGTGGCCTCCGCCACCAACCGGATGGGCACGGACGTGCGCGGCGAGATGTATGCGCACGTACAGAGCCTGCCGCTTCGCTACTTCCACAAGAGCCGCATTGGCGAACTTATGAGCAGGATGAACTCCGACGTTGCTATGATCCAGCAGTCCAGCCAGGTTGTGATGCAGGCCATCGACGGGCCGCTGATGATCACGGTGGGTCTGGCACGGATGTTCATGCTGAGCTGGAAGCTGTCGGTGCTCACAATTGTCTTCGTGCCCCTGATGGGGATTGCCATCGACCGGATTAGCCGCAAGATACGCGGCCTCACCACCACGCAACAGGAGAAGCTGGCGGACGTCAGCGCCACGATCGAGGAAACCGTGCGCGGTGTGCGTATTATCAAGAGTTTCGGAATGGAAGCGCACGAAGTGGCCCGGTTTGATGAAGTGAACCGCCAATCTCTGACCGCCGCTCTGCGGGCGGCAAAACGCAGCTCTGTGGTATTGCCAGCAATCGAGCTTATGGGCGGTATCGCCGTTGCGCTAATAGTGCTGGCGGGCGGATGGATGGTTGTTCACGGACAGATCACCTTTCGCGTGTTGACTGAATTCGCTTACCTTGGCTTCATGGTGGCAGCCTCCGCCAAGCAGTTCGGCCGGCTCAATGTGATGTATCAGCAGACTGTGGCATCAGGGGAGCGCATCTTCCATGTTCTGGATACAAAGTCCGATATGCCGGAGGCGCAAGACGCAATCACTCTCAGCAATGTGCAGGGGAAAGTTGAGTTCGAGGACGTACGGTTCGAGTATGTGGACGGCGAGACTGTGCTCGAAGGGCTTAGCTTCACTATGGAACCGGGCGAGGTGGTGGCAATTGTGGGACCCAGCGGAGCCGGCAAGTCGACCATAGCAGATCTCGTGCTTCGGTTCTACGATGTCACATCCGGCACGCTTCTCGTGGAAGACGTGGACGTCCGCCAAATCCGCCTGGCGAGCCTCAGACAGCAGATTGCGATGGTGCCACAGGAGACCATACTTTTCTCGGGCACGATAGCGGACAACATATCATACGGCAAACCCGGCGCCTCTATCGATGAGGTGATTGCCGCGGCCAAGTCCGCCAACGCTCACGACTTCATCACTCAATCACCCGAAGGCTATGACACCCGATTGGGTGAAGGCGGTGTGGGGCTTTCAGGTGGACAGCGGCAACGCATCTCGATAGCACGTGCTCTGCTCAAGGACCCAAAGATCCTTATCCTTGACGAAGCGACATCCTCTCTTGACGCCGCATCGGAGGCCATCGTCCAGGAAGCTCTCGACTATCTGATGCAGGGCAGATCGAC
>CAYSLA010000020.1:0-11281 GCA_964431685.1 uncultured bacterium | reverse complement strand
TCATCTCCACAGGCATTGCTTCCACTGTACGCTTCAGAGTCGAGGGATACGATCATCTTGAGCAGATACTTGCCGAAGGCAAGGGCGGGCTCGTGCTTCCGTGGCATGGGGTAACCGTGCTGCCGATATACTACTGCCGCAACATGGGCTTCTACTCGATGGTCTCGGTCTCAAAAGACGGCCAATTGCAGGATATGATCCTCCGGAGCCGTGGATTCAACACCATACGCGGGTCTAGCGGCCGTCACGGAGCTCGTGCCCTCCTGGAAGCAGTCAGAAAACTGGCTGAGGGCGGAGTACTGGCGCATACCCCAGACGGACCCAAAGGGCCGCCAAAGAAGGTGCAGCCCGGAACTGTGTATCTTGCGCAACGGTCCGGCAGCCCGGTGCTGCCGGTGGGCGTAGCCTGCGCACCGTGCAAGCGGCTTGGAAGCTGGGACTCACATATGGTCCCGTTGCCGTTTGCGCGAGCAGTGCTCTTTTTTGGAGACCCACTTCACATCGCACCCGACGAAGATGAGTTCGACGCCGCACTGCGGATTGAGGAGGCAATCAACGCGGCCGAGCTCCGGGCAGAGGAACTGCTTGCCCAATGCGGAGCACCTCCCCCTCCCCCCTCCGTTTCGCGAAAGGGACGACGCAAATGACCAGGCGCTATGTCTTCGCCGCATACAACCTCATACTGGCTGTCCTGTCCCCGATTATCGCGCTGGGCATACTCTACCGGGTCTACGTATCACGCAAGTCAAGGGACTCGTGGCGAGACCAACTTGGTCACCCAAGCGTGCCTGACGAGATTCGACGGAAGCGTCCTATCTGGGTGCACGCCGTTTCGGTCGGCGAATCCGTCGCTGCAGCCAAAATCGTGAGCGAGATGAAGCGTCTGCTGCCGGATGTGCCCGTCGTTGTGTCGTCCACAACGCGCACCGGCCGTGAGATGGCACAGAAGTCCATCAAAGACGCCGACCTGTTCATCTACTATCCGTTCGATCTTTCGCCGTGCGTGAGCGCATCTATCCGCCGGGTGAACCCACGTCTGTTCGCGAGTGTTGACACGGAAATATGGCCCAACTTCCGGCATATCGCACGGCAGTTGGGTGTAAAATCAGCTATGATGAACGGCACGGTCTCAGACCGCACGACCAAAGGCGCGCGCCGGCTCCCGTGGATGTACCGGTGGGCGCTTGGCAACATCGATCTGCTGTGTATGCAGAGCGAGGCCGACGCTGAGCGCATTGTCTCGATAGGCGCCGACGAAAGTCGGGTGATGGTTACCGGCAACTGCAAAGCTGATGAATCTTCGCGGCCGCTCTCCCAGCAAGATCAGTCTGAGCTAAGGTCGCGCTACGGCTTCCCGCCTGAGGCTCCGGTCTTTGTTGCTGGAAGCACTAATCCGGGCGAGGAGGAGTCTGTGATAGCCGCCTATGCTGCTTCTCGGCAGACCCACCCCACCCTAAAGCTGATCATTGCGCCAAGACATGTTGAGAGAGGCGAGGAGATCAGACAGATGGCACGGTCTGCCGGTTTTGCTGCTGGCCGCAGGAGCGAGCCGGCCACCATCACAGGTGCGCAGGAAGTGGTGGTACTGGATACTTTCGGCGAGCTTGCCAACGTCTACGCGATCGCCGATGTGACGTTTGTGGGCGGCACACTCATCCGCAAGGGCGGCCACAGTCTGATTCAGCCCATTGCGCAGGGCAAGCCGGTCTTCTTTGGCCCGCACACGTTCAAGACCCGAGACATAGCCGCTCAGGCACTCAGCTTTGGGGTAGGTTTTCGAGTAGTGGACGAAAGAGAACTGGCAGAGGGAATCTCAAGACTCACAGGTGCCAACGAACTGCTCAAAGATATCGCCGAACGGTGCGCACAGATGATGGAGGCGAATCGTGGAGCTTCCGCCCGCACCGCCCAGGCGGTGTTATCTCTACTGGCAGACAGGGCCCGATAGCAATGGGACAACGCACGTGTGACAGTCGGCGATATATCGAGCGCGTCATAACCGGGGACGACCGCGGCATACTTTCCTGGGTGCTGCGGCTGGCCTTGCTGCCGTGGGCTGCGCTCTACTCCATCGGACTGACTGCATATCTGTGGACTTACCGGGCTGGCATCAGGCGGCGGACTCGACTCCCTGCCATAGTTGTGAGCGTGGGAAACCTGACATTCGGCGGGACAGGCAAGACTCCGGCTGTAATCGCGCTGGCCAGGGCCCTGGTCGGATCCGGGAAACGAGTGGTGATCCTCAGCCGAGGCCACGGCGGAAGCGCGGACGGGCCGAGGGTCGTCTCGAACGGCGAGAACTTGCTGGCTGACGCGAGAGAGGCGGGCGACGAGCCAGTAATGATCGCGCTATCTCTGCCCGGTGTCCCGGTGCTGGTGGGTAGGGACAGGCGGGTTACAGGAATGATGGCCTGTGAGAGGTTCAGTCCAGACATTATCGTCCTCGACGATGGAATGCAATACTGGCAGCTCCACAGGGACGTCGAGATCGCAGTAGTGGATGCCGCCAGGCAATTCGGGAGCGGGTTTGTAATGCCGGCAGGCGACCTTCGTGAGCCTCGGCGAGGACTCGCGAGGGCACACTTCATTTTGCTGGTGGGCGGCTCTGCCCTGAGGACTCTCAGGGCACCCAATACCCCTGAGCAAGGTACAGACGTAGGGGAGCACTTCAAAGTGCTCCCTTACAGCAGGCTGAAAGAAACGTTGGGGCGGCTGGCTCCTCACGCACACATTCACGACTGCGCCCGGGCGATCGGCGGGTTCGTGTCCAGTGTTGGCTCAACAGACGAGAGACTTCCCGAGAAAGGCGAAAAGGTGATATCATTCTGTGGGATCGGACGGCCGGAATCCTTTGAGCGGGCGCTGAGGGACGCCCACGTCGATCTCCTGGACAGCATGGTCTTTCCGGACCATTGGAGCTACACGGCCGATGATCTGAGACGCATCGAAGCGAGACGCGCAGAACTAGGCGCGCCAACCGTGGTGACCACGGAAAAGGACCTGGCACGGATAATTCCTGTCATTCCGAACGCAGTTACGAATCTCGGGGAGATTCCTCCCTGTGGTCGGGATGACGATACGGGTCTGAGTGACAGTATTAAGGGGCTTTGTGCCCTTCGCGCTTGGCTGGAGGTAGACAGAATTGGCGAGATTGCGGAGCACATCGCCCACGGGTCACACTGACAGAACCAGGAGACTGCCTCCGGCAAAGAGAGTCATCAAGTTCGTTGGCAGAGTCGCGTTTGGCTGGATGGTGCTCACAAGCCACCTGCTGAGGCCCTGGTCTGTCCGCCTGATCGGCAATGCGCTCGGAACTGCATTCTATGCAGTCTCGGGCAGATACCGGCGCATCGCGATGGCCAATCTGACTGAAGTTTACGGGTCGGAACACCTCCCCCTCCCCCCTACGTTTCGGAGGGGGTTAGTGGGAGGTTCGGAAAAGAGCCCCGGTGAGATCAAGACCCTGGCAAGAGAAGTGTTCCGCCACTTCGCCAGAGAGGCGGTTCAGTTCTTCTATGTGCTGTCGCTCTCTCGGAAACGAATTGATTCCAACGTGGAGACCACAGGTTTTGAGCACCTCGATGGCGCGCTGGCCGATGGCAAGGGATGTATCATCATTACCGCTCACTATGGAAACTGGGAGATGCTGGCGAGGAAACTGGTCATCTGCGGCTACAAGGTAAACGTAATCGCCAGAGACAGCGATGACCCCGGAATAACGGGCATAACCACCCGAATTCGGGAGAGCGGAGGCTATCGGGTGTTCGACCGGGATCAGCCCATAATAGGTGCGTTCCGCTGCCTTGTGAACAATGAATGCCTTGGCATCCTGCCGGACCAGAACGACGCGGACGGCATCGTCGTCGACTTCTTCGGCAAACCTGCCGCGACGGCAACGGGACCGGCGGTTCTCGCACTCAAGAGCGGCGCACATCTTGTGCCAGTATTCTGCCGCAGCTTGGGAAACGGCAAGTACAGAGCAGTGGCGAAACCGAAGATCGAGTTAGTGCCATCAGGCAACCGCGAAGACGACGTAAGGCGGCTTACGGAGTTGGTCAACCTCGAGATTGAGAAGGAGATTCGCTCCAATCCTTCCCAATGGTTGTGGTTGCACGACAGATGGAAGCACGGCAGGCTCCGTACCGAGGTAAGCGATGACTAACGGGAAATCAGGCAATCAAAGGACAACCCCACCCGGCAGGATACTGATCGTTAAGCTCAGTGCAATCGGCGACGTGCTCATGGCGACTCCCGCCGCATCCGCCCTGCGACTGGCATATCCCGATGCATACATCGCGTGGGTCGTCGAACGCAAGAGCGCTGACGTGGTGATCGGCAACCCGTACGTCGACGAAGTGATCGTCTGGGACCGTGTGAAGGGCCGCGGACTGATTGCCGATATGGTGAGTTTTGTGACTAATCTCACGAGACTGAGCCGCGAGCTCCGGAAACACCAATTCGACGCGGCGCTGGACCTGCAGGGACTTCTCAGGAGCGCAGCCGTCTGCCTTGCCTCAGGGGCGAAACGGCGATACGGGTTCAGCGACGCCGGCGAAGGCGCGCCCGCGCTCTACAACGAGAAATACACCCCTGAACCGGGCGATCTGAACGCCCAGCAACGCAACCTCGATCTGCTGCGGCTGGTCGGAGTTCAGTCAGAAAACACTGATATGTATATGCCTGTTACGCCTGAAGATGAGGACTACGCTGATCAGTTCCTTGCGCAGAGGGGATTGGAGAACCAGAAGGTAGTCGGGTTCTTGCCGGCCACCACGTGGGTCAACAAACACTGGGTTCCGGAGGCCTGGGCGCAACTCGCCGACATACTGGCAGAAGAGTACGGGGCCAGACCGTTGATCTTCGGTTCCAAGGCAGATGTCGCCCTGGCCGAGAAGATATGTGCAATGACCAGACACACACCGGTAATCGCCGCTGGCCACACGACACTGAAGCAGGCCGGTGCACTGATGAAGCGGTGCGCGGCGGTAATTGGGGTTGACACGGGTCTGCTGCACATGTCCGTCGCTCTTGGCAGACCCACGGTAGGCCTGTTTGGAGCCAGCGTGTGGAAATGTTTCCTGAAGCGAGATGACTTCGTTTGGATCGCGAAGGATTTTCCGTGCATGCCCTGCCTGCGCCATCCGACTTGCCAGGACGTCGACTGCATGCGCGCAATAACGGCGCACGATGTCGCTGATGGAGTCAGGAGGTTTCTGGAAGAATAAGGCCAATGGCGCGAGCGTCCAATCGGAAAGCTGTGCGCAGAATCCAGGAGTGTGGCGTGAACATAGTTTGCTTTCATCTTAACCAGGTCGGTGATCTTGCATTCTCGCTGCCTGCGCTGAAGTCACTGCGGGATCACTATGTGGGCTCGTCCATCACCAGTGTGGTGCGTCCATCCCTGATTGATATCACCTCCGGAGCGCACCTTGTTGACGACATCCTCGTTCGCAGGGGCGGATTGAACAGATCCAAAGCCACTCTGATAGACGAACTCCGTCGCCGTCGCTTCGACCTGGCAGTTGTGTTCTCACAAAGCGCCGAATGCGCTATCCTTGCATACCTGAGCGGTGCGCCAAGACGTGTGGGCTTCGTCAATACATCCGCCGGTTTTCTGCTCACCGGAAAGGTCGCTTTCAACCACCCTCCTTCAACAGTTAACAACCTGCGGCTTGTGGAAAGCCTGGGGTGCCACATAACAAAACCGGACTACGTCGGTCTGCTGCGGGCAACCGATCGGCAACGGGAGCGATCCCGAGAGATTCTTAGAGAGTGCGGTGTCGGCGATTCGGATAAGATCGTGGCGTTCGCTCCAGGCACGAGCGGGCGCCGAGCCGTCAAAGAATGGAGTGACGAAGGCTACACCCGACTGGCGCACAGGCTGACTGCCGACGGACTGGGCGTCGTGATTCTGGGTACTCATCCGATGGAGCAAGTCACTCGGAAAGTCCCGTCCGTTCTGGACCTGTCCGGACGCACCAACCTGGGTGAAGCCCTGGGCATTCTCGACCGGTGCAGAACGCTGGTGGCGGTCGATTCAGGCATCCTGCACTTGTCCGCGGCTATGGGCAAGCACGTTGTCGGGTTGTACGGGCCGTCCGACCATCGGATCACTGGCCCGCAAGGCAACGGCCACGAAATCGTGACCACGAACGCCGAATGCAGTCCGTGTATAAGGGTAACCTGTGAGCAGAACAGGAAGTGTATGAGCAGTATGTCAGCGGACCTGGTCTATGAGGCAGTCTGCCGTCTGCTGGCAAGAGAGAGCGTCTGATGGAGTCTAATAATATAGGGGAGACTATTCTCCCCGCTGACAATACTGAAAACTCGATCACGTTGTCCGCGGTAGTCATCGCATTCAACGAAGAAGACGACATTGCCCGGTGTCTCGAGTCGCTGCTGTTTGCTGGTGAGATCGTAGTAGTGGATTCCCACAGCACGGACCGCACGGAGGAGATCGCGCGGCGGTTCACGGACAGGGTATACCAGCGAGATTTCACCGGGTTCTCGGACCAGAAGAACGCTGCGGTAAGCTATGCCAGAGGCGAATGGGTGCTGATCGTCGATGCCGATGAAGTTGTGACGGATGATCTGGCTGACCAGATACGGCACGCCGTCGCAGAAGGCAAGCACGATGCCTACTGGATGCCGCGCAGGAGCTTCTTTCTGGGCAAATGGATCAGGCATTGCGGATGGTACCCGGACAGGCAGCTCAGACTTGCGCGCAGACACCTCGCGGTTTTCGAGCATCGCCTTGTGCACGAGACCTTGTCCATAGCGGACGCAGGAGTTCTGAGCGCCGACCTTGAGCATCATACATACCGGGACCTCAGCGAGTATGCCGCAAAGATGGTCAGGTATGCGAAGGCGGCGGCTGAACAGAAGTTCGCGGACGGAACTCGGTTCGCCTTAGGTGACCTGCTGTTCAAGCCAACGCTCGCGTTCCTGAAGATGTATGTTGTGAAACGCGGATTTATGGATGGAATCCGCGGGCTGATGCTGAGCGTTCTTACGGCGTGCTCGACGGCGATAAGATATGCTTTTCTGTGGGAAATTGGAATGCGTGATGATGGCAAAGAGGAATCAATATGAACTATAGAACCCTGACCCTGACTGTTCTTGTCGCCGCCCTGGCTGCGGCAGCCGGCTACGCCGATCTAGTTGAAACGGCTAAGCCAGTCAGTCCTGAAGAGCAGTTGAAGTCCCGTATCACTGAGGGCACGCAGGGCTTTTCGGACATCAAGATGGATGTCACTGTAACACAGAAGGACAAGAAGGCACTGACAAGAGTTGAGTCCTCGTATTCCCGCCTCTACGACTTCAAGTCCGCCACCATCTACGTGAAGCAGCCGGACAAGATGCGTACCGAAGGCAGGCTGGGTATGATCAGGTTTGAATACATCATCAACGGTTCTGACAAGATAGTCCGCGCCCCCACGATCAACTTCAACAAACGCGAGAAGTACCCGGACGAGCCTGCCAAGGTGCAGGATGCTCTTGACACGGGCCTGATCACGCCGAGTCTGTGGAGAACACGGAGCATCCAGATCGTTGATGATGCCGAGGCAGCGGCAGCCGGAGAGATCAAGGTCCGCTATTCCTACCCCGCAGGAGACATGCAATACCTCATCTGGCTGGATGAAAAGGATCTGTGGCTGAAGCGGTTCGAGAAGCGCCAGGCCGACGGCACGCTTGAGGTGCGTTTTGTCTACTCCAACCCGCAGCGTTTCGGAGAAGTGATCTGGATGCCAACGAGAACAGAGATGTACGCAGCAGACGGTGCAAAGGCCGGAACGCTGGAGTCGTCTAAGGTTGAGGTGAACATAAACCCGCCGGATACGATGTTCCAGTAGGCCCTCGACTTCGACATCAGGTTTGACATAGCCGGACACATCTGCGATGTGCGAAAGAAGAAGCACGTTGCGTACGGGGACCGCTTGAAAGCGAGTTTCGATCCGTGCAAGGCGATGGTCTGCGCAGTTCCGCCACACAAGATTCAGCAGAAGTGACCCTCTCGATACCGTGTTGTTGACCCCGGAAGGCCAAGCTGGTACAATCGAGATGATATGGATGAGAAGCTGGAAGTCTTTCTGGAGCACCTGCGCGTGGTAAAGGACGCGAGCCCGCACAGTATTCGAGCTTACGGGACGGATATAGCGGGCTTTATTGCGTTCGCCGATGAGGCCGGAGAAGAAGCCGATACGCTGATGGTAAGGCGATATCTGGCTCACCTGCAGCGCAGCGGGCTCTCGAAACGCAGCGTGGCGCGCAAGGTGTCGGCGCTGCATGCGTTCTTCGGGTATCTGGTGCGGCATGGCCATATTGAGACCGATCCCACCGAGGGAATTCGCGCTCCAAGGCGAGACAAACCTCTTCCCAGAACTGTTTCGGAAGAGCAACTCAACAGGCTGATTGAAGCCCCCGATACTTCATCTCCCGAGGGACTCAGAGACCGCGCAATACTGGAGGTATTATACGCCACCGGTCTGCGCGTCAGTGAACTGCTTAGCCTCACCTCCGCGGATGCCGCACGCAACTCGGATGAGCTTCGCATTGTGGGAAAGAGAAACAAGGAGCGCGTGGTGTTGATGGGCGGACCGGCGATGGATGCTCTGCGGCGATACCTCTGGGCAGGACATCCCGTTCTGGCAAATCGGAGTAAGGCTCCGACTAACGCTCTGTTCCTCGGACATAACGGAACGAAACTTGTGCCTTCGTCCGTATTCCGGATAGTCGATAAGTATGTGACGGCAACAAGCAACAATCTGAAGATCAGCCCGCATACACTGCGCCACAGCTTCGCAACCCACATGCTCGACCACGGAGCCGACTTGCGGACTGTGCAGGAGCTGTTGGGCCACGAGAGCCTGACGACAACCGAAGTCTATACCCACGTCTCAAGCCAGCGTCTGAAAGAGGTCTATGACCGGACTCACCCAAGAGCGTCCGCGGACGACACCCGCATGCAAAGGTAGGAACATCTGATGAATGGAAAACTGCACGCCACAACAATAGTGGCTGTCAAAAAAGGTGGAAATGTCGCCATAGCCGGTGACGGACAGGTTACTCTGGATACCACCATAATGAAACACACTGCTCGCAAAGTGCGAAGGCTCTATGAGGACAAGGTGCTGGTGGGATTCGCGGGATCTGTCGCAGACGCCCAGACCCTTTGTGACAAGTTTGAGGAGAAGCTGCGGGAGTCTCACGGCAACATCAGGCGGGCCGTGGTGGAGTTCGCCAAAGACTGGCGCACTGACCGGATACTGCGAAGGCTGGAGGCGATGATGATCGTCGCCAATCAGGAGTATCTGCTTGTGGTTAGCGGGAGCGGCGAGGTGATAGAACCTGACGAAGGCATTGCAGCCATAGGCTCCGGCGGCTCTTACGCGTCAGCGGCCGCTAGAGCGCTGGTTCGCAACACAGAACTGTCCCCGAAAGAGATAGTGGAAAAGGCGATGACCATAGCTTCGGAGATTTGCGTCTACACAAACAACAATATCACGGTGGACGAACTTGGATAACCCCGCATTGTTCACGTCACTCCGACCAGCGGGAGGAATCTGGTTAGCGATGCCGAGATTTCTCACTGCGTTTCGGAATGAAAGTGTGCGGGACAAACGTGCTTCCAGAATAATGCGGGATAGAGGATACTTATGAAGGCAAACAACGATCTTACGCCCAGAGAGATAGTGGCGGAACTCGACAAGTATATAGTAGGCCAGGACAAGGCCAAAAGAGCGGTGGCAGTGGCCCTGCGCAACCGGCATCGTCGAAGACAGCTAAGCGACGATCTTCGCGACGAGGTCATACCAAAGAACATACTGATGATGGGCCCTACCGGTGTCGGAAAGACCGAGATTGCACGGCGTCTTGCCAATCTTGCTGGAGCGCCATTTGTCAAAGTTGAGGCCACAAAGTTTACCGAAGTTGGATACGTTGGGCGAGATGTCGACTCTATGGTGCGCGATTTGGTGCAGCGGGCGGTGGCGATGGTGGAGGCCGAGAAGATTGAGGAGATAAGGCCGGCCGCCCGCAAACAGGCCCTGGAAGAAGTGCTGAACCTGCTGGAACCTCCCGCGAAGTTCCCCGGCAACATAGGAGGTCCGCCGAAGCAATGGCTGGACTCCCTCCAGAGCGCGATGGGCCATATCTTTCCGGGCACCGGCAATCCTCCCCCGCCAATTGAGCTGGATGTGGAAGGCGAGGATGCACAGCCGGACAACTACACTCAGGACCAGATGGAGCGCAAGGAGAGGATTCGCGAACGTCTCAGGCAGCAGTTGCTCAACGGGGAGATAGACGACCGCGAGGTGACGATCGAGGTTGAGGACTCCGGAATGCCGCACTTCCAGGTCTTTGGCCAGCAGGGCATGGAGGAGATGGGAATGGACATGTCCGGAATGCTGGGCGGACTGTTCCCAAAGCGCAAGAAGCACAAGAGGGTCACGGTGGCAGAGGCGATCAACATACTCACCGACGACCAGGCTCGATCCATGCTGGACCAGGACTCGATAGTCCGTGAGGCCGTGCAGCGAGCCGAGCAGGATGGGATCATATTCGTAGACGAGATGGACAAGATCGCGGGCCGCGAGAAAGACAGCGGGCCGCAGGTTAGTCGCGAGGGAGTGCAGCGAGACATTCTGCCGATAATCGAAGGTTCGACGGTGGCTACGAAGTACGGGCCGGTATCCACAAACCATGTCCTGTTTGTTGCCGCGGGGGCGTTCCACGTGTCAAAGCCCTCGGATCTTATTCCGGAGCTTCAAGGCCGGCTGCCAATTCGGGTGGAACTGGACAACCTGACCGAGAGCGACTTTGTCAGAATCCTCACCGAGCCAAAGAATGCCCTCGTGAAGCAGTACACTGCGCTGCTGGCGACAGAAGGCGTTACGGTGACGTTCACCGAGGACGGCATCAACGAACTCGCGAAGATTGCCGCGGAAGTGAACTCGTCCACCGAGAACATCGGAGCAAGAAGGCTTTACACGATCATGGAGCGACTACTGGACGAAGTATCATTCCAGGCGCCTGAGATCGAAGAGAAGTCGATCAACGTCAACGCTGAGTACGTCCGTGAGCGACTCCAGGGCATCGCGAAAGATGAGGACCTGAGCAGGTATATTCTGTAGTTCACGAGCGAACGTAGGGGCCGTGCCTCTGTGCCGGCCCGGAGCGGGGTGATGTTTCGGGATTTCGGAATGAGTTGGTCTGCCAAGTTGGATGAAACCAAAATCCCGAAACAACGAAAAGCGAACGTAGGGGCCGTGCCTCTGTGCCG
>CAYSLA010000019.1:5871-34070 GCA_964431685.1 uncultured bacterium | reverse complement strand
TTGTACGGCGCCATATGCCTGCCGCTGATGAGCGAAACAGTCAAGTACATAATGATCGCGGAGGCCATCGCGATCATGTTGATATACTGGCCGTTAATGGGAAACTCAGTTCCAGTGTAGTTTTTCCAAATGCCGGGGATAAACACCCCGACCAGGCCAATCACGCCGCCTGTGACGATTGCGGAATACGCACCGGCAGTCGTTCCCTTGCGCCAGTATAGCCCGCCTATGATAACCGAGCCCGCGCCGCCGAGCCATATTGCACCAGTAACCGCAAAGAACATCAGAATCGGTTGGTGAGGTGGGTATACCAGACTGAACACATAAGCAAATATGGCGACACCAGTAATGGAGATGCGAAGGAGCTTGACGTGTTCCGCTTTAGAGATAGCTTTCTTTCTCATGGGCATATACACGTCCTGCACGAATATACTGCCCCAGGAGTGCATATACGTATCGTGACAGGTGAATGATATGAACACCATGATGGTGAGCAGCAGGCCTTTGATTCCGATCGGCAGCACGTGAGCCATCGCCAGAGGAAGCCTCATCTGTCCCTGTATTGTCTCATTCGGTATCGTCTTCAGGGTTGCATTTATCTGCTCGAGAGTTCCGGCATATTCGGGAAGGCGGAAGACCGCTATGGCCGCGAGGCTCATGAGGCTGAGTGCCAGTCCCTGAGGGAAAGCTCTCCACACACCGATGATGCCTCCCATCTTCTGCTCGTGCGGCGTCCTGGCCGAAGAGAAGAAGCCCTGGGCGCCCTGCCACGCCATGTAAGCATAGAAGGCAGTGAAGACGCCGATCAAGTAGAACCAGATGTTGAAGTCAGTAACTCTGGATGTGTCGAACGGATTGAGCATCGATTTGCCGGGCGTGCTGGCCATATTTACTGCGGTGATCATCTGGCTCCACGAGAACTTGAGGAAGAGAGTGACACCAATGACCATAAACGCCACAGCGCAGAACATCCCCTGTATGCAGTCCGTTATCATAACGGATATCTGGCCGCCCATGTTTACGAACGACAACGCGAGAAACAGGTCGACGGCCATTATGGTTGCGTAGGTGTTCATGGTGAAACCATCAAGGCCTGGAATGGGGTGGAAACTGGTGGGCAGTCCGGCATAATACATTATGAACCGGGCAGCGACGGCCGGGAATATGCCGAAGTTGATAATACCGCTCAACCAGCAGGTCACCCCCGCAAACCTGCGAAACTTCCGGTTATACCTCATCTCGAAAAACTGCGCCATTGTCATAGCGCGCGTTTCCCGGAACCGGTAGACAATCCATCCCGACAGGGTAATGATAACACTGGCGGGAATCGCCAGGTTGCCCCACCACCCCGGCGCCAGCCCGGCGGAGTAGACTACTTCAAACCCCGCCACAATGCTTACGACGCCGATTCCTCCCATACCGGAGGATATGGTCAGCAGGTAGCGTCCCGCAGACCTGTTTGCAGACAGGAAGTCCGCGACGCTCTTCATATGTTTCTTGGTGCTGTAGCTGAAGACCCTGAGTGTGATAACCAGGGTCAACAGTATTGCCCAGTCCCAGAGATACAGATTGCCGAATTTTTCCACAGTTTTCTCCTTGTGAATAATTTCATTCAAGCGAAGCCTGGCCCCGTAGGAGGCCCGGCTTGAACGCCTTCCGATATTGAGGATTCAGCCAGCAGCGTGTGGGCTTTTCCTCAAGCTCGCCGAAACCACTTAGTTGACCGGCACAGATAATCCTTCCTGTTTTTCACAAAACCGGCTGGTATGCACAATTAAAATCCAATTCGCGGTCTGTGCCGGGAACCGACCTGCCCCAACATCGGCAAATCAGCCTTGTCAGAGCCACTTCTCATCCGGCAGGTGCTTCTTGATTTCGGCTATTTCGTCGCGTATGGTTGCAGCCCGCTCGAAATCAAGCCCCTTTGCCGCCTTCTTCATCTCCCGCTCCATTTCGGATATCGTGGACAGCAGTTCATCAAGGCTGAGCAGATCGGACTTCAACGCCTCACGAACCCCCGCGCCCGAACTAGACGAGCTGGTCTCGATAACGTCTCGAATCGCCTTCTGGATGCTGGTGGGGGTTATCCCATGTTCCTCATTGTATGCTACCTGAGCCCGCCGGCGCCGGTTAGTCTCATCTATTGCGCGGCGCATGGAATCCGTGACATTGTCCGCATACATTATAACCTTTCCGGCCACGTGGCGCGCAGCCCGCCCAATCGTCTGTATGAGCGAGGTCTCACTGCGCAGGAAACCTTCCTTGTCCGCGTCCAGGATCGCCACTAGCGAGACCTCCGGCAAGTCGAGGCCCTCGCGGAGCAAGTTGATCCCCACAACAACATCGTGCACGCCAAGCCGCAGGTCACGCAGGATCTCGGTTCGCTCAAGAGTCTTGATCTCGGAATGCAGGTAGGTGACCTTCATGTCGAGGTCCAGAAGGTAAGCGCTCAAGTCCTCGGACATCTTCTTCGTCAGCGTCGTGACAAGCACCCTTTGACCCTGCTTGATACGCTTGTTGATCTCGTCAATAAGGTCGTCAATCTGGCCTTGAGTCGGGCGCACATCCACCTCGGGGTCAACCAGACCGGTGGGCCGGATGAGCTGTTCAACCATCTGCTGGCTGTTATTCAGCTCGTAAGGCCCCGGGGTGGCGGAGACGAAGACTACCTGCCGCATAATCTCTTCGAACTCCTGGAACTTCAGCGGCCGGTTGTCCAGCGCACTTGGCAGCCGGAAGCCGTACTCAACCAGTGTCTCCTTGCGTGACCGGTCTCCGGCGTACATCGCCCGAAGCTGGGGAATGGTCTGGTGAGACTCGTCGATGAAAATGAGAAAATCCTCCGGGAAATACTCCACCAGTGTGTTAGGCGCGCTCCCCGGGGCTCTTCCGTCCAGAATCCGGGAGTAGTTCTCTATGCCATTACAGAACCCGACCTCGCGCATCATCTCCATGTCGAAGCGTGTCCGCTGCTCTATTCTCTGAGCCTCAATGTACTGCTCTCTTGATCGGAAATACGCTACCCTCTCCTCCATCTCGTGCTCAATCTCTTCCAGGGCGTTCTGCATCTTTTCCGGCGACGTGACGAAGTGCGTAGCCGGGAATATCACCGCTCCATCCATCTGCGAGAGAATCTCTCCGGTTAGCGGGTTCACGCCGGTGATCTTCTCGATCTCGTCGCCGAAAAACGCTACCCTGATGATGTTTTCGTCATCGACCGGCATGATCTCGAGCACGTCCCCCCGGACTCTGAATGTCCCTCTGCCCAGCGTCAGATCGTTGCGCGAGAACTGCATTTCCACGAGCCGTCGCAGGAGCAGCTCTCTGTCCAGCGTGTCGCCGATTCGCAGCCGCAGAACCGTTCCGTAGTAGTCCTCCTTAGACCCAATGCCGTATATGCAGCTAACACTGGCAACAACTATGACGTCACGCCTCTCCAGAATCGCTTGAGAAGCGGAGTGGCGAAGACGGTCGATCTCATCATTTATGGAGGAGTCTTTCTCGATGTAAGTGTCGGTCTGCGGTATGTAGGCCTCAGGAAGGTAGTAGTCGTAGTAGCTGACGAAGTACTCGACGGCGTTGTCCGGAAAGAACTCGCGGAACTCAGAGCATAGCTGCGCTGCCAGGGTTTTGTTATGGGCAATGACCAGGGCCGGCCGCTGCACGGCCTCGATGACATTTGCCATCGTAAATGTCTTGCCGGAGCCGGTCACACCTACGAGGGTCTGGAACCTGTGACCCGCATATATTCCTTCCACAAGCTTCTCGATAGCCTGCGGCTGGTCTCCAGTCGGCTGATATTCGGCTTTGATTCTCAATTCTGGCATGTCTAGTAGGCCGAAGAGGAGAACTCAAACAGGAATCTGTCACGTGCCTTTGACCACATCAGACGGGCCTCGCTGACTCCCAACGCTCTCACCAGCGCGATCTGCACATCGGAGTACGTGGCTCCCGTGAATCTCTGGCGCGTCGTCAGTGCGCTCAGACTCCAGTCTCTGGCAAGGTTGTATCCGAGCTCCCCAAATGAGCTAATGCTGTTGTCCCTTATACCCCTGATCGCGGAAAGGCGCGCGCCCCACCGGCTCCTGCCCGTCATGAACAGGTCTGCGCTCAGCGTCTCAGCAGTGAATCTGTCGCGGCCGTCTGCCCACGAGTAGTTGTAGTTGACCCCGGCTCTTGCACCTCCCCGCAACTCAGAATACATGCCTGCGCTGCCGGCAAACAGAGCCCCCGGGCTGGTCCCTCCCCAGTTTCGGGAGACATTCGCGGACGTGCTCAGGCCGGTGTAGGGCCCAAACTGAATCTGCGGTCCGTAAAGCTGCATCCCCATACCGCCACGCAGTCTCCTGTGCCCAAGTCCCGGCTGTCCATCGTATCCCGCGCGTGCGGAAACAGAGTATATTATCCCCCCCAAGCCCAGTCTCCTGGTTCTCGACTGAACGTAGCCGTTGGCAAACATGCGGTCGTCGCCTTCGTAGAGACGATGAGCTCTTAGAGACAGCGAGGCAGAATGGCTCCGGTAAGAGCGATTGTAGTCTACCGAACCGTACAGGTCTCGATGGCTTGGGAAGTCGATATAGCTGTGTATGCGAGCTCCATTGCCGAGGTCATTCTGGTGGTTCCAGCGCGCTCCCCAATCATTGAAACCAATGCGATTGAGAACAAACCTCCCGCTTGCTTCGCCGTTAATATCGTATTCCTCCATAAGGTCGACCTGCCAGCCCCGTCTTCCGGAGTAGTATCCCCAGCCGGTAGGCTCCGACCGTTTGACTCTCAAGGACCCGGTGGTGCTGGGGGTCAGGGAGTAGTAGAACGGAACATCAAGCCGCAAACCTTCACTGCCGTAGCCGAACACTCTGTCTGCTGAGACAGATGAGTCTCGCAACGACATTCTGTAGAGCGGCATCGAAAGCACTCGTTCACCCTCGTAGTAGAAGCGAGCTTTCTTCAGCTTCACTTCTTCGCCCGGGCGTATCACCATGCTCTCAGCCCGCACAAACATCTTCTTGCCGGTCGCGGGTGTGAAGTCAACGTCGGGACTCTTCTCCGCGTTCTCCTCCGGCTCAACATAGAGATCTGCCCCTCTAAGTCGCATTCTTCTCGCCCCGGCTTCGGGGGGGCTGATCAGCACACCGGTGGCCGTCCCGAAATCGTAGAAAAGGGCTGACGCCTCGATACTGCGATCTCCACGTTCGATGGTGACATTGGTTCTGGCCGTCAGTCCCCGCGCTCGAAGGGTGCCCATAGCGACGTCAATCTGTGCTTCTTCCGCAGTGATGCGAACTCCTCGATGCACTATCGTGACGCCCCCCGCCGCATCCACCTTCCTCGACTCTTCGTCGTAGCCAAGGTATTTCGGGGACGAAACCAGAACGTACGCTTCGGGACTTATCTGTGTGCCCTGCTCGACGAACTCCACGCGTATCTGCCCGACCGCTCCAGTCCCGGCAACCAGCGCCGAGACGAGTGCTGACCCCGTGCGATTGGCGCTTTGAAGAACAACTCGAACAGTACCCGCGGTGGTGGGAGCTCGTCTTTCCATCTCTCCGAGGCTGGTGGAGAAATCAACGATTGTGCCATCTGAAACAGCCCGGCCGTCCTGGTCGCGCACTTCGGCCGTAATCACGGTGCTCGACTCCCCATCCGCAACGATGGACGAAGGGTGAGCGCTGAGCCTGATGGAATAGTTGAGAACCCCTGCGCCCATGCACGTCCACTGCGCCCAGACTAGGCAGACGACCATGCAGGCAGCACAGAGGCTAACTCTTCTCATTTCTCGGCTGTGGGTTTCTCCAGCATCTGATCACGCAGTGCGCCAACTGCATCAAGCCCTGCGAGAACATCAAGGTCAAGATTGAGATACTCCACGTTTGACTGGTTCGCCCTGCCGGTGACCACGAATGATTTTAGTTGTCTGCCGTTGCGCCCGTCAAGAAGACGCACGCTGAGTGTTACCACCGCTTCGTTGGCAACGGGGTCAACCTTGTGGTCCTCAATTGTGCCGACCATGTAAAGATCGGTCAACAGCAGTCTGGCGATTGCAAGAGCTTTGCCGTCGTCTTCGGAATATGGCGGCTGCACTTCTTCAAGCTTCAGGGTATTATCCTGTCTCGCCCGAGTAATGGGCGCCAGCCTGTCCGAGAAAAGCAGAGGCCGGAATCCCTGGGTTCTAGACAAGGTGTTGCGAAGCTCACCCATGATCTCAGTGCCAAAAGACTCAGGGATCGGTGTATCATTAGAGTTCTCAACAATCTCGCCCGAAGGAGCATCCAGAGGAAAAAGCAGGATGTACTTGGGCACTATCCGCTGTCTTCTGGCCGCATCGCTGGCGCAAGCTGCCGCGATCAAAGAACACACCAACGCGAGAAGAATCACCACCCTGATATACTTTCGACCCGTTGGTTGATTGGTATGTGTCATATTCATTGTCCCCTAAACTCCCTGTTCGTGTACTACCTGATCGGAGCGGGCGGGGCATCAAACCCCGCCGCCGCTGCAGACTCAACGGAATGGTATGCCGGCAAGCTCAGACTCATCGTCTCCACATCGCCATTGTACGCCGTATTCGGATCTATTATTATGCTACAATCCACCAGTGCCCTGATCCAGTAGCCGGACCACGCTTTCAGCACATTCTCGGCGCCTCTCACAGACGGGTGAACCAGCACGTACTTGTGCTCGATGGCATCCCATCGCCACGCGTAGTCCCTGATCCAGCCCGCCAGGGCCGCTTCAGTCAGCGACTTGGTCATGCCAAGATAGGTGACGCTCGCCTGTGACAGAGGTATCCCAACGTCTTCCCTTGGCGTTATCTGGTTTCCTGAGCTGTCTCTCTTCCAGTTAAAGAAGATGTTGCCAAACTGGTTCCACCCGGCCTTGAGCGGCACTACGCATTGTTCGAGCTGCGCGGTGCCGGTAGTCGGATCAATGATGGGCTTACCGGTCGAATCCTTGACAACAGGATAATCCTTGCCTGAAACAATGATCAGCCTGTAGGTCTTGGTAAGATCCCAAGGCGAACTCGGATCACCAGTGGCAAGCCAACCGTTGTCTATGTCAACCTTGTTTATCCTGTCAGCAGGGTAACTGGTCTTAGGTCTGATCCAGAGAGCCTCACCCGGCGCAATCACAAACGACCCCACAACACCAAACTGCAGGTAGGTCTTTGAAGCAGGGTCCCAGCGCACTATCTGCATGTCCACTGCTCGATCGTACGAGAA
The DNA here is from genome assembly GCA_964431685.1 of uncultured bacterium. Lineage (GTDB taxonomy): Bacteria > Armatimonadota > UBA5829 > UBA5829 > UBA5829 > CAYSLA01. The sequence goes on along the minus strand of CAYSLA010000019.1, from coordinate 26,850 downwards.
GACCAGACCCACATCGGCATAATCGGGGGATCCGATATACGTCGGCGGAGTGATCATATCAACCAGCGGTCTGCTTGCGTCCGGGTAGAGCGGATCCTCGACCGCCACGGTGCGCATTATTCCGCCCACCGACACAATCACCACCGGCGAATCTCCAGTGTCCCAATCGGCATCGCCCGGCCACGACGCAGACACCTCCCAGTTTCCGTTGGAAACCAGACTCAGGCTGTCTCCGGTGACCAGTGCGGCATCTCCCCTGGGCTGCGCATTCGCGTAATCCGCGACGATGTCACCCGACCAGTAAAGAGGATTGCCCAACGAGTCTCTCTCAACGGTAAATGCCGAGACGCTCGCAAGCACGGAGACACTGCTTCCATCGGGCTTCTTCACCAGGATGGTGATTCCGTTGCTGATCGCGGTCGGCGCGGGAGTGACTGAGTTGAACGGCAGCTTTAGTATGCCGCGAACCAGCACCCGTTCTCCGATTCCGGCCTGGGTGATACCCGCCCTGTCAGCAGGATTGCCCTTCGTAACAACCCGGAAACTGTCAAAGAACGGCACAAGCAGCAGCGGCCCGGTGCCGTCTGCCTTCGGAGCTTCCTCAGTACCGTCACTCGCACGGATACTGAACGTGTGATTGCCAATGCCGATATCGCTACCGTTTAGCCGCACCTCAAACAGGACTCCAGCCGCCGCTGTGTAGACCGGATTGGTCACGGCAGTAGTCAGAATCCTGGGCGCACTGGTCTTGCCGTCTATGATTAGCGACAGACCACGCACCCTCTCGCCAGATGCCGTGATAGCCACCGGCGCATCATTGTCCGCGTCTCTGTAGATCGCGCTATAAGTGAACACCGTTGCCCGCTTGCCGGTGAGCGGAGTCACAGAGTAGCTAAGGATTTCCGGAGGCACGTTTGCCTCGCGGGTTCCGATCTCCGGACCCAATACCGGGTCAGCGTCCTGATAAGCGTCACGAGCCTCAAACAAGACTTTGTACGTTCCCGCTGGCAGCGGATCATCCGGATTGGAGTATCCGACAAGCTTGACACCCCTGCTATAGTCGCGGGTGGTCTCTGAAGGATCCACATCCAGGACATACACTTTCTGGATCGCCGCATCGTCCTTCTTCGTAAGCCTTACGACCACACTCCCCGGAGGAGGCGCAACTCCGTCCCTGTCCTGATAGGTGGCAGTGAATGTGAACTTGGTGATCCCGCGACCGTTGATAGGGTCGACATTGACCGCCCTGATCACCGGCTTGTAGTTGACGCGAACGGTCCAGTCCAGACCGCTCGACGTCGGGTACCTTACGGTGTAGTAGCCGTCTGACGCCTCGAAATGGTACTGGTGCGTACCCTCAGGCACGTCAGTCAACGTGGCGGTGAACGGTACCACCGTGGAGAAGTCGGAAACCGGCGGCTTCAGCGGAATCATCGGGCTCCGGTTTGATGCATCATCGAACACCACACGTATGAAGCCGTCGACACTGTCGTGGTAACTTGGCGGATCACTCTCCGCGTCCGAATAGGCCACACGGAATGTAAGCGGTTCACCAGCCAGGAACACAGTGGCGCTCGAGTACTTCGCGAAATACTCCGCGTAGGCCGGCCAGTCACCGCCGCCGCTAAGTTCATACTGTACGTAGATCTTATCTGACCTCGACGGTATCGGCGTCGTAAGATTCACCACGCCGCCGCTGTAGACGCCGCTGACTGGATCGAAGTAGTTCGTGCCGGAAAGATTCTCGGTCAGATACACTCCGGTCACCGTCTTGATGACGTCCGGCCTGTCGGGCAAGACCTGAGACAGTGATTCTCCTGTCGAACCCAGTTGCACCAGCAGATCGCCGTCACTCAAGGCCGGCAGCGCTGTCGTGAGGGTGATGTCAGGATCGCCCTCCGCGAAGACTTTGGAAGCCGTCTCGGGGTTGTAGTATGACACCGGAGTTGGCAAGTGCGCATCCCGGTTGGCATTCACGTAGACGCCGAGAACCTCCTTTATTTCAGCAAATGTGGCAGCGCTCAGAGGACCAACTTTCAGACTCGAGAGCCTCTTGACTTCCTGGACTCGCGGGCCAGCATATAGCGGACCGGCTCCCACCTGCGAGAGCACCGGAGCGGTGTTGTCCTCGATGGTAGGCAACACGACTTTGGGGCCGTCGCCCGAAAGAGCCACCACCGGATCTGAGTACGGTATGAAATCGTTGAGCCACGCCGGCTTGTTCTCTCGACTCCTCGCCTCAAACCGGAAAGCGTGCTCGCTGATGGCACCCAGGGAATCACGTATCACCCCGAGCTTGGGCACAGTGATCTTGTATACTATACCATCACGGTAGTTGTACTGACTAGGGTCAGCCTTCGACATCAACAGACCGTTGATGATGAACTGGCTGGCACTCTGCGTCTTAGCGTCGGTGATCTTGTCCTGCGGCGTCACCCCATCTGTGCGCAGATTATCGGTGGCGAGAATCAGTCTGTTTCGAGTGTTGCTCTGGATCAGGTAGACCCGTCCTGACACCGCACCGTTGGTTATCTGCAGCAGTTTGCCTGCAAACTCGTCGGAGACCCATCCCGGGTCCCTGCCAAGACTGTCCAGCGCGACGATGGTGCGCACTCTGCCTGCAACGACCAGGTCATCCTCAAGCGAGCGGACAACGCCGCTGACAATCGTGCTCTTGTCGGAATCCAGGAACAATCTGGGCGAGCCACTCTTGTCCGCACCCACAGGAAGCCCCTTGTCATCAATGTCCTTGGAAGGATCGAAGAAATAGGGCTCATCATTGTCCCTGTCCGTATACTTCACCAGAAAATCGACGCTGTCTGAGATCGTGATTCCGGCGGTTGGGTTCGGCACCACCTGCCCCTCGCTCAGAGTTGGCCGCTCATTGGTCCACGGTCCGTCAAGGTCGCGGATCGTGCTACCGGTGGTCGGCCGCGGCAGTTTGTTGAGGGTGTAGTAGTCGAACACCGTCACATCCGCGCCGTCAGATGCGGCAAAGTAGAACTTGTGTGCGCCGCTGGACAGACCCTTGGCCGTGTACTTGTAAAGAGCTCCCTCACGGTATACCGGAGTGGCGCCTGAAGCCGACGTCATCTCGTAGGCCGCACCATCAATGTAGACTGTAACATACAACGGCGCCTGACCGTTCGGACCATCATTATCACGATAAACAACGCTGTACTCATAGTCGGTCGTCAGCCCACCCTTCGTGGGGGTCACCTTGCCATCGCTGAGAATGGGAGGAGTGTTGCCGACAATCGTCGTGGGCACTCGCATCCCGAATAGATAAGTCGACTTCACGACATCGGTTGACACGACAGGATAGAAGAACTCCAGATTCCGGTTCCATCGGTCGATCCAATAGTCGCCCTTCTGGTAGAAACGCGACCACAGGGTGCTCGTCCCGGCCGGCAGCCGTTTGGTCACATCGAATGATGAGGGGCCGTCGGTTATGAATGCCCTGCGAGGATCGAAGTAGTTCTCGCCTTCTCGGTTGGATTTGAGCCAAACCCCAAGCACGCCTCCGGTGGCATCCATGATGTTGCCCTTAATTCGGCTTCGTGCGTCGGAATCCGGCGTGTATCGGACATCTCCGGACGACGTTCCGCGCATCAAGTGCGTGAATCTGATGTCCGCGTACTTCACATATACGGTGCCTCCCGCCATTTCGTCAGGCAGTTGGGTAGTCAACCGCACGGTCGTGTTCCCGACAACAAATCCCGTCCTCAGGTACTTCACGTATACCAAGCTGCTGCCGGGATCGGCTGTCAGCGGAATGCGTCCGCGGTTATTCAGATCGCCCTTCAGATAGTTCACACCGCTGAGCGATGAGTTTGTGTAGACTCCAAGCACCTTGCCGATTCGTTCCGGATTCTGTGGATTCACGTAGTAAGGGTCTGAATCGGCTGCGTCGAAGACCGTCGTTCCGGTCATCGTCTCGAACCACTGGTACTTGATGTACGGGGTCTTGTCCGCAGGCATGCTGATTGCCAGAGGTATCTTCTTCGCCACGTTCATCTGACCGCCCATATAGTTGGTGCCGGTCAACTCGGCGTTGTCGAACACCCCAAGCACCTGGCTTATCTGGACAGCGTAACTTGGGACCACCGTCTTTCGAGTGACGTCAAGGGAGTCAACGCTGCCTGCCTGAGCGAGCCCGGGCTGGTAGGCAATGTATACGGTGTTGATCCCTGATGGAGGCGCTCCTCCCAGCGTGATCTTGTAGTCGGCACTCATGTCAGTGCCCGGCGCCAGGAAGTTGGACCCTGACAGGCTGCTGTTGCCGAAGACGCCAGTCACGTGCGCTATCTGCTTGTGGTCCGACGGAACCACGGTAAGGCGATCGGGGTCTGCGGCGTCGACCGCACCCAACTGAACCATCTGCGGTGTGTTGGCATTTGGATTGCAGTAGTTGGTACCGCTCAGATCGGACGAGGTGAACACTCCTTCTACAGACCCGATCATGCCCGCATTGTCGGGGCGGATAACAATAGTGGAGGGGTTGTCGTTCACGTCCACTGCGGCGGCAGTCATAACCGAGTATCTCAAGTCATCGGGTTTCTGCCATCCGCTCTTCTGATCGTCAGTCAGCCTGCCGCTTCTCTGCCCCGAAGCCGCCTCCACAAACACGTTTGCGTCAGCAATCACGCCGGGGCCGGTGGATATCTCCTCAAGGAGCACAGGGCCCATTATCGGAGCTCTAGGTTCATAGCTGATCCATACGGATCCGGAGCCGGCCGTGAGCGTCTGGGTAAGAACTATAGTAGAGTCACCCGGAGTGAAGGTCGGACTCGCCATCGCCGGGATGTAGTAATTGGTGCCCGTAAGGTCTTCGTTCAAGTAGACTCCGGCCACAGACAGGATATCACCCGCGGTGCGGGGAGTGACTTGCTTGCCGTCCGCGGACGCAGTGCCCTGCTGCGCGATAACAGGCACAAATCTGAAGTTGTTTGCATCAATCCTGTCAAGGGGCTGAAGCTCATACGCGAATGCCGCATCTGACCGCACCCGCTCGTCTGAGGAGGAACGGTACGTAGCCATGGCGTGGCCGTCGTAGGCAAGGAAAGAATAGTAGTACTGAGTCCCAGCCATCCCCGCTCCGGACGGTCCGCTAAGCCGTGTCTGATAGTAGAATCCGGCTCCGTCGTTGTAGACCGTATCGGTGGGGTCAGTCTGCTGCATCGGATGGCCCTGATCCCATAGCACCGTCTTTCCGTCGGGCTGCAGTTGACCGATGAAGACTTTTACGACGCTTGGCGCATCATTGTCCAGATCACGGTAGGTTACCCGGAACGACCACAGGCTGGCTTCGTTCGACGTTCCGTCAGTAGACCTCACACTGCCGTTTGCCAGAGTCGGAGCGGTGTTACCCGTGATGACAGGGCCGGGAAGCCAGGACCCTCCATCCCATTTCTGAACTGCCGGCTCACCCGCCACATAGTCGCTGGTATCGGTCTGCGTACCCCAGTCATCAACAAACTCAAACCGGAACCGCCGGTCTCCTGTTTCGAGCACGCCGTCTTCCAAAGTGCCGGTATCGAAGTAGTATTCAACGCCGGCCTTATAAGCGTCCCTGTTGTCCGCGGTCGGGTCCAGCGGAGTAACCGGCCGCATCAGACACTTCCGAAGGTTGCCTTTGGAGTTTGTCTCTATATAGAGGAAGGAAGAATAAGGCCGTTGACCGTCAGCGTCTTTGTAGGTCACCCTGTAGGTGAATGTCTGGCCCTGTTTGCCAGTCTGCGGAGTAACACTGGGACTGCTCAACTCGGGCGCGTTGTTGACGTATGGGCCGGGCACGTAGTCATTGTTCGCTCCCGGCACATAGGGGTCGTTGTTCGGACGATATGGCCAATAGGCCTCAGTCTCGCCATCGTTCGCCGTGAAGTAGTAGCTGTGCGGGCCGGAGTTGAGAGCCTTTTTGTAGACATACCACACGCCCTTCTTGTACTGCGCGCCGGTGATGGCTCCGGAGTAGCGGTCAGGGTCGGGAGTCATGGTGTAAGCCTTTGCGGCGGTCCCGTCGAAACTCTCCGATATCCACACCTGCATCTTGACCGGAGCTTTGCCGTCCATCTGTTTGTACATAATCCGAAAGACGTTCTCGGTCTTTGTGGTGGCTCCGGATGTGTAGGCGCTTACATCGGGATTGATGGCACGGTAGAAAGGTTGAAGCGTGCCCCAGAACTGGCCTAATCCGTAGTTCGTATCGTCATAGGCTATACCCGAGACGTCTCTGAAATTGCCCGCCTCGCCCTCCATCGTCAGGCCGCAGGTAACCTTCGGAAACTCAGAGGACTTGTATGGATAGGACGCGCTGTCAAAGAAGCCCGGAGCATCCGTCCGACGGTCCACCAAAAGAGTATGATCAACATTGGATCCAGACTCGGCCGAGTATCGTCTGTGCACTGGCCTGTCGATCTCGGGATAGCCTCCAATCACTCTCTGGTAGCTTGGATCGCTGGGATAGCTGTCGAAGTTCGGATCCGGCAGAAAATAGTGCCGGCCGAACTTGTGGAGAGATCCCGTCCACCACTGAATCCATCCACCCGTGGCCGCGTCAAAGTAGTCGTGGAACGCATCAGCGAAGTTGTCTACAGAAGACATGTAGTTGCCCCACTCCAACGGAATCGGCTGGTGTTCCAGAACCTTCGTTTCCCTATACTGCGGCTGAATGAGGTTGTCGTCGGACGCGCCGAAGAAATAGTGGTAGGTGCCCAATGGCAGAGATGTATAGGCATTGAGAGTGTTTGGAGTGAACTCTGTTGTGTAGATGCCGTTTGCAGGATCTCCTGACTCCAGGTACATCGGGAATACCTGATAGTCACCTGTATCGGCCCTGTCAATGTACAGCACCACGCCAGTATCTGCCACAGTCGTAGGCCATGTGACGGATTCCAGTTTGGCCGAGTAGGTCTTTGTAAAGACATTCTTGCGCCAGGTAAACCAGGGGCTCGGGAGAAGGCCTTGGGCGTTTGTGTATCGCACACTGAACTTGTAGGAGTGATTCCCGGAACCGACGTCCGGATTGGCCGTATCCAACCGGTCATAGGGAACAACGTCGAGAGGATCAAGGCCAGGATAGCTGGTCAAACGGTCCAATCCGTAGACCAGAAAAGGATCCGAGCTTCCGGAACTGGTTCCGTAGTCTATCATCTCACTCTCAGGAGTAGAATTGTTGTGACGGGCTCGAACGACCGTTACGCTCAGCGGCACACCGTCGTTTGACACCACCAAAGGAGTCTCCTCGAGGGCGGACTTGTATCCTACGGCGGTGGCGACATTCCAGTCAGTCTCGGAATCTCGAAGAGAACTGGCGTACCATATCGGACGCCCGTAGTCATCCCACAGGACCCTGTTCTCGCCTCGTGGGATATAGTCGCTCTGGCGAGCCGGACTGGGAGCAGAAGCGGTATACGGCGGGTTGATATATGTGCGCGGCCATTGTCTGGAACTGCTCATGTTCAGGCCCGCGCTAACGGTTACTTTGAATATGGCGCCGCCGACCGGTTCACCTTCTATATAGTACATAGGAATCCCACCCAGGGTGGGGTCGCCGGTGCCGATGCCTCTCAGAACAAGGAATCCGCCGCGCCTGCCAAGGACTGGTTCAGGCATGATGCCGTCAGCGTCCGTCCAGACGGCGGTGTAGGTGCGAATCGAGTTGGACGTGGCGATCATGGGATCACACGTCAGGGTGATGGTTGGCTGACTCTGAGCATACGCGAAGCCCGCGGCAAACGTCAGAACAAAGGCCAAGCACCAGACAACTCTCAACGATTTGCGAAAACTAGACATAGTTCAATATCCCTTTAATGCAGACACACCCTTGAGGAATGCAGCCTAACCGCCTACGCTAACGGAAACATCTCCAGAAGGATACACCGCCGGTGTAAGAATGACAGTAACAGGAGTCCTGACTCTAACCCAGTAGCCTTTCCACGGTTGCATGGTAAGCTCGTTATACCGGACGTATTCATATACCCTTTTGTCTGGGTTGTAGCCGAAAAGTGTTCCATTGATCCATCCGCTGGCAACAGCCCTTTCCATGGAGAGAACCACGTTGGTGGACCTGTTGTAGACCTGCGCTTGAGACCACAGCACCGGGTAGACGTACGGACTCCCAATCAGGTTCCAGCCGGATTTCACATCGATGTAGTGAGCCGCGGACTGCTTGCTGCCGTCGCGGCCAACTATCTCGTGATCCGCCGCGAGAGCAAATTGTCCGACTGCGGCCGGCGTGCCGTACATCCAGAATCCCTGGCCCGGCTTCAGATTGTTGACTGGCACGTACTTGCCGGCCAGACCACCGGACGGATCCCACGCCTGGGCAAATATCTGACCCGCAGACTTGCCAAACGCACGAAGAATGTCAGAATCGCCGAATGTAAATGGTACATGCATCAGTTGCCAGCCGCTCCGCAACACGTTCTTCCCTACTGCGGGAATCATAATCTTTCGGCCCACCACCTGGTTCCATCCCGTCACGCTGTCTCTGGCAGTTACGAAGTACTCCAGTTCACCCTGAACGACCCCGTTCGCTCTAACTCTCCAAGAGATCGGTACTGCCCGCTCGGAGCTGACCGGCACCCTGCCGATGGTCTGCCGAGACTCAGAGGCCGCATCCAGTTCCAGTCCGTCCGGCAGGAATATGGAAACCGACACGTCCTGAAGATCGTAGGGCCCCGGGTCGAGCGCGAGGTTGTAGACATAGGCGGTCACATCGAACACTTCCGGTGTCAGATCAGACGTCCGAACTGGGTCGGTGGTGTCGTATTTCAGCGCCCTGGGGCCCTGCACCGCCAGCGCGGCGCTGTCCTGTTCTGTTCTTGAGCCCAGTCTATACGTCCATCCGCTTGAGGCCGCTCCGACTCCGTAGTAGGTGACAACGGACCTCGTCCTGCTCGGTGCAAGGGTTCTCTGTGCCCAGCAAAGCATCCACGAGGGATAGACCAGCGTTCTTCGGACATCCGGCACGAACCCGCCGGTCGGACTTCCGGCAATCGGTTCCAGCCACATTGCCGTTTCGGCCGCGCTGAATGCGTCTGAGCCCCAGTCGCCGGTAAGGCTCGACGCCTCCCCCACCGCGATGTAGTCCGGTTTTGTTGCATCCTGGCCGACCAACATATTTCGAGCCACGGTAACTGGAGTGGCCAGATTGTCATAAAACTCAATGTACGAAGGTACGCTCCACGTACCCAGAACCTTGCCGTAGGTGACCTGTCCGACGGCCGGGATGAAAGGCTTCGTCCTCATACCCGGCACCCCGGCCAACACCATCCCAACACTGCGATTCACCGCCGCGTTGTTGCTTATGGTATACTCCATGCGCACCTGGTCTCGAACCAGGTTGAATCTCATCAGCACTGAGACCTGCGGCTCGGATATGACCCACTCTGCCTCAATAAAGCTTCCCGTCTTACCCAGACCCAGTCCGGGCGGAGGACTAATCACCTCAGGCGTGCGCGCCCACCCTCCGGTACCAGTGTCGCCAACCACAAACACCTGATCGGTGCCCACTTTGATTTTGACATATCCGAACTTGTGGGCAGGCGAGACTATCATCGTGCCGTCGTCGTTGCATCCGAGGTCTCGTGCCCGGATGATGAGGTTCTGGTCATTGTCTCCGGTTGTATCAGGGTCGCCGCCTCTTGTGGCCAGCGCCCACCGGCCTGCGACAACCCAGTCCCGGCAAGTATCGCCCACTTTGAAGTTGACTGCACCCTGGACTCCGAGGTTGAACTCGACATATTCGTTAGATAACCTGAGGACAATCGGAGGGTCACCGGTGTCGCCGGCGCCCGGCGTCACGAACCCGGCTAGAACAACAGCCACCAATGAAACGCACATAATGGCGTGTGGGAATGATAATCGCGTCATGATTCTAACTCTCCTCATACTTACGGCAACAGTATCATCTCGAGTGGTTCATCTATGGTGCCCACCAGTGCGCGAACCCAGTAGCCCCCATACGCTTCCAAGGCATCTCTCGCCGTAACAAGTCTGTACTCTCTCGAGACGTTGCTGTTGTACCCGTATGCCACGGATCTGACCCACCCAGCGGACGCCGCAGCTTCCATGCTCTTTACCTGCCCGCTAAACTTGAACAGCGCCGACTGCCAGGGGATGTCGTGCGCGTAGGGATTGCCGACCATGTTCCAACCGGCGTACAACCGGATAGAGTAGCCTCGGGACCTGGCAACCACAGCGGAGGAGTCCACTGTGGTCAGAGTGTCCGTGATGGGCGTATCCGCCGACAGGATGAGCCAGAAGCCCGACCCTGGAAGAAGACCTCTGGCCGTATCGCCTGTCATTGTATCGTAGTAGGTCCCTCCGCCGGTCGGTATGCTTACACCTACAGACGGAGTGTGCTGCGGTCGCACCCAGGCCATATCGGAAGCCGTCCCCGGCGAATACGTGACGTATCCTATGGACTTGTCGGGATTGGACGCACTGACAGGAGCGGCAATCCAGCGAACCAGTCTGCTGCGGCCAGTCATTCCTCCGGAAAAATCGGCCCCCGGCAGAACTCCCGCAGGAGTAGTCGAGCCCGTATCCACGAGATAAGGGAAGGAGAACAGATGCACTCCCGCCTTGATCAGCTTCTCAGATACGTTGAAAATTGAGTAGTCACTGTAGTCGCCGCCATCAGCGGTCGTCGCGGAACCCACGGCGTAGACTCTATGGGTGCCCGGAGCAAGCGGACTGCGTGAGCCAACGGGCCAACTGAAAACTATGTTGTTTGTGCGAGAGTTGAAATAGCTTCCAACGTTAGAAGCATCGATCACAGGAGTTTCGTCATCGATGCTGTCCGGCACACCGTCGTTATCTACATCCACGTAGTCGACATATACTCGAACCGTCGACGACCTGATCTGCCTGAGCGCGATAGTGAATGTCGGACGACTGTCAACTGTTGAACCTTTGGCAGGAGCAGTAATCTTGATGCTTGCGTCTGACATTGACGCCGCTACATCCAGTATGCCGTTGCCGTACTTCTTGCTGTCGTAAGCGGATATGCTCCTGCGGGCGTTGAGCTCGAGCCTGTCCCTTACCTCGGCCGCCGGGATCCCACTGCTGATCAACAGCGCCGCGGCCCCTGCAACATGCGGGCAGGCCATCGACGTGCCCTGCTCGTAGGCGTAAGCAAGGTTCTTTCCCCCGCCTACGTCATATGTGACCATGGTGCTATAGACCTGCGCGTCATCACCCAGGACGGAATTGCCGCCCGGAGCTGAAATGTCGACTTCGTCAGTCGGCCCCCAGCAGGAATAGGGCGCCAGAACATCGTCGGGCCCAACAGCGCCGACCGCGATGCACTCGGGAAACGCAGCCGGATACATAGTGTAGGCGTAGTTCCAGGGGTTGGGATAGTTGCCTGACGCGGCAACCACGATGACACCGGCACCAGTCAACTGCGCGATCTTGGCCCGCTCAACGTCGTCCGCCACCGGACCGCCAAGACTGAGGTTTACCACATCCGCCCCGTTGATGAGAGCGAAATCCAGACCGGCAACCACAGTATCCGTGGTCCCACCCATCGCATCCAGAGCGCGGATCGGCATAATCTTCACGCCGTTCCAGTTGACGCCGACCACGCCGATGTCATTGTTGCCCTGCGCGGCGATGATGCCCGCTACGTGCGTTCCGTGTCCATCCATATCGTAGGGATCGGTGTCATCGTCCAGTGTGTCAATGCCGCTGACGCACCGGCCCATGAGGTCCGGATGGTCATAGGCGACCCCGGAATCGATGACCGCGACGGTGACGCGGCTGTCGCCTTTCTGAGTGCCCCATGCCACAGGCATATTGATCATTCGCATGTTCCAGAGCCTGCTCCAGAACTCGTCGTTGGGGACAACTGTGGGCATGTAGATGCAGTTGGGTTGAATCCTGCTCAGAATCCAGGGCGATGATGTGCTGCTCGCGCGGTTGGAACCAAAAAGAATTGCGGAGTACCTGGCAGCTCCGGTCGCTCGCCCCATCTTGATGAGGTATGTATCCGAAATGGGCAGGGACTTGACCACCCGCGCTCCCATTCTGTCGGCAAAAGCCTCGACTTCTGCCTGACTCGCCCCAGCACGCACCTGTATTATGTACTCGTCTGCAACATACTTGGGCGCAGAAGCGGCAAGACACACGCTACTCAGTACCAAAAGCAGTACGGCCGCTACCGCGGCAAATCGAGCCCTTCGGCTGGGCTCAGGACAAGCTCGCAGAGCGGGCAGCCAGCACAGATTCTTAGCTTGCGGCATCAATTCGGAACCTCCTCCGGGGTAGAACAATGGAAACCCCGCAGGGCGAACGCCTGAAACGCATCCGCCTTCGAGACAGTGATCATGAACTCTACCAGACTGGGACACACCTGGCCGGCCCACAGGCGACCGGCCATATTCTGAACACAAACCCTTCGGCTGGGCTCAGGACAGACGGCAACACCTCGCCTATGGTGATGGCGGCGGAGTCTCGCCAATTCTGAATCTGCCCTCTTCGCCCGCCGTCCACGCCGGACTACTGTCACCGGTGTTACGACAGAACACCTTCCACTTGAGCACTGTGTCCGAGCTGATTCGGCTGCGAGTCAAGAAGTCCACGAGAGCCGTACGCTGAGCCGCGCTCAGTTCGATAGTCGCACCGCTTTCGTATATCAGACCGTAGGGCATACTGCTCCAACTGGCGATAGTGCCGGGCACCACAGGGTCTACCCTCATGTAGTAGACAGTCGCACCGTCCTTGCGGTTCCACTGGAAATTGGTGACGCCCGACTTGAGGTCACTGAGCTGAATCTCCGGAGCAGGCGAAGCCGGGTCAAAGGCCGGTGAGATCATATCAAGCGCCCGAACGGGTTGAATCGCAGTAGCCACCACAGTGGAACTGACCGGAGTATATCTGTACTCGGTCGATCCGGTGGTAAGCAGCGTCCTGTACACAACTCGAACCTGATATGTGTGTGTCTGCCCGAAGTCCTCCACAGGCACAGTAAAGGTGCTCTCCGTAAAACTGGTAGCAGGGTTGCCGGCAAGAGAATAGTAGGTAACGGCCGTGCCAGCCGCCGTTCCGTACAGGCCTCGCACGTCCGTCCAGCCCGAATCCACGAGCGACGGGTCTCTGATCACCCTGACCGGCGCAGCGGTGTCGCTGAAATCATCCCGCAAAACCTGGTATTCCAGCACGTTCTTGCCGTGGCCGTACTTCGAGGGATCCCATCTGATAACGGTGTTGCTGGCTGTGTCAACGGACACCGGAGGTGCGTCTTCGCCACCGCGCCCACTGCGGAATATCTGCGCGATTCCGTATACGATGGCCGCACCCACCAGCACTTTGCCAATCGTAGAAAGAATGCCCTTGCCTGACGCGCCGCCCTTGGGGGCCCCTGTCGGCAGAGGCTCTTCTCTCCCGCCGCTAGCAATTCTTGTCGGCAGCTCATAGATTGCTCGAACTTTGTCTTCGGGCTTGATGCCGCGGGCAGACTTCACAACCTTGGCGATGCTGTCCATAGGGTCAACAGTCTGCACGTCGACATATCCTATGATCTCGCCTCTGCGTAGGACGATCATCCTCATCCCAGGGCGCAGGCCGTCCCTGAGACCCTTATTGAGCATAACCCGGTCCGCGCCGATGTTTATGGTTACGCCCGCCTCGGGGATGACATAACTGATCATCTTCTCAACGCTCAAAAAAGCGGCATTATTGATGGCCTCAGTGATGAGCGTGTCGTCATCGGATGTATAGCCCACTCTCGTGGCGCTTCGACCGGTCTGAAGCGCACCATTGATTGACTCGCCCGACGCCTGATCAATCATCTCAACAGCGAGCGTTACCACAGCCTGCCTCTTGTCGCCAGATCCGGTAAGACTCACCGACTTTACGGACCCCTGCACGATAGCATCTACCGCCAAAGCCTTGGCGAGCCGCACCAGGCCGACGCGGCCAAGAGGCTGTTTGAGGCCAATTCGTTCCAGTTCCTTCTCGATCTGGGTCCGAGTAATACCGACGTCGTAGCGGGTGGTCTTACTCATCTCAACCACTACAGCGTCCGTCGCCAGTCTTGCCAGAAGAGGACCTTGAACGCCGGACTCGTTGACAAAGTCAACTACGGCAACCTGAAAAAGCGGCACCACCTGGGCGTTAGCCGGTGTGCCCAAGCAAGCGGGGAAAGTGCTGCAGAGCAGCGCAACTATCAGTGTGTAACAGCATCCCCTCATTCCGTTAGAGCGTATTAGTCGCCTCAATCGTCGAAGTCCTCCCTTTATGCAGTGCCGCGAAAAGACGGCGCCAGAGACAGTCGATACAAACTATAGCACACATGCCGAGCGCCCGGCAACCCCACGCCCCCTATGACAGGTACAGGCATCTCTCAACCAGACAGAATCATAGGAACTGATCACTAGCTGGAAATCTGGCTCCAGAAGCGGTGAACCGACTCACGAAGCTGTTCGACGCTTCCGTTATTCCTGATGATGTGGTCAGCGAGGCTGGTTTTGTGCTTGATCGGCATTTGTGAGGCTATCCGAGCTTCGGCTTCCTTGACGGACAAGCCATTTCTCACTGTCAGACGAGAAAGCTGCGTCTCTTGTTCCGCCGCCACGACCAGCGTCTCGTCCACAAGATCAGTAAGTCCACATTCGAACAGCAGAGGTATCTCAACCGCCATGATCGCATTGGTGCCCGCCGTCTCTGACTTGAACCTCTGAACTCTCTCCGAAATCCTCTGCACGATCCTGGGATGGGTGATCGCGTTGAGAGCCTCTCTATCCTGCACGTTGCGAAAGATGATCTCACCCAAGGCCGCGCGGTCTATCTCACCATCCGCTGCGACCACTCTCTCGCCGAATCTTTCAACCACTTCAAGATGCGCTGGCTCTCCTTTCGCCAACACTTCTCTTGCAGCTTCGTCGGCACTCAGCGTCGCCGCACCAAGTTCTCCCAGCATCTTAGTGACCAGACTCTTGCCGCTGGCTATCCCTCCGGTTACTCCAAGAACTCTAGGCATGGTCCTCACCCAACTAAGGCTTGCCCAACAGCCTGAACATGTGCTTCTTATATGACTCCACGCCCGGCTGGTCAAACGGATTCACACCCATCAGCAGCCCGCCAACACCACACGCAATCTCAAAGAAGTATAGCAGTGCGCCCAGAGTCTCGGCGTTGAGTTGCTCAAGACAGATCGACATGTTTGGCGTCCCGCCCTCACGGTGGGCCATCGCAGCGGCTTCGTATATCTTGGAGTTGACGTAGTTGACCTGTTTGCCCGCAAGGTAGTTCATACCATCGCTGTCGATCTCCCAGCCCGGTATCTCCAGCGAGACCTCAGCTTCCTCCACTGCGATAAAAGTCTCAAAGATCATCCTTCGGCCTTGCTGGATGTACTGGCCAAGTGAGTGCAAGTCGGTGCTGAAATCCATCGAGTCCGGGAAGACTCCGCAGTTGTCTTTGCCTTCGCTCTCACCAAAGAGCTGTTTCCACCACTTGGTGACGAAGTGCAGTCTGGGTTCAAATGCCGCAAGCAGCTCGATGACGAACCCCTGGTCATAGAGGAGCTTCCTGGCGCACCCATAGTGGTATGCCGGGTTCTCGCTCAGGTTGGGATTGGCACACGCCGCGGCGCTGCGAACCGCGCCAGACACCAGAGAATCAATATCCACACCGGAGTACGCGATTGGGATCAGACCCGACGCGGAGAACACCGAGAACCTGCCGCCGATATCCTCCGGCACAACGAAGGTCTCGTAGCCGGAAGTCCGGGCCTGCTTCAGCAAAGCCCCTTCGCCTACGTCCGTGGTAGCCACGATGAGCCTGGCCTGGTCGGCTTCGCTCACCAGATCACGCATCACGCGAAACGCTATCGCAGGCTCAGTGGTCGTGCCGGACTTCGAAATGACATTGATGGCAACGCGCTTTCCCGAAAGCTGCTTGCGGAGTCGGGTCATGTAGTGAGCTGAAACGTTGTGACCCGCATACACCACCCGGTCAGGATCGTCCGAAAGCGCCTCTATCACCGCCCGTGCGCCAAGATAGGACCCTCCGATGCCTATCACCAGCAATACGTCGGAGTTGTCCCTCAATCGCTGGGCGCAGGCGGCAAGCCTGGCTCGTTCCGAACTGCTCAATATCTCACCCGGGTTCAACCATCCGAGAAAACCAGACCCAAGACACTTGCCAGAGCGCAGATTCTCCGCGGCAGCGTCGACAAGATACGATCTTGCATCCACCATCTCAGGACACACGTTGGGTTCCAGGTTGCCGGTATCGAGCGTTACCGGCAGATCACCGAGTCTTATCTTCAATTTCGGTCTTGCTCCTTGTTCTTTGCTGATGTATTGTAGCGGTTCATCGCCGCTTCTATTCCTTCTTCGAGTATCATATCAAGCGCGTCCACAGCATCGGAAATCGCGGCCTCAATCACCGGCCGCTCTGCGCGCCTGAAGCCGGACAGGACGTGGTCGATGGCTTCCCCTTGCCGTCCGATACCTATCCTGATGCGCGGAAAACCACTGCTGCCCAGCGCACGCACAATAGACTCCATGCCGTTGTGACCGCCGGACGAACCTTGAGGACGGATGCGAATTCTGCCCAGCGGCACATCCATATCGTCATAGACCACCAGAATGTCATCCGGCTCGCCCCTGTACATTCGCACGAGAGCCCCAACCGACTGGCCGCTGAGGTTCATGAACGTCTGCGGCTTAACGAGCAAGATTTCCTCATCGCCAAACCGCAAAGACGCAACAGCCGCTTTCAGGCGCCGCTTGATGATTCGCACCCCGTGCCGAGCGGCGAACCGGTCCAGCACATCGAATCCCACGTTGTGGCGCGTGTGCGCATACTCTCTACCAGGGTTTCCAAGGCCAACGATCATCCGCATCGGTCAACCATTCGGCTCGAATCAGGAACCGCTAGCCTGCCGTCCGTGCCGCCGTCCGGAATAGTGACTCCGCGGAGGTGTGCAAATGGTCCGATCTCACATCGACTGCCTATCACGGACCCAAGCTCGACTAAGGTGAACGGATGCACTATCGTGTCCGCACCGATGCTGACCCCGGCATCAATGTGCGTTGTTGCGGGATCCACTATGGTAACACCGCCCAGCATAAGTTCACGAAGGATCCGCGAACGCATTATGGAGCCGGCATCGGCCAGTTCAACACGGTTGTTAATACCAAGGGTTTCCAGCGGGTCCTCCACGGGCAGCGCTCCCACCCCGCGTCCTGAACTCACCAGAAACCCGATAACGTCGGTAAGATAGTATTCCCCTTGAGAGTTGTTCGAGCTAATCCGGCCCAGGTTTTCTTCCAGATCAGCTCTGGCAAAACAATAGACGGACGGATTGATCTCGCGTATCGCGATCTGCTCGGAGGTGGCGTCTTTGGCCTCCACGATCTCACATACGCGGCCATCAGCATCGCGGACAATTCTGCCGTAGTTGCCGGGATCGTCAAGAACTGCCGTCAACATCGCAGCCGCGCAGTTCTGTTCCGCATGGAACTGAAGCAGCCTCTTGATGGTGGCAGGGGTAAGCAGAGGAGAGTCACCAGGAAGCACCAGCACCCGCGAGACATCTTGTGCAAGATATGGGATCGCCTGCACGCAGGCATGGCCCGTTCCGAGCTGCTGTGCCTGCAGAGCATAGCATACATCATCTCCAAGCGCCGACTTGACCATCTCGGCCTCATAGCCGACGACGACTATGACATCCTCAACCCCTGCCTCACGACACGCGTCAATGATGTGCCGGGTGACAGGCTTGCCGCATATAAGATGCGCCGCCTTCGGAATGGCGGACTTCATTCTGGTACTCTTGCCGGCAGCCATTATCACAGCCGCGGTGCGCTCGGACACGTGGAATCCTCCGTGGTTCTTGGGTTCGGAGGATATTATACCAGAAAACGAGCTTTCGTACTAACTGAGGTCCTGCTACCAATGATAGTCGCGCGCCGCGTTGAAGACTGCCACCACGTTCTCGGGAGGCGTATCGCCCTGAACCATATGGGAAGGAGCAACAACGAATCCGCCGTTCTGCCCCAGTATATCGATCACTCTCTGTGTCTCTCTGTAGACTTCTTCCGGCGCTGCGTTAGGAAGCAGCTCAACCTCATCTATGGCACCGTGGAAAGAGAGCCTGTCCCCGAATCGCGGAAACAACTCCTCAGGAGTCATCCCCTCAGCGCTGACCTGTATAGGATCCAGGAACTGCAGGCCGCACTCTATGAGATCGTCGATCACCGGCACGAGCGAGCCGCACGAATGATAGAACGTCATTAACCCCATCTCGCGGAAACTTGAGATCAGCCTGCTGGAATGGGGCTTGATTCGCTCTCGCCAAACGTCGGGGTTCAGCATCATTCCACGCTGAGTGCCGATATCGCCGCCGGAGCCGATCATGTCTATCTCGCCATCGGCCACTTCAAGCACCCGCAGCGCCCTCTGTCGATAGTACTGCTCAACGCGCCCGCAGATGGCGTCGACGATCTCCGGGCTTTCGTAGAGGTCCATCATGAAACGCTCCATACCACGCATGTACCAGGGCGTCTCAAATGCGCCGCCAGCAAAGAACATGCACGCTCGCGGCTCCTTCCTGTTGGCCGTCTTTAGTCCATCGCGAATGGCCGAGTAGTCCCACCAGTCCAGACTTGGCCAATCGTGGCGAGCGATATCCTCGGCGCTATTCGCCTCGGCCAGCGGGTGAAAATCAAAGTCAAAGTAGGTGTTGAACTCGTTTGAAATCCTGCGCGTTCTGCATCCCCAGAAGTCGACTCCTTCGCTGTGCAGAGGAATGGCGGACTTCTCGGCAGGGCCAATAAACGGCATAGAAATCCATCGCAGGTCTATATCAAGTTCATCGAGCACGTCGTCGTTGGTCTCCGCTCCAAGATAGGCCCGCAGTTTCTCCCAGGCTTCTGGAGTGCATCTGAGCGCCGTGGGAGGCCGGTCAGTTCGCTGCCTTGCAGATGCCGCCAATACTCTCTCTTTGCTGTTCACGTCAATCTCCTCCAATTATCCGCCCGGAAACCGGCAGCCGAACACCAACTGACCTGCCGCTTAGTCCTGCTCCGAGCACAACCGGGCAACGAAACTCACATCGACTCCGTCCGGCAGATAAGCGGACACCTCAAGCTCGGCGTCACCAGCCTCACCGGCTGGAACTTGTGCATCGAACAGTATCCAACTCCACCCTCCGGCTTCCTCGTGCCATCTGTGAGGCGTCGAACTCGTCTCCAGAACCGCACCGTTCACAGTCAGCCTCGGAATTATGATATCATAGAGCGCGTGATGGTGCCAGAAGATGCCGTCCCTGGCAGTCTGACAGATCAACAGCAAGGCGCCCGCCGTTTGCATCCGGGGTAAGGCGACGGTGCCGGTGAATCTGCGCAGCACCACATTGCAGTCGCGGCTGTCTGCACGCTCAGCGTCCTCAGGTGTGTATTCTTCTTTCAGGTCTGCGTATCCTGCCCTGCCGTTAACAACGCGCCGGATGAAATGAGCCTCATCAGGGTCACTCCAGCGCATCGTCTCGCGCGAGATCTCACGAAGATCAGACCGCAGCCGAGTATAAGATCGATCACGGTTGGCCGTCGGGTCCGGCACGAACTCCAGCACACCGACTTCGGTCAGTTCAAGCACTTTGAGCTCAAATGGCCGCAGCACGGCTTGCACACGCGTTTCATCCAGCGCAAAATCTACTGCCCTCGTCTCGAATGTCGGATTGTTGATGAACGCGATGCCGCGCCCATTCTCGGAGTACGCATATCCGTAGGGCTCAGCATCCCAGGGGCTGCCCAGAATTCTCGCTGGATTGCGCAGCAGGTCGGCTCTGTCTCTGATCCAGGCGTTCACACGTGCGAGGAACTGTCTATCTTCATCGTCAAACATCCCCAGGTCGCCCCATAGCTGGCACATCATACTACCCCGGGCGATATCCATTATCCAAGCGTCTCGCCATTCTTCGCGGCCAAGGTAGTTCGCCCAGCGCCACTTGCTTATCCACACGCCCAGACTGTCGCCGCTGACAAGCGGGACCCTCTCCCAGGCGTGGTGGGTCGCCTGGTCAAAGCTCAGGGTGACGGACTGGCGCAGATGCCTCGTGGGCGCGTCCGACGCAGTAGAGCCTTCCATCAGAACGCCTCGCTCATAAATGGTATTGCCCCACAACAGCCACCAGGGAGACCGGAAGTTCCAGTAGTACATGTAGAAGACATCCGGACAAACAGTTCGAACCTCTTCGAGAATATCGATCAGAGCGTCGGCCAAAGCTTCGATCGAGTAGAGACCTGTCATATGTCCGTGGCACGGGTTGTTGCATACAGACGTCACTCCATCGAACTTGAAGCCGCTGACGTTGTTCCGCGTGACGTGGTGTAGAAGGGCGCGTTTGAACATCGACTTGTACGGCTCGGCCGCGGTGCAGAGCGCCCCGCGATGGCGTTGCGGCTCGTCACCGGCCTCCCGCATCACTCCAGCCTCAAACAGGGTCAGGCTGTTGTCGCCGGGCGGCAGAGTTCCGCACGATGCAAGCTCGGGCTTGAACGCATCCGGGTGGAACGCCATCGGCCCGGAAGACGGAGCGGTCCACAGGCCCAGCTTCATGTTCATATCAGTAACACGGCGCACGACCTCACCGGGCCCGTTCGGGAAGAAACGAGGGTCAAAATCGGTCAGGTCACCAGTCGGATTGCTCCAACCCGCATCAATGAAGTAGTAGTCAAACTCGACGCCCATCCGGCGAAGCTGGGCGATGTCATCAAGATTGGATAGTAGCATTTGTTCCGTAAGGTCAGTTGGCTCTTCCATCCCGGCGACGTCGTGGATTCCGTAGCAGTGCGACATATTGAGCAGCTCGCGCCTGCGGTGACCGTGCCGCTCTACGTGATTGGTGAATGCACGCCCCGCCTGCCCTGTGCCGCCAACACCGATCACTGCCGTCTTGCTTGTGTAGCTCTGCCCCGGCTCGAGCTGCTTGCCCGGGAAAGTGCCGAGCGTGACTGA
>CAYSLA010000019.1:1243-5771 GCA_964431685.1 uncultured bacterium | reverse complement strand
GCTGAGCTTGCGGTCTACCAGTTTCCAATCGTCGACCCATCTGTCCGGCGATCCTACAAGGACACTCTGCTCGCAGAGAAAGGTGCCGCAGGAGTAGCGTTCAGCGTCGGGCCTGTGCATCCCTGGAAAGCTCCTGTCCAGACCTCTGGTCTGAATAGCGAGCGTGTTCGCGCCGCCGAACCTGAGCACAGAATATAGGCCGTCAGACGGCCTTATCCTGTAACTCGGGAACGGATGCCAGCCGTTCGTACTGGTGTGTCCGATCAACTCACCGTTCAGGTACACCCAGTAGTCCTGCCAGTCCTGATGATCACATCCGCCAAGGCGAAGTTCTACTTCCTCGCCACTAACATTCTCCGGCAGCTCAAAAGCGGTTCTGTACCACGCATACCCGGGATAGAAGATAGCGCTGTAACCCGGAAGCCCCACGGGGAAATCGGTCAGAGAACCCGCGTGCCCCCAATGCTCCACATCAGCGTCGGCTCTCCAGTACCCGCCAACAACACCCCGCTCGTCTTCGCGTGCAACATCCTCTCCCGAGCCCAACTGAAAGCGCCACTTCGCTATATCGACCGTGCATATCGAACTCCGAAGCCGCAACCGGCAGATTGGCGTGCTGTCCAGCTCAAATCTGCTTCCCGTGATTCTGTTGGTAATCTCCGAGAGGTGCGGAAACGCATCGAGCTTGATTGCCATCTCGATCTGGTCATTTCCGAGACGGATCGGCCGGTCACCGTCAGAGACGTAACTTGTCATTATTGAACCTTTCCGATTGTTAGTATGTATCGTGCGCCCGTGGCGACTGCATTCATGCAAATCGAAATCTCGGATACCTGTCAAAGTAGGCAGATAAGACTGAACCAGCCGGCGAAGAATCCACACAGTATGCTTCGCACACTGCACTGTGCAGGCGGGCGGGCGCGGTATCATCTCCTGCAAGCACGTCCCGGGCAATTGCCGACAGCACAGGGGCCGCCTGGCAGAAAGCATCTGGAAGCCGAAACTGATTAAGCCAGCTTACGTGAACCTGAGGGAGCACATCGCGAGTTTCGCTGCTATCGACCGCGTAGAAGAGCCGCGCGAGAGGAGAGTTCAGAATCGTCAGCAACGCCAGCAACTCTTCCGCGTCACCCGTCTTGCTCCTGATGCAGTGGACCGAGTTGAGTGTGACGAGATCGTCGCGTTCATCCAGGGCGACCACCAGCGTGTCGGCAGTCTGCCTGTAGACCAGTTTGGGTGACTGGAACACACCAGCGTTCCTCAGCGAGAACCCCTGAGCCGCGTTGGCCGTGTTCTTCAGGGATTGGTCGTATCTCAGCCATTTGTCCGCCGGACGCACAAACCAGCCATTTGGATCAATGTCCTTGCCTTCAATGTATCTTCGAGAAGAAGGCGCATGAGGATCGACGTCGTCGAGTATCATTGCGCGGCATGCCGCTGGCCCTGGGTTAACCCCGTCTTTCACAAAGAAGAGGTCGCGGACAGTAGCGTCGAGTGAGCGAATGTGAGTCCAAAGGTCCGATTCGGCATCCGATCGGAAGAATCTGACGCCGTCAGCCACACTGCCTCGAAACGGGACATCGGCGCCAGACCAGACGCTCGCGTTCGACGGCACCGTGCTGGTCTTGATAGACCGGGGTCCGGCACTCGCCAACAGAATCACGCTGCGAACCGTGGCATCGAAGACGCGTCCGTCCGGCAGCACCCACTCTTGCCAAGGCATCCTCTGCGCGACCGCGGACCGCAGACCTGAGTATGAGCTTGCGTACGCAAGAACATCCGGAACGATGTATGCAAGCACACCACGATCCCCGACGAAATCCATTCCGCGCATCGTGAAGCACCCGAACGCATTCAACCGCCCGCCTGCTTCCGGGTATCTCTCTCGGAGAGCCAGTTCTCCGTCCAGTTCGGATGCACCCCGGGCATACGTGGAGATGTAAGGAGGATTGGCCAGCACAATATCGAAAGTCCCGTCCATATCCGGCACGTCGAAAGCGTCTGCACAGCGAGTGTTGCTTTCCAACGATGCCGGAAGCGTGCCGCACGCCAGAGCCAGACGCATCCGGGCAACCGACACGGCCAGAGGGTCGGAGTCGATTCCGTGGATACTGCGAACCACGGCCCCGTTCTCCGGCACAGCACCATCTGTCACCGCCGAAAGGAGCCGCCGCAGTTCTGTGAACATCGCTATGAGGAACGCCCCACCACCGCACGCAGGGTCCAGAATCCTTACTCGCGCAAGCGCCGATTCGACTGCTCGCACGTTTGAGAGTCCCGAAGCATCGCTCTGGTCAATGAGATGCTTGATCCCGGACTCTGATTCGTCGGGCAGACTGACGCACAGATATCTCTCAAGAGCCCCCAGCGTCATCATACGCGCAGTCGCCTCGGGAGTGTAGTAAGCGCCTCTTTCTCGGCGGGATCCCTCGGACTCGTAGATTGCGGCCAGGGCGTCCGGACGCAGGACTCCGTCGTGCGAACCGCCGATGCACTCTCCGCAGTCCAACGTCACACTGGACAAGACTGGGGCGATCTCGGAGCGGGCAGATACGAGAACATCAGGGTTTGGCTTGGAGAATAACGAAGTTGTGGTAGAGATCGCACGAAGCTCGGCAAAGCGCTCGAAAAGCGCGCAAGCCACGGCGTAGCGTCCGATGCGGGGGGCATTTTGAAGCGGAAGATAGAGTTCGGCCACTCTCTCAGCGGCCTCGGTGCAGTATGCGAGGATCCCGCTTCCGCGCTTCAGGCTAATCCTCTTCTTCATCCAGATCTATCTTGAAAGTGGCCTGTGCGTTCGGGGCCTCCATCCACTCGTCGCCCTTCTTGATGGAGATCACAACCTTGCCTGGGGCAGAGAACGTCTGGCCGTCCTCGTCAGTACCTTTCACGTTGCCAGTCAGGGTAAGGAGCTCTTTGTTCTGGTCATATACGGCTGTGTCGGCTCTCGCGGTGCGTTTCTCCTGCCTGAAATCCACCCCACCCGTGCATGTGGCCACTTTGTCCTTGTACTGATACTCCATCTTCGGACAGGTGATGGTAGTGGGCTTCTTCAGCTTCTCCCGCACGGATTCCTTGTCTTCTTCCGCCACTTCTTCCGGTTTGGGCTTGAGAGTCATAACCACATTGCCTTCGACCACGGTGAGTTTCTTCTTGAAATAGGCGGTTCCTTTGTCTGCGGTCAGATCGCATTCAGGATTCGTGAGAGAGAACTTGCCCGGAGACACGGCCACCTTTTCATCCTGGTCGTAGTCCACCTGGTCGGAGGTCAGCACGCTGTCTCCGTGTTTGAAGCGCACGTTGCCGGTCATCACCACAAACTTCTTTGCGCCCCAGACGCTCTTGAGGTTGTCCGCACGCGCGTCAACCACATCTTTCTCTTTGCTCTCTGCTGCCGGCTTTGTGCTCGAGTTGCTGCGGGACTGCGCCAGCATAGAGGCCGAGGACGCCACGAGCAGTATCGCTATCAGCATCACAGCAACTATGCGCAGGGTCTGTGCAGGTCTCATTATCTTAGCTCACCCAGGTCGATATGCATCCGCACGTTCCACATCTCCATCTCACGCTTCGCAACCCGAACTTCAAGCCTGTCGGTGGAGAACTTTCCCCATTTGTTCTCAAAGACCACAGGGTCGATGTTGCGGAGAGTGGCATCGTCACTAGTCCATTTCGCTCCGCGAGTTGTTATCTTCTGGCCTTCGGTGCCTTCCACTAGGATCCCGTCGCCCATCTTGAGATCGCGCTTCCATCCGTCATAGACTGCGGAACCCGCTTTTACTCTGAAGGCGACTTTCCGGTCACGGTAGATCTTGCCGTCGTGGATATGCTTTATGGTTGCCGTGACGCGATCCCTGGCGATCTCCACATTCTTCGCTCGGACGCTCCAGAGCTTCTCGCCTTTGGCCAGTCCGACCAGGTAGGTGTCGGTCATCGCGATGACGACGGCTGGCGGCTGTTTCGGCGCGAGAGGAGTTGGCCTGTAGGGCAGGTAGCGCTCAAAAACCACCACGCTTAGCACCAGCGCCACGGCAGCTCCTACAGACCATCCGACATACGGATTCACTCGCGCAACAGTCTGCATCGGCTAGATGGGAGGCGGAGGCGGACCGTCGCCATCGTCGTCGTCACCAGGCGGAGGAGGCGGTTCCTCGCCGCCGCCGTCACCAGAGCCATCGTCTACAATTGACAGCGTTCCCAGGTCGGTTGTGGAGCCGGTCAGGACACTGGTTGGGACGCTGATAGCAGACTGAAGCGATGTGACTTCGCGGTATCTCACGCTGAGAGTTGTAGGATAGGCCGCCCCGGCGGTGCTGGAGTCGATGCTGAAAGTCTCATCCAGGCTTGGATACACAGAGGAGACCGACGCTTCAAAGCCCAGGTTGATGGCAAAGTATCCGGCAGCGCCGGTTCTGGCTGTAATGGTCCGCAGCCTGCCAAATTCGACGGTCACGTTGTTAATTCCGACGCCGGTCTTCCTGCTGACAACCCGCCCAATCAGTATCGTATCCTTGCTGGTGAATGGCGGAGG
>CAYSLA010000019.1:0-1143 GCA_964431685.1 uncultured bacterium | reverse complement strand
GGGGCATGCGCCCGCGAAGTATCTACTTGTTCCTCCGGTCCTCTGCAAGTACCTCGTTCATACTGCCTGACCTGAAGCCCTCAAGGTCCAGGGTCACATACGTAAACCCGAGCGACTTGGCCAGTGACACGACCTGTTCGCGGAGGCCGCCACACCACAGCTTCTCTGCCTCCGAGTGAGCCAGTTCCAGCCGCAGCGTGTCGCCGTGGTGTCTCGCTCTGAAGGTCGTGAGGCCGTTTTCGGAAAGGAAGTCCTCCATCATCTCGACCTGCCGAAGCTTTTCCGCCGTAATCTTCGAACCGTAGGGAAACCGTGATGAAAGACACGCCATCGGTTGCTTGTCGGCCGTTGGCAGCCCGTAGACTTCCCGCGAGATCGTGCGGATATCCGACTTGCCGAGTCCGCATTCCAGCAGCGGGCTGCGGACCCCCAGCTCCCGCGCTGCGCGCATTCCGGGCCGGAAGTCTTGCGCGTCGTCAGCGTTTGCCCCGTCCATTACACACTCCAAACCTTCGGTCTTCGCCTGCGTGAGCAGCCTGGTAAACAACTCCTTCTTGCAATAGTAGCACCTGTCCGGAGGGTTATCAGCGAAGCCGGGGATGTTAAGCTCCTCCGAATCCACTACGACATAACTAATCCCACGGTTCCTGACAAACTCCAGAGCGGATGAGAACTCGCGTTTGGGGTATGTGGACGATGTGGCGATCACGGCAAGCGCCCGTTCACCCAGCACCTCCGCAGCCACGGTCAGAAGAAAGGAACTATCCACTCCCCCGGAAAACGCCACCACGCATCCTCCCGTCGAGGCAACGGTCTTACGCAGACTGTCAAGCTTCTCGTGCAGTTCCAGGTTCATGTTCGGCATCTTGGCGCTCCCTTTACGTTTCGATACTAGCCAACTTCGTGCTCCGGACTCCCGTGCACAGACGATCCTGTGGCGGTTCTTGGGCAGTTGACAGAAACAGTTTACCTCATTTCGGTCGGTAAGAAAACCTGGAATCGCACTTCGGTGGAGCAAAGCACATCGCAGCAGCTTCTGAGATATGTCAGGTGTAGTGCACACAGATGTAACATTTTGAAAAAAAGCCCTTGACGGGTGCGTCCCAAGTTTATGACGGGTGGGGTATTTTTACCCATCAGGCA
>CAYSLA010000018.1:31724-34212 GCA_964431685.1 uncultured bacterium | reverse complement strand
TCGGGACACCCGTCCCGAAGCATAATGGGTTCTTTGAGCTAGTTGCCCGAAATCCTCTTTGCCACCATCAGATCAGTGTACTTCCTTCGAAGCAGGTTGATCTGCTCTTCCCGGGGCTTATCTTTCCAGTCGGTTTCCATCTGTCGCTGAGCTTCTCGTATGAGGGCGCTCGTGCCGTAGGCATTCTTCTTCATAGTTCGACAACACCTTCCTCGAGACAGGGTTGATAGCTAGTCTTATACTCCCCAAGCAGTATCCGGCCAATCGCTGGGACAGCAATCGACCTGGACCGTCCGGCTACCCCTAAACCGGACACACTTCGGGAGCACCGCGCATTGCGCGGATCTTGCGGGTGAGCGCCGGAACGACTTCCAGCACGTCCCCCACAAAGCCATAGTCTGCGACTCCGAATATGGGAGCATTCGGGTCTTTGTTGATAGCGATAATCAAATCTGAGCTTCCCATGCCGGCGAGATGCTGCACCGCGCCGCTGATCCCGCAGGCGATGTATATCTTCGGACAGACCGTCTTGCCTGTCTGGCCCACCTGGTGCGCATACGAAATCCAACCTGCGTCAACTGCCGCTCGGCTCGAGCCAACCGCCGCACCGAGCTCGTCCGCCAGTTCGCGAATAACCGCGAAGTTCTCCGGGCATCCCAGCCCGCGGCCGCCAGATACAATGATGTCAGCGTCCACCAGATTGACCTTCTCGCCGACCTCGGCGATGAAGTCCAACACCGTGCTTCTGGAGCCAAACAGCGCAGGTTTGGGTTCCAGGCGCACGATCTCGGCTTCGCCTTCCGCACGAATGCAGCTTGTCGGGAACACCTTGTGCCGGACCGTAGCCATCTGCGGCCGGGTGTAAGGGCACAGGATGGTTGCCATGATGTTGCCGCCATAGGCGGGTCGAGTCTGATGGAGAAGGCTGTCTTCGCCAATCTCAAGCCCCGTACAGTCGGCTGTCAAACCCGTGTAAAGATTGATAGCCACCCCGGACATGAAGCTGCGGCCAGTGGTGGTCGCGCCTGCCAGGAATATCTCCGGCTTGAGTTCGCGGGTGACGTCGGTGAGCACACGGCAATACCGCTCAGCGTCATAGTCTTTGAGCTCCGGGGCCTCATAGACATACACCTTGTCCACCGGATACTTCGCCAGTTCGTGCGCCGCGTCAGATATGTCGTCGCCCAGCAGGACTACCGCCAGTTCGGTATTCCGGTCTTTGGCCAGCGAACGGCCGATGTTTATCAGCTCGAATACTACCGGCGCCACCTTGCCATCGCGCTGCTCACCAAACACCCACACTCCGTGGTACTTGCTCAAATCTTCGGCTGCCTGCTTTTCTATGTCGATGGATATCGCGGAGAAACGGCAGGAGCTGACGCAAGCGCCGCACATCGTGCAACTCTCGAGGACAATGGTGGCCAGCTTGTCCTTAACTTCGATTGCCGCTGTCGGACATGCCTTTACGCAGAGTCCACACCCATTACACTTTGAACTGTCTACGGTTATGGACATTAGACCACCTCCAGACTTCTCAGAACACCGAAGAGCTTGTCGGCCAGCTCGGGCGCCTCGCCCTCGTGCTTCGCGCCGCCGGTTCTTCCCGGCGGAGTCATAATCTTCACGACCTGAGTCGGCGAACCAAGCAGCCCCACTTTGTCATCCGGCGCGCCGAGATCAGCGGCGCCCCACTTGGTGATCTCCGCCTTCTTCGCAGCCATCTTGCCTCGCAGCGATGGGGTTCGCGGCTCGTTGATTTCCTTCACAACCGTCATCACCACCGGCAGCTTGACTTCGCATACTTCGTAGCCTTCTTCGATGAGCCGCTTCGCCACCATCTTCTTTTTGTCCATAGACTGGATTTCGGCGACATACGCGACCTGCGCCCAGCTCAGATGCACCGCGATGCCCGGCCCCACCTGGCCCGTATCGCCGTCGATAGCCTGCATTCCGCAGATCACAACGTCCGGGGATAGTTTCTTGACGGCGGCGGCCAATACGTACGACGTGCACCACGTGTCCGAACCGGCAAACGCGCGGTCCGAGAGAAGAACGGCTTCATCGGCGCCAAGAGAGATAGCCTCCCGCAGCGCATCCTCCGCCTGCGGAGGTCCCATCGTGATGACTGTCACGGTGGATGGGTCTCCCGCCTCAGTCATCCTCTCCTTGATCCGGACGGCCTCTTCCAGTGCGTAAAGATCAAACGGGTTTATCTGCGTATCTACCCCCTCGCGCACCAGGGTATTGGTCTCAGGATTGATCTTCACTTCGGTCGTAGCCGGTACTTGTTTGATGCTGCAGCAAATCTTCAATTCAGGGGCACCCTCGCTAGTAAACAAAAAAGACTTCGCCGGTTAGTTGGCTCCGTCGAAGCGGTCGCAGGTGTCCATTATACCGGATTTACACGACCGACTGCAACTCGTGCTATAATCTCTGGGGCGAACTGCCGCATCTCGCCGGAAGCCCCGAATGGCTGTTATCCGGGTCA
>CAYSLA010000018.1:6801-31624 GCA_964431685.1 uncultured bacterium | reverse complement strand
CTGGGGCGAACTGCCGCATCTCGCCGGAAGCCCCGAATGGCTGTTATCCGGGTCAAATCTGTCATTTCGAGCGCAGCGAGAAATCTCCGTACGACGCTGAGATTTCTCACTTCGTTCGAGATGACATGGTAGCGCTGGGTGGCGTCAAACTGACACTTGGAGAATAGATTGTTGAACACACATCCGGAGAATCTTGATGTATGGGTGCTTGCGGGCCAGTCGAACATGCAGGGCTGCGGCTATCTTGAGGGCGCTCCTGCACCTGACGAACGGGTATGGCTGTTTACGATGGCGGGCAACTGGGAGATAGCCGAGGAGCCGACGCATCGTTTGTGGGAGAGCTTCACGCCCGTCCACAAAGACTTCATGCGTCCCGCCCTGACCGAGGATTTGATTGGTCTTTCTGATGAAGAGATAGCGGCCAAGGGTCGGAGAGAGGCGGTGGTGGGCGTAAGCCCTGGAGTCGCGTTCGGAAAGGCAATGGCTGAGGCTGTGGGCAAACCCGTTGGCCTCATCGCAGCCGCGCACGGCGGGACCTCGCTGGATCAGTGGAGCCCCGGTCTCAAGTCGCAGGGCGGGTCGAGCCTCTATGGAAGCATGCTTGAGAGAATCAAGCGCGCTGGTGGAAGCCTAAGGGGCATTCTTTGGTATCAGGGCGAATCAGACGCAGACGAATCATTGAGCTCGACTTACGCCGCCAGGCTTGACCGCTTGATTGTAGAGGTGCGGAAGGACACGGGTAAGGCGGATTTGCCAGTTATCGTGGTTCAGATCGGCAGGGTTATCGGCTGGCCGGAAGACGCCTGTATGCCATGGAACCAGGTTAGAAAGGCACTCTACGAACTGCCGGACCGCGTGCCTCACACGGCAGCGACTACTGCAGTGGATCTCAGTTTGGCAGATCTTATCCACGTCGATACGCCGAGCCAGATACGACTTGGCAAGCGACTGGCAAGAGCAGCCCTGAGCCTGACGGGGCAAGCCGACATACCGGCCGGGCCGCGTGTCACCGGCGTGGAACGCTTGGAGAGCCCCCCGACGCTGCGAGTCCGATGCTGTGGCGTTGTTGGCGGTTGGCTGCCGCAGAGCAACATCTGGGGCTTTGGCTTACTCGACGCCGATGGCAAACTTCGGGCCGACGGTCAGCCTTTCAATGCGAAGCGCGACCCGATGGACCCCGCGTCGATACTTGTCATGTTCCCCGGACTTCCAGAGGGAGAACTAACTCTCGGATACGGCCAGGGATTCAACCCGTACTGCAATGCAGTGGACGAGGCAGACATGCCGCTGTGCTCATTTGAATGGAAGGTTGGTTAACAACAAGCTATGGTTATCAAGAACGGAACTGCACTTCTGGACGGCTGCGAACTGCGCGAATGCGATTTGCGAATCGTCGATGGCCGCATAGCCGAGGTCGGAGAAGACCTGTCGGGCCGGAAGACCGTTGACGCCGACGGGTGCTATGTGCTTCCGGGGCTCATCGATATACACACCCACGGAATCGGCTACGAATCCGGCTCTGATGGTTCGCTGGTTGACTATGCGAAACTGGAGGCGGAAAAGGGCGCCACGACATTCTACCCGACGCTTTTCGACACCAAAGAGGCGATCCTCACGCAGCTTAGTCGCCACAGAAAGGAGACCGATGATCTGAAAACGGTTCCTCAGATACCTGGGTTTCGCCTCGAATCGCCGTACATCGCCAGGACGGGCGCGGGTGCCAGCAAGCATCTGGAACCGATTACTAACGCCACAACTGATATGATTCTGGACGCGGGCGGTGGGCTGATCAAGTTGTGGGACGTTTCGCCGGAGCTGGACGGGGCCTGCGACCTGGTCAGGAAGTTAACCCTGCTCGGCATAGTGTGCTGTATGACTCACACTGAGGCGACCATAGATCAGGCTCGTGCCGCCGTTGATGCCGGAATCAAAGTAGCGACTCACCTGTTCAATGTCTATGGCGCGCCGCAGGTAACCGAAGCAGGCTGCCAGCCCGTTGCCTTGACCGACTACGTTCTGATCGAAGATCGAATCGTGGCGGAGCTGATTCCGGACGGCTCACACGTGCCTCCGATTCTGATCGAGAAGACAATGCGCTGCAAGGGCCCCGAACGCATCGCACTGATTACTGACAGCAATTTCGGAGCGGGTCTTCCATCCGGGACGTATGACCTCCCCGGTTCGTGGGGCCGCTGCGTAATCGACGGGCCAAATAACGGTGTGCGAATGGTGAGTCGTGAGATGGGATTGGCCGGCAGTGCCTTGACACCTATAGACGCGTTTCGGAATGCGGTGCATCTACTCGGTTACTCGATCACTGATGCCGCGGCTATGTGCTCGGAAACGCCCGCCAGAGTGATGGGGTTGAACAAAGGCAGGCTGGGTGTCGGCAGGGATGCCGATGTGATTGTAGTTGATGAGGATCTGGAGTTGGTTCACACTATCTGCGGCGGCGAAGTCATCTGGAGCAGGTAGAAATGAGCAACGAACGGAAGTATGCTACTATGCTTCGGGACGGGTGTCCCGAAGCATACTGCTCGTGTTTGCCGGACCCATTCCGGCATAACGGCTGCGCGTCCCGCCAGCCTATCAGCAGGCTATCGCACGTCACAACCGCAGGATACTCACGTTTTCCGCAAACCATCGCTGGGCTTCCAGTACACTGTGCCTGGATGCGTGGCAGGTTAGCACGATCGCCTGTGTGCGCGACGACACCTCCTCGGCCAGATAGCGCATTCCTGATATGAAACGGCGGTCATCTGTGGCTATGAACGGGTCGTCAAGGATCAGCGGCATCTCCTCTGGTGTTACGGTTCCCGAGCGGAGCCGAGGGGCGGAAAGCTCGTCGGCTATCGCGATGCGTGCCGCGAGAAGCACCTGGTCTCTGGCGCCAGTGCTGAGCGCAGTGTCGATCTCGTCCGGCTCGATTATTCGTCCGTCGGATGCGCGCTCCAGTCTCATCCTCAATGAGTCATCGAAGCTGATGGTCTTGTAGTCCGGGTTGAGAGATGGCAGCATAGCGGACGCACGCTGATTGAGCGCTGTTGCCCACTTTTCCCTCGTGGTCTCTGATACCGCGTTAAGCGCTTCGCTCGCCAGCGCGACCGCTTCACCAAATCGCCGCGCCACTCTAAGAAGACGGTTGCACTCCGCCAGTTCATCGCGAATCTGCGGAAAAGACTGTCTGTATGCTGAGATACCGCCTGCCATCTCGCGCTCGAGTGTCAGTATTCGGTCTGATACCGTTGCGACCTCCTCGCCGACGCTCCTTCGGTCTTTCTCTATATCGGGCAGCTCTCTGCAGGGCATGTCATTCCGACCGCAGGGAGGAATCTCGGGGGATTTCTCCCTGCGGTCGAAATGCCCATCCAGAGACTGCTGAAGTTCCCGAGCTTCGTTCTTCCTGGACTCGAGCTCATTTGGACTCACCAGCCGCCCTCTGGCGGAAGGTATGAGTCTGCTCGTGAGGTCGCGGTACCGGTTGTATTGTTGCTCTCTGTCTTCAAAGGCTTTCAGCCAGGTCTCACGCGGCAGGTCCGGGTCAAGACCTGCTTCCGATAGCACCTCCCGAACGGCCAGCGAATCGGCCTCAATGCTTGTCTGGGTTCCTTGAAGTTGCCTTGACT
Source organism: uncultured bacterium (assembly GCA_964431685.1). Classification (GTDB taxonomy): domain Bacteria; phylum Armatimonadota; class UBA5829; order UBA5829; family UBA5829; genus CAYSLA01. Next base: position 27,998 of record CAYSLA010000018.1, on the reverse strand, counting down.
GGGCGGCCTGGTTCTCTCGCACAGAACTCAGCTTCGCGAGTCTGGCCAGATAATCGTTGAGACCGGCATTGAGTTCCCACAGCGCTCTTTCCAATTGTCCCGGTTCGGGCATATCTCCGTACCGCCCACAGAGAAACACGCCTTCATCTATGGCCGCTTTGTGCTGATCCGCGAGCTGTTGACGCTGCGCCAGAAGTCCGCGGATTCTGGCCAGGCCTGCAGACCCGGCCTTGAGCTTCTGGTAGCTCTCGAGCACGGCTTGAGGGCCCGGCAGCCCAAGACCCAATGCGATATCCGAGAGCTTCTGCTCGGCAGTCTGTCTGGAGTTCTCTCTTTCGGCGATGGACGCCGTGCACTGGCCGCGAGTGTGCTTCAGCGTTGCCAGTCTGTCAGCCTCGTGCCCGGAGCTTCGTGCAAAGCACGCAACACCTCCCAGTACAAAGAGAGCCGCAATCGCAAAGAGAGCGATCATCGCCGCGCCCGGAAGGCTCAGTAGGGGCGACAAGGCAACTGCCAGCATTCCGACGCCAGCCACGGCGATTCCCATACGCTTTCCACGTGTCCGCGCTTCGAGAATCTCCGCAGTCTGCCTGTCAGCCTTCTCGAGCTGAGCCTCGCTGCTCAGCACATCACGCTCAAACTCGATGCGTGACTTTTCGAACGTCGACAAGAACTCTTCTTCACGAGCCGGAAGCTTGGCGTACAGACCCTCCAACCGGGCTATCTCGGAGATATCCTGCCCGCAAGTCTTGTTTTCCTGGTCAATCTCCGCTTGCTTAGACTCCAGGTTTGCCCGGCAATCTGCGACTCGTGTCAGTGCGGAGCGGAGTCTCTCAGCGTCCTCAGCGGTCTTGCCGTCGAACCTTGTGCGATGCTCCAGCCAGTCCTGGATGACGCGCGCCTCCGAATCCAGGCCTTCCAGCCTGGCGCGCGACTCACCTGCCCTCTTCTGGTTTTCGTCGAGCCTCGTGGACGCGCGCAGCAAGTTCACTTTCCGTTCCGCAGGGAAGTTTGCGAAAGGTTCGAGGAGCTTTCTTTCCTCCTCAAGGCTGGCGAGGTCCAGTGCTGCCTTCTCGGCCTCCTCGATGCGGCTGGTGATCTCGCGCAGTCGCGCGGCCGCATACTCTGTCTCGAGCAGTTCCTGACGCTGTTTCAGAACGCTGGCCTGATCGTGAAGCGCGGTGAGCTCTGCCCACTGATGCTGCGCCTGGTCCATCCTCGCCATTACTCCTGCGAGAGCATCGTTTTTGGCTCTAGTCTCGCTTTCCAGTTCACTGACAGCAGTCTTTGGCAGGCGTGGGGGCTTGTCGGCGTAAGCGATCTTTGCGTTGTTCAGCAGCGCAACAGCCGCAGTCACGCCCGTTTCCCTGCCTGATCCCTCAACGACCGCGGCCAGGCAGTCCTGCAGGCTCCGGGATTCGCTGAGCCGTGAGTGTTCCTTGCCGGAGATCAGCGCTACTCTGCGGTAGTCATCGCCGGAGAGCCGCAGGAACTGCGCGCACAGGTCTTTGTCAGACTCTGCGGAGATCTCGAGCAGACTATCGGAGTGCCTGATTGAGAACCCGTCTCTTGAGGAGAAATCTCGCCTGACCCTGTAATCTCTGCCGCCTGCGTACAGGTCAAGCTCCAGCGAATAAGGTATTGCGGCATCCCACGGCCGGTAGCGGCGCTTCGGGTCGGATTTGTCGGCTCGGCCCGGTCGCGTTGGCAGTCCTCCCAGTCCGGCGAGCAGCGCTTCGGCAAGCGTGGTCTTGCCCCGCTCGTTGTCGGCGACTATGAGCGCCAGTCCGCTCTCGGGGAATTCCACCTTCCTGTTTGTCAGACACCCGAAACCGTCTATCAGCAGTCGCTTAATCCTCACATCGCGGCTCCGGTGTTCGGCCGTCCAACGCTGCAAGGCCGTAGTAGATTGCGTGGGTGATAGTGTTCTTCTCATCGTCAGTGTCAGCGGCCTGTCTGCGGGCGAGCAGTTCTCGCACAAAAGCGGAGCGCACAGTTGATGCGGCGGAATCGGACGCGATCACATCAAGGTCATAGTCTGGAACCACCGAAGATGCGTCAGAGTTGAAGTGGAAGTACTCGCCGGTGGGCACAATCGAGCTGAGGAGGTCTGAGAGAGAAAGTGGCGCTCTTCCTGTGAATCTCAGGTCAATCAGGTCCGAATCTCTGGCGCCAGTCGACGCCAGGGCGTTCTCAAGGCGATAGTTTATCGTGGCGGTGTCGAGCGCGCCAGTGACATCAACGCATGCACTAATCACGCGCCTGGGGGCGAGCTCCTGAGTCTGGAGCTGCACTGTTCCCTCGGAGTCTATCGCAGCCTTGAGGACCACCTTGACGCCCGATTCATCAACCCCTCTGCCCATCGTGCATCCCGAGTATGCAGCCCGCACCTTGTCGTCTTGATCCAAAATGGCCGCGTGCTCATGGTAGTGACCGATCGCAGCGTAGGTGAAACCCTGGGCGAGGAGCTGCGCGTCGGTGAACGGCAGCACAGTCTCCTTCTCCGGCGGACGGCCAAAGTCGCGGCTGCCGTGAAAGACGAGCAGACTAACTGGCATCGCCGGTCTGGAGATTCTGGTCTCGAGGAGTCTGGATGAGGTGCCGGAATGTGCTAGTCCCAGGCCCGTGACCGAACAACCCAGGTCGTCAACAATAACGCTCTCAAAGCTCTCCGACCGGAAGATATGGACGTTATCCGGCCACAGCACTCCGGAGTCGGGCAGATACGGGCTTCCAGGGCAGAGGCTGTCGTGGTTGCCGGGCGCGATGAAGATATGGACGTCTGGGATGGTGCTGAACTGTTCGGCGGCGTAACGTGCGGTCTCGATGCGCACAGTCTCGAAGTCGAAAAGGTCGCCCGGTACCAGCATCAGTCTCGCTTCGAAACGAGAAGCCTCATCGCAAGCTCTGCTGACGCACTGGCGGAGGTCCTCGGCCAGCACGGCCCGCTTCTCCTCCGGCAGACCGAGCTTGCCGCCCAGGCGACTATCCAGATGCACGTCTGAGAACTGAACGAATCTCAACACAGTCGACTGCCTATGCCTCTTTCCTGCTTAGTCTCAGATTCTGCCGTGTCATTACGGGTTGGCAAGCGCAGCACGGCAGATACCAAAAAGCCGCAGCGTTTTACGACTGCGGCCATCAATTGCTAATAGAATCTCCCTGCCTCGCCTGCGGAGTTAGCTGTCGGGCTGGGGTAGGAAGAAGACCCCTTCGTTTCCGAACTCGCCCCCCTTTCGGATGGTTCCTCCGCTTCCTGCAATCAGGAAACTCGGCGCTCGATTGTGATTTTCGGTTTTCTATTCAGTTGTAAGGATGTTCAGTGGTGCGGCAGATCATCAATTCACCACACCATCCGTATTATACTACCCTCTGCAACGCTTGTCAACACTTTTTTGCAGGAATTTTACGGCCGCTGGAGTGGGCAGTTTGTTCCCGGTCCGAACCTCTCCTGGTATGCCGGATTCTGCCTTCTTCGGACACGGAAGAAGAAGAGGCTCCAAAAGCAACTCCAAAGAAGGAATTTGTGTCCTGCAGCAATAAACCTGTTCTAGCCACGTGCGAACACGTTAGAATTGAGGTGAATACATGTCTATGAGCGGCTATGAGCGTATGGTCAACGCGCTTGCGAGAAAACCGGTTGATATGCTTCCTGTCGCGGTCAGCCCGTGGGGCGACACGGTCAAGCGGTGGGTGTCAGAGGGACATCTCAAAGCCGATGAGGACCCGGCCCTGCACTTTGGCCAGGACAGTCGAGGTGGCGGGTGGCTAAACTCAGTTGCCAACCTTGACTTCGAGCAAGTCACGCTTGAAGAGACCGACGAGACCATACTCTGTCTTGACGGCAACGGGGCAACGCTTCGCAGGCACAAGCTGCACGACAGCACACCGGAGCACGTGGATTTCACCGTGAAAGACCGCGCCGGTTGGGAGAAGCACGTGAAGCCATTCCTGCTCGGCACCGACCGCCGCAGGATTCCGTTTGAGACCTACCGCGATGCCAAGAAATGCGCTGCAGAGCGACACTTGTACTTCACGTGGACGGGGGTTCCGCCTTTCGAGCAGATGCACCCCGTTTGTGGACACGAGTATATGCTGATGGGCATGGCTGAGGATCCGGAATGGGTGAAGGACATGGTTATGACCTTTGCCGACCTGACAATCCGCCACCTTGAACTGTTGTTTGCTGAAGAAGGCCAGCCTGATGGATTCTTTGTCTATGAAGATCTGGGGTTCAAGAACAAGCCCTTCATGTCCCCTGCAATGTACCGGGAGATTCTGCAGCCTGGTCATGCCAGGATCTTCGACTATGCCCACTCACTTGGGTGTAAAGTGATAGTTCACTCCTGCGGGTATATGGAACCGCTGGTTCCCGGTCTCATAGAGGCAGGTATGGACTGTCTGCAGGCAATGGAAGTGAAGGCCGGGATGAATCTGCCCAAGCTTTTCGCTGACTACGGGGATCGCATCGCATTCTTTGGCGGCGTTGACGTGCGCACGCTGATAGCCAATGACCGCGACGCCATCGTGCGCGAACTCCGCGAGAAGGTGCTTCCCGTGGTCAAAGGCGGCGGGGGATACATCCTGCATTCGGATCACTCCGAGCCCCCGGAGGTCGACTACGAAACGATGCGCTTCTTCGTAGACCACGGGCGGCGAATAGCCGAGTGGGGCTAGGAGTCCGCCGAAAGGACACTGGTTGAGCCGGTCTCACACGTGGGCCCGGCTCCTAGATCTTCTCCAGTATCTCACAGGCGGATTGCACCAGGCCGAGGCAGAAGGTGTCGTGGAGGTTGCGTTCTTTGAACTCTGCCATCCCCTCAGGGGTGCTGATATCCAGGCCCAACAACTCGCGGCAGACTATGGACCCGTTCTTCTCCCTGAAGGCTTCTACGAACTCGCCGGCCCTCTCGTAGACAGCGGCCTTGGCCTCAGGGTTGCCTATCGTCTGTCCGCCGCAGCGCAGGCCGAGCACCATCAGCGAGCCGGTGACCGCTCCGCAGGTCTCGCCCATTCTACCTATACCACCTCCAAACGTGGACGCGATCTTCAGGCAGGTGTCGCGTTCCAGACCCTCTGCCGGGCCAAGGGCTGCGAGTGTAGCCTGCGCACAGTTGTACTTCTGCCGGAACATTTCCGCTGCGTTATCTTTCGCTGACAATATCTAACCTCCATCCTTGGCGCCCTGACCGAGCGCGATGCAATATCCTACACCCTGTGAGCGACGTCAGGCAAGCTTGCCGTACGTTTGACAAAGCCGGTCATTGCGTTTACGCTATCAGTTGGACTCGAATACTTGTGAGGTTGAGATTGGCTATGGCAAACACGGATTGGTTCAGGGCGGCAAGGTGGGGAGTATTCATGCACCTGCTTGCAGGAGCTGCGGGGTCGGAGGAAGTAGGTCAGGATACCGAAATTGAGCAGTGGAACGCGACAGTAGACGCGTTCGATGTAGAGGGGCTCGCCGATCAGCTACAGGACTTCGGAGCCGGGTACTACTGCATCACGATAGGGCAAAACTCCGGGCACTATTGCTCTCCCAACGAAACATACGACAGGCTCACCGGAATTACCCCCAGCAAGTTGTCTCGGCGCGATCTTGTAAGCGACGTGGCCGACGCGATGGCCAAGCGTGGGATAAAGACGATGGTCTATATTCCAGCCGGTGCTCCAGGTCACGACGAAGTGGCGATGGAAAAGCTGGAATGGGAGTGGGGTTTCAAGGGAAAATGGCCGGATGCGTGGCCGGATGGGTGGCAGGATCCTAAGGATCCCGGGCGAACCGGGAAGCGCCTGGTCGAGTTTCAGCTCAAGTGGGAATCTATTCTTCGTGAGTGGTCTGTTCGCTGGGGCAAGAAGGTATCAGGCTGGTGGGTAGACGGGTGTTACTTTGGGGATGAGATGTACCGGCATCCGGATCCTCCAAACTTCCAGAGCTTTGCCGCGGCGATGAAAGCTGGAAACCCCGAGAGCATCGTGGCGTTCAATCCTGGGGTCTATACACCGGTTATCACGATGACTGAGTATGAGGACTATACGGCGGGAGAGATTTCGGAAGAGTTTCCTGTATGTCCCGGTCCCACACTAGGCAATGCGCAGTATCACATCCTGAGCTATCTGGGCAAGACGTGGCGCAGCGGCGAGCCGCGATTTGTCGATGAGTTCGTCCTCGGCTACACCAAAGACCTGATCTCGAAGGGCGGCGTGATGACCTGGGACGTTCCATTCACGAACACCGGTCTCGTTGCAGAGCCCTTCCGCAAACAGTTCAAGCAGCTCAAGTCGCTCTAGCTGCTGGCGAGAATGTGTGTATTTCGGGATTTGAGGGTTGGGTCGCCAAGTGCGGTCTGGGCACAGAGTGGAGAACCCAACCCGGAAACCCCGAAGTCAACCGGGTCATGCATGTTTCGGGACTTCCGTTCCTCCGAGCTCCACTTAAGGCCCGAAACAAAAAAAGGAAAAAACGGAAAAAGGGGTTTACTTTCGCTGAGGATTGTGGTATTATGATACCAGAATACCAGATATGTCCTGGTCAAGGGGATTTGAGTGTCCGGTTTGCTCAAGATAACTGATGCGGCGTCCATAGCAATGCACGTAATGGCGCATCTAGCTGGTGCGGGTGACCGGTGGGTTACCCAGCACGAAATCGCGCATGAACTCGAGATATCCGAGAATCATCTGGCCAAGGTCTGCCAGAGGCTGGTCAAATCTGGCTTCATCAGTGCACACAGAGGGCCGAGCGGCGGAATCAGGCTCTTCGCCGATCCCGAGCGGGTTACACTATTGGATGTGTATCAGGCAATAGAAGGGCCGATGACGTCGGACTACTGTCTCCTGAAGCGCAAGATGTGTCCCGGTCAGAAGTGTATCATGGGCGGGCTGGTGGAGTCGGTCACCGGCCAGATTACAGACTACTTCTCCAAGACAACCATTGCCGATCTGGCCACGAAGTAGCCAATTGGCGTGCGGGTCGAGTATTCCACGCAATCTCTGAAAGGAAAGCTGAAAATATGGGTAAAAGAAACATCGTAGTCATAGACGAAGAGAAGTGCAACGGCTGCGGACTGTGCATCTCGGCTTGCGCCGAGGGGGCCATCCAGTTGGTGGACGGCAAGGCGAAGCTCGTGAGCGACGTGTACTGTGACGGCCTCGGCGCATGTCTGGGCGAGTGCCCTCAGGACGCAATCACCGTCGAACAGCGTGAGGCCGCCGACTTCGACGAAGAGGCCGCCAAGGAGCACGTGGCGCGCATGCAGGAAGCAAAGCGCAAACAGCAGTCTCACGGACACACCGAGAAGGCTTGCGGCTGTCCCAGCGCACATGCCAGGACGATTGAACGCTCAGCAGCGTGCTGCCCTGGTGCGAGCAGCGAATCCGTTCCGTCGGCGCTGACGAACTGGCCCGTTCAGATTCATCTCGTGCCGGCGAGCGCCCCTTATCTAAACGGAGCGGACCTGCTGATAAGTGCGGACTGTGCTCCCTTTGCCTGCGCCGACTTCCATACGAAACTGCTGCCCGGCAAGGTCTTGATGATCGGTTGCCCCAAGCTCGACGAGGCAGATGCGTATATTGACAAATTCGGGCAGATATTCGCCAGCGCCGGCATCAGGAGCATTACCATTGCCCGTATGGAGGTTCCCTGCTGCGGAGGTTTGAGCCACATTGTCAAAGAGGCTCTCGCGACCTCGGGCGCGGACATTCCGGTCACGGAGGTTACGGTTGGGATTTCCGGTGACATTATCGGAGAGCGGCGACTTGACGCCGTGCCAGTAAGATAGTAATCAAGAAGAGGATGAGTATGAGTATGAGACCTTTTGTAGATGAGGATACTTGTATCGGCTGCGGGAAGTGCGAAGAGGTTTGTCCCGCTGCTCCAAATGTGTTTGTAGTGGATGGAAAATCCAATGTAGTCCATCCGGAGGCGTGTATCGACTGCGGGGCCTGTGAAGAGTCCTGTCCGGTAAGCGCCATTGTGCTCAAAGAGGAGGATATCTAGCAATGGGCATGTTCTGCTATCAGTGCGAACAGACAGCAAAAGGGACGGGCTGCACCGTCCAGGGAGTTTGTGGCAAGGACGCGACTTGCGCGACCCTGCAAGACGTGTTGGTTTATGTGACCAAGGGCATAGCGATGTATGCGAAGAGGGCGGAGGACCTTGGGGCGACTGACCACGACATCGACCGCTTTGTCGCTGAAGCCTTGTTCACCACCATCACCAACGTGGATTTTGACGCCGACCGCCTTAGAGAGATGATCAACAAGGCAGTCGATATGCGCAGTCGTGCAAAGAACCTGTACGAGACGGCGGCCGCCAAAGCCGGAAAGCAGGCGGAGAAGCTGGATGGGCCCGCTTCTTTCGTGCCTGCCGCCGACCTCGCTGAGTTACTGAAACAGGGCGAAGCCGTCTCCATCCTCGCCAGACGGGAAGCACAGGGCGAGGAGATCACTTCTCTACAGGACCTGATTCTGTTTGGGCTCAAGGGTGCGGCCGCATACACGGACCACGCCCAGATACTTGGCAAGACCAGCGAGGAAGTGTTTTCAGGCTTCCGCAAGTACCTCGACCTTCTGACTAAGTCTAACCCCAGCATTGACGAGCTTCTTGGCGCGGCGCTGGGCGTTGGTGAATTGAACTTGAAGGCCATGCAGTTGCTGGACGCCGGCAACACTGAGACCTACGGAGCGCCGGTTCCTACACAGGTACGCATAACCCCTGTGAAGGGCAAGGCGATACTGGTGTCCGGCCACGACCTTAGAGACCTCGAGATGCTGCTGAAGCAGACCGAGGGCAAGGGCATCAACGTCTACACGCACGGTGAGATGCTGCCCACCCACGCCTATCCGAAGCTCAAGGCATACAAGCACCTGGTTGGAAACTACGGTGGAGCGTGGCAGGATCAGGCCAAAGAGTTCGATCAGTTCCCCGGCGCGGTTCTGATGACCACCAACTGCATCCAGAAGCCGCGTGAGACATACACTGGGCGCATATTCACCACCGGTCTGGTGGCGTGGCCGGGCGTTGTCCACGTTGCAGACAAGGACTTCACTCCTGTCATCGAGGCCGCACTAGCCGCACCAGGGTTTGCCGAGGATGAGCCGGAGAAGAGCATCATGGTCGGCTTTGGAGCCAGCGCCGTTCTAGGAGTGGCTGACAAGGTCATCGATGCGGTCAAGTCGGGAGCCATCAAGCACTTCTTCTTGATTGGCGGATGCGACGGCGCCAAGAGCGGCCGGAACTACTACACGGAGCTCGCTCAGGCTGTTCCCAATGACAGCGTAATTCTGACGCTGGCCTGCGGTAAGTACAGGTTCAACAAGCTCGACTTCGGCGATATCGGCGGCATTCCGAGACTGCTGGATATCGGGCAGTGCAACGACGCGTATTCCGCAATCCAGATAGCGGTCGCATTGTCCAACGCGTTCGGATGCGGAGTCAATGACCTGCCGCTGTCGCTTGTGCTGTCGTGGTATGAGCAAAAGGCGGTGGCAATTCTGCTGACCCTGCTTCATCTCGGCATCAAGGACATTCGCCTCGGCCCGAGCCTCCCGGCGTTTGTCACTCCCGCGGCTCTCGGCATTCTGGTTGAGAAGTTCGGTATCAAGCCGATTTCAACCCCTGAAGAAGACCTCAAGGCGATACTGGGCTAGCAGCCGCGAGACGAGATTGGGGCGGTCAACGGCGTCGCACGACGGACCGCCCCAATCTTCGTGATGCCGGATCAAGTCCGGCATACGTGTTGCCGACGCTGCTGCGCCGCCGAGGCTTCAGGATCAACCCTACCACCCCGACCCGGGTGTTTCTATATTTGTCCGCTCATCGAGCGGCACGGGAACGAGCCTTTAGTCTCGCCACGCACTCCACACGCATCCCTTTCGGAAGACGCATGCCCTGGCATCGGCAGACTTGCGGGCTAGCCGAAACCCGTTGTTGTTGTTATAGTTGTTCGGGTTGTTGTTGTTGCGGTAGGCGCACCGGTTGTTGTTGTCGTTGTTGTTCCAACTACCGCCCCGCAGGACACGATAGCCCCGTTATGGCCCGTCCCAATCCGAAGGTTAGAAGTTAGACGTTGGAAGTTAGAACTCGGCTTAGCGAATCTTAACTGCCCAAACACCGCTTTCCTCAACCCCCATGTGTCCGCATGCTTCACATGACCAATCCATGCAGCAACGGACGCCTTTACTCTATCCAAAGGGATTTCGCCCTCTCTGTATCTCGTAGCCAGGCGCACCAGTTTTCGGCGCGAGTGATATCCGGTCTTCGGCCTGAGCCGTCTATGCTCCGGCCAGATGCGATATCCCATGAAGTCGCAGCCTTCAGAAACGGGAAACACACTGCGCTTCCTGGGGTGAATCGTAAGCCCAATATCAGCCAACTTGACTTCTATTTCCCTGAATGTCTCGTGCAGCACCGTCTTGTCGTCAGCGAGTATCACGAAATCATCCACATACCGAATGTAGAACCTGTGTCTCACGTCTTCCTTCACCCAATGGTCGAATCTGTTCAGATACACGTTGGCAAAAAACTGGCTGGTCAGATTGCCAATAGGTATGCCCTTGCCAGCGGTCGCCGCGGGTCTCGCGTTGTTTGACACCAGAATAGACTTCACCAGCCAGGCAATCCCGTCGTCTTTAACATACCGGCCTATCTCTTCCAACAGAATGCCGTGGTCAACGTGCTCGAAGTACTTGCTGATGTCGCACTTGAGCACATACTTAGCCTTGCGGCTAAACTCGGTGTATCTGTCTGCCGCCGCATGTGTGCCCTTGCCCAAACGGCAGGCGTAGGAGTCGAAAATGAACATAGTCTCCCACACCGGCTCCAGCACCCTGCACAAGGCATGATGCACCACCCTGTCTTCGTATGGCGCGGCCGACACAAGCCTCTTCTTTGGCTCGTATACGTAGAAATCACGGTACTTCCCAGGCGTCCAAGTCATGCTTCTCAATGCTTCCTGCAACCTCAGCAGATTCTTCTCAAGTTCCGCGTTGAAAGCGTACACGTCGGGTTCACGCCGCTTGCCGCGTTGCGCCAGCTTGGAAGCCGCTAATAGGTTCTCAAAGTCCCAGACCTTGTTGTACAGGTGCTTGTGTGTTTTCAACTCTTCTCTCGCTCTTCAGCCAGCCGCCCACCTGGCATCCGATGTCTTCAATTGATCGTGCGACGAACTCATACTGTTTGACCTCCAGCGCCCCCCGGTCCTTGGCAAGCCGAGTCAAGTATCTCAACAGATCCAACTCAGTGTTCAACAACTGTAGATACTTCCGTGGGTCTCTCGCATAGCGCGCCCGTACCGCAAGTTCAAGCATATCAAGCAGTTTGCGGTCAATTCTGTCGCCGAGAGTCACTCGCAAGGACTTTGGAAACCGCTCAGTCCGCTGGGTGTACCAAAGCACCAGGTCATACAGGCCCACCAATACGCCAGGTTCAGCCAACTGCTACTTCCCATTTCTCAAAATCGCGTACGGCAGGGGGCAAAGCCCCCTACAACCCCCACCAAACAACAAAACAGACATAGTGCATACTCCAATACCAACGCTGACTAGCGGGCTAGCCGAAACCCGTAGCTGCCGACATAGCCGCCCGGGTCGTAGTCGCCGTCGCGGCAGGCGCACCGGTCGTAGCTGTCGAGGTCGGACCCAACTACCGCCCCGCAGGACACGATAGCTGTTCGTGTAATCGAACGGACTTGTGCTTCCAGGATACGACTTGTACCAATCCTGACACCACTCCCATACGTTACCTGCCATATCCTGCAAACCATAGGGACTACCACCGCTCGGATAGCTACCGACAGGAGCTGTCTGCCGCTTCTGGTACCCGCCGCCAGCGGGGTTGCTGTCATACCAGTTGTTACATCTTTCCTGGTCCCAACTGTTGCCCCACGGATATACATTCGGATAGCTGCCCGTCCACCTTGCGGCCTTCTCCCATTCGGCCTCAGTAGGCAACCGGCCACCAGCCCAGGCGCAATACGCAGCAGCGTCATACCAAGTCACTCCAACCACGGGGTGATTGTCCGTCTGAGTAAACGAACCAGTTCCCCAATCCTGAACAGCGGCCCAATATGCAGGAGCCGCGCGTCCCGTCGCATTCATAAACGCTCGGTATTCGCCCCTCGTTACCTCATACTTGCCTATCCAGTAACCAGAGAGATAGACGGAGTGCTGGGGCAGTTCCCTGGAGAGTGAATACGGCTCGCTGCCATTATTGCCCATCAGAAAAGACCCGGCGGGGATGTAGATCATCGCGCCTCCGGCGGTTACGGATACCTTGTAGTTGGTCCCATAAGCGCACGGCAGGTCTGTCCCGCAGGACTCCCAGACGATGTGCTTGCCATTACCACAAGATACATTCGGGCCCACATCACCGGACAACTGCGACGCAACAACAGTCCAAGTGCCACCTCCGTCGTCCGATACCTGCACCGAGACGGTTGATGTCGCACTATCCGGGTCAGCGAGGTTGTAGTAGATATCCACCTTCTTGCTGCCGTCAGTTCGCTGGCTGGCAGTCACGTTGGATACGGTGGGTACGGCAAAGCAGACCGTACAGGTGCTTAGCAGGGTTAAGGCCAGTAAGGCCATGTATCGTATCATTGTCTGTCCTCCATACCGTGTGCCGCCACACAGTTTCGTTCTTCGAAAATCAGATCATTGGTTGATGATGTCATTCTGGTCCCGCACCCTGATCAGAGGACGGAATTGACCATCGACTTCCGCACGAGACGATATACCGGTGACCGCTACGAACTGCCAACCGGGGTCAAAGGTTACCCCGCTCGGAACGAGGCATCTCACGGACCCACTCCCGTCGTCGAGAGTGAATGTGGTTTCGTTCAGGTAGTTGGACGCACCCCACATCCGCACTAACAGACCCGTTGTGCTGAGTGTCTCTGCGGAGATCAGCGTGCGGCCTGGAATCCCCAGCGGCAGTATCTTCTCGGCGGCCCCGAGGTCGTAGACCGCAGGGGAGGACAGTACCGGCTCGGCCCCAGCCCGTAGCAACACACCGGTGGCATACACAAGCCGAGATTGCTGGAGACCCGTGACGTCCATAAGAACGCCCCATGCCCGATCGGGGCTCTCGATGTAGGTACCGCCGAACTCCGCTCCCGAGGCAGTCACGACGCCAATGAGTCCCCCGTATGTACCGGAGGGGGCATTTCGAACGTCAAGTGGCGGACCGGCGTACACCTGAACGACATTGGAGATCGCCGATTCGTTGCCAACGGCATCGCGCGACTTTATGGCGAAATAGTGCACAACCCCGAGCGATATGCCGGATAACGTGAGTGTTTCCGTGCTGCCTGGACTCGCGGGAGTGGGCGGGTTAGCGAAGGATGTCGCATATTGCCACGTCTCTGAGTTCAGCGGGGAGTCGAGGTGGCGGATATCGTAGGAAGCCGCAGGAGCGCCTTCGTTGTCCGGGGCGTTCCACCGCAGGGTGACATTGCCCAGTCTGGGGTCCACACTACTTACGGTCAGGTCATTGATCGACTCTGGTGGCCAGTTGTCCGAGAGCTCGGCGATACCGTAAGCGGACGTTGTGTACGGCTCCGCCGCATAGTCCGTGCGCAGCGGCATCGCCCCGGAGGTGTCCCAAAGTGTTACGTTTGTAAGCTTGTAGGGGCCATCAATACCGGAGCGACGGAGCGTATCAGTACTGAAGTACAGGTGAAGAGTTGCATCTCCCACAGGAAGCGAAGCGACAGTGGATGTTGCGGCGGCAAGCGCGTTGCTGCCCGAATCCGACAGAGCCGCTGACACAGCGTAGTTGCCCTGTGCGGCTACGTGTATGCCCACATCTACGCTGATCTCCTCGAACCCCGGTGGGGGGCCGGTGTCAACCCCCTGGTCGGAGTACATCCCGGTGAGTGACGCGGACTGCGGTTCGACCTGGAACGAGTCAGCATCAACGCGCTGAAACTCGTGTCCGAGTGAGTTCACGCCCTGTGCCGTATAGCGGGCAGCGTACATCCCGGGCGTGGCCGACCCCGAGTACACATTCGCATAGAGGCCGTCGGAGGCAGCGCCGTCCGAATGCGCACCGTCATCATAAAGTTCGATTGTTTCAGTCGAAGCATCCGGCCGCAGAATCGTCGCCGTAACCGTTGCCCCGTTCACCGTCTGATCCCCATCCTGGACGCGCGCTTTCAGCAACGCCGCTCCGTAGGGCTGGAAGTAGTCCGTTTCGGGAACCACATTCACGTCAGATTCCAAAGTCACGGAGGTGCTCCATAGGCAGCCCGCGGGGTCAACGGCGTCGCCGTGCAGGCTGACTGTCCATGTGCCCAGATCTGGGTAATCTATCGTAAACAGACATCGAGCGCCGACTGCCAACGAGAGTTCTTCGTAGTGGACGGAAGGATCGGAACTGTTCTTGTCGATCACGGTTGCATCCGGCTTGGTAAGCGTGAAACTGACCTGGCCAGGCCCGCGGTCGAGCGAGAACACAGCACGGGGACAGTCGTCAAGTATGGCTGTGGTTTCGGCCGTCTGGCCTTGTTCGATGATGCCGTCTTCCAGTGCAACCAGAACCCACGGCAGGGACTCCTCTTCGGCAGATGACATCTGAGGTGACGCCGTGGAAGTCGCGGAACCGGCAAGCAGAATACTGCGCACCATCTCCAGAGTCGCCTGATTTCTCACCATCTGAGTGTGGTCGTTGTTTGTAGTAAACCTCGACTTACCACCCACCTGGAGAACGGGCGTCGGCTGACGTTCTGATTGAGCAAACCCAAGAGCACTCAGCACTGTCACCGCACCATCGTTGAAGTTGTACGTGCCTTTCGGCCAATTGTGGAGGTGCTTCCAGCCCTCCCGAAGCGTCCAGTCCGCACTATCTTTTCCGCCGCGACCGGCAAGAAGATAGTACGGGACGCGAGGAACACGGTCGTCTACCCACAAGTTGAATATCTCTTGCACAAATCCAGTCCGGAGACAGTTGAGAGCCGATTGATTGTCAAAGAAAGGAAGTGCGGGGAACTTGTCGGCGAGGTGGCTCCCACAGTTCACGGCGCTAAGCATAACTACATTCCCAATCTTGACCTTCTCACCGTCGTCGAGAAGCAGTTCTCTCTTGTAGTTGCACTTTGTGTGCATAAACTGCCGGCTGATCAGTCCGCCATAGCTGTGGGCGACAATGTTGATCTCCCGGGGAACGTCACAACCCTGAAGCTTGCGATCTGCTATCCTGTTGCGAATGAATGTATCCAGTCGTTCCGTTTCGGCCCTGAGACCGTCCATACCGGTTATCGTGTTGCATACCCAGACCTCGCAGTCTTGCTCAAGGAATGCTTCCGCCTGGTCCCAGTAGTGCGGCACCTGATCGTCCGTCTCCCACGCAACCCGGAGACCGCGCACAAGTACTACAACAGGCCTGGCATTGTTGATCGTGAAGACCTCGGAGTGGCCCGTGGGATCGGCCATAAGCCCGCCGCTCAGAATACACAGAACTAAAGCAAACCATAGCGCACCGTTTCTCATATCAGTTCCCCATTCTTACTGGCGTCTTTCCGAATCGCCGAACCGCAGAATCGACTGAGAACGCCAAATCTTCGCCTGTACCCTTTCCCACGCATTCGACTAGTAGCTGGAAATGCGTACGCCATCTCTTACCCTAACACATTATATCACAGGATTTGGCTGTTGTGGCATCTTTTGCGCGTCTTTTTTCTGTGACCAGTACCCCAGTGACTGATACTCGCGGGCTCGTGCCCCGAAGACTGACACTGTAGATGTAGGCCGCCAAGTCCAGGCCAGTTGTTTCGGGATTTTGGACTCATCAGACCTCATAGCTTGGTGCAAGCCGAAATCCCGAAACACCGCAAACTTCAGGACTGAACTCTCACGCCAATTGCATCCGTCACCCCTGCCTGATACAATAGACCTATGGACGAGCGGCCCTCATTTGACGCGGTATACATGGATGTAGTGGACACTATAGCGCGGCGGTCGACGTGTCTTCGCAAGCACGTTGGCGCGGTGGTGACTATCGAGCACAGGATTCTCTCTCACGGCTACAACGGCGTTCCCAGCGGTCACGAGCACTGCTGCGACACTGGCGTGTGCCTGAAAGAGCACGTGGGCACCGAGGAGTACAAAGTCTGCGTGCACGCAGAGCAGAACGCCATCTGCCAGTGCGCCAAACGCGGACTTGCCGTCGAGGGCGCTACACTCTACGTCAACGCGGATGTCTGCATCACGTGTGCAAAGCTGATGATATCCTCCGGAGTAGTGCGCTGTGTTGTGCGACGTGACCATAAAGGCTCGTCCGACGGTGTTGAACTCCTGCGAAAGTGTGGAGTGGAAGTGGTGGAGTGGACAGGTGACTCACAGTAACCGAGGTGTCAAAGCAGCCATATTCGATATCGGCGCCACTCTGATTACCGGCCCGCCAGTAGCCCCAAACAAGGTCATTGCCGGTCTGATGAAAGACGTCACTGCCGCCGAGGTCTCCTCCGTGATCATGACCAACGAGTTTTGCTCGCCAGAGGAAGTATGTTACGCGCTGGAAAAGCCGTACGGACAGATGAGCCAGGAGTGCAAGAACGGGGTCTGCGAACTGTGGGAGGCACAGGCGTGTGCGCCGGTGGAGATCGACGGTGCCACTGAGACAGTGCTCGCGCTGAAAGCGAAAGGCATTCGCATAGGGCTTCTTTCGGATATATGGAGCCCATACTACGATGGAGTGTGCAAGGCAATACCTGCGATAGTCGAGGCCGCTGACGCAGTCGTGCTGAGCTTTCGTGAGGGAGAGCGCAAGCCGTCTCACCTCAACTTCATCTCCGCCCTGACCAAGCTTGGGGTGGACGCCGACGAGTCTGTGATGATAGGTGACACCTACACCCACGATATCGCCCCTGCGCTGGAGTTGGGGATGCATGCGGTGTGGGTGGTTGCAAGGCCGGACCGCGAGGCTGAAGACATTATGAAGGTGATCAAGCGTGAAGCGCCTCCGCCGACCGCGTCGGTGGCGCGGATATCGGAGGTCGCCAATTTGGATATATGGACGACTGTCTGATGGGGTGCGATTTGAAATCGCACCCCATCAGACAGTCCCGATAGGGCGCGATTTCGAATCGCGCCCTATCGGGCACCCATCAGAAACAATATATGTACGAATCAGGGAGCATAGTCAATGGACATAAAGAAAGTAGAACGGCACGGCATCGATGAACTGATGGCGAACCTGCGAAAGGTTGGGATGTTTACCGACCCAGGCGTGCTCGTGTATGAGAACGCTGATATCGACCTGAAGGTGATGAACACGGACGATATCGCTCCGGCACAGAGATACGTGCTGACGGACGAGGTCATCAAGGTTCGCAATCTCAGGTGGGCTTTGGCCGAGCACGGGGTGGATCTTTTCAAGCTGGACGGTTACGCCACAATCTACCTCGCTGACTACGACGACCCCATTGATGTGCTGCCGCCGGTCATAGAAGAGTCGCACGAGGCCGATGGTTCAACGGTGAACATACTCAACGATGGGATGCACCGGGTCTATCTCGCCCGCATGGAGCGCTCGCCGATTCAGGTGATATTTGCGGGCAATGTGCCAGCGAACCTGCCTTACTACGCTTTCCCGCTGGTGAACGGTTGGAACGATGTTGAGATCGTTCACGACCTGCCCGAGGGCTACATCAAGAAGTGGCATCGCATCAAGGACTACAAGTCCCTCTATCGCGATTTCAACACGGGTTTCGTGAATGTCGGCGGTCCGCGCGGCCACTTTACGAAAGCCAGCAAATAGTACCCCTGATAGGGCGGGATTTGAAATCCCGCCCTATCAGGGGGCGTCGGGAGATAGACGTATGGAACCCAACGCAGAGTTCGTACCGCTGCATTTTGCGGAGAAACTCCGGGTAGTTAACACCCGGGCGACCGTGGGTATAATCACCCTCTGGAGCAAGATTGACTCTGTGGAACGCGCTCTGCTGGAGGCGGGTGTCGACCTTTCACCCGACACTTCAAAGATTGCGGTAATCGGCAACCTCTATGGCAACGGTATCCCGCATCTGCTCCGCAACCTGCTATACAATCCGCAGATAACGGACCTGGCAATCATCGGAGCAGACCGCGCCGGCTCCGCAGGGGAACTGATCGCGTTTCTTGAGCAAGGCTTGGAAGTCTGCGAGAGCCTGGGCCAGACGGTCACGCGAATAAAGGGCACGAGCCGGATCATCGACAATATGCTAACTCCGGAGATGTTTGCCCTCAAGCCTCGCATCACTTGCTTTGGCGAGGTCACAAGTTCGCAATCAGTGCAGAACCTCGCCGACTTCATCCGGGAATATGTTCCGCGAGAGACTTCGGCCTGCGAGCGGGTTGAAATAGGGCTGCCTGAAGTTGTGATTACGCACCATCCCAGTGAACCCCGCGGGCAGGTGATTGTGGCTGATACTCCGCTTGCCGCCTGGAGGGAACTCGTCTTCCGGCTGGCAAGGTTCGGGCATTTGGTCAAGCTCCGCAAGGGCGACCGGCAGGAGCTGCAGAATTTGAAAGTGGTCGTTCGTCATCCGGTTGAAGATGACCCGGAGGAGCTGGCCAGGTTTGGTTTCAGTCCGGATGGTCTCCGGGCATACCAGCGCGATATGCTCGATCCGGCGCTTCCCGAAGATCAAGCCTATGCCTATGGGCATCGAATTGGGGCCTATTTCGGGTTCGATGCGCTCGACAAGTTTGCGCAGAGGCTCGTCGAAAACCCACAGGACAGAGACTGCTACCTGTCTCTCTGGGATAGCAGCCACGACATCGACAACGATGACTCGCCCTGCCTGGTGTCTCTGTTTTTCAGGGTGTATGACGATGCCCTCACGCTGACCGCGTGCTACCGGACCCACAACGCGATGGACGCTTGGATCAAGAACGTCTATGGACTGATGGCAGCTCAACGGATTGTGTCAGAGAAGACGGGGATCGCGCCGGGGCCCATAACCGTAATCAGCCATTCCATCAGCATTGACCCTTCGAAATACGACTTGGCCCAGCGAGTCTGCGCGGCCAAGGGATTTGCAGTGGAGATGGACCCGAACGGCCAGTTTATGGTTGAGATCGACAGAGACGCCGGAGAGATCGTCTTCCGGCACCTTACTGAGGATGGTCTGCTTCTGCACGAGTACCGGTCGCCCAAGGCCGAGCGGATACAGCACGAGATCGCGAGGGACTGTGCGGCGTCGGACATTAACCACGCACTATACCTTGGCCGGCAGTTGGCAAAAGCTCAGATAGCGCTCAATACAGGTGATGAATACGAGGAATCCTAGAAGAGGGTCTGGAATTAACATGGATGCACAGGATGAACAGGATGGGGATTCCTATGGTCCATCCTGTCCATCCAAGTCCATCTGTGTCCACACGACCTTCTTACTTGATCTCGAGCAACTCGATCTCAAAATGAAGATTCGCGTTCGGGGGTATCACTCCGCCGGCTCCTCTGGCCCCGTATCCCAGTTCGGGCGACAAGTTGAGCTCGCGAACTCCGCCAACTTTCATTCCTATCAGGCCCTGATCCCAACCTTTGATCACGTTGCCCCCACCTACTTTGAAGCTAAACGGCGTCCTGCCCGGCTTCTTTGAGCTGTCGAACTCGGTCCCGTCATCCAGCCATCCACGATAGTTGACGACCGCTGTGTCGCCCTTCTTGACCTCGGCGCCAGTGCCTTCCGTTTTGTCGATATACAATAGTCCAGACTCCTTTGTTACCCAGTCCGTCTTGCTGGGCTCTTCCTTGACAGGCTTTTCGGGTTCCGGGGCGGTCGCTTCGACAGCCGGTTCCTCAGGCGGTGCCTGAGTAGCTGTCTCTTCTTTGTTGCACCCCAGTACCAATAAAGCAGCCGCTGACGCGACTAAGAGAGTTACTGCAATCTTGCGCACGTTTCAACCTCCTGTAGCGGCAAGCACCCTGACCACATTATACACGATTCTTCCTGTCTATGGCACGCCATGCGACCAGAATCACACAACTCCCGTCGCCCTGTCCTTCCTGGATTGTTATGCAGGCCCGGTATCCTATATACTGTTGTAGGCCCGCGAGATTACAACCGATTTGTCAGGAGGTATGCGTTATGTCAGTCAGGATTGCTTTTATGGGTTTCCGACACGGCCACATACTCGATGTCTATGCTCGTGCAAAAGAAAGCCAGGAGTTTTCGATAGTCGGCGCCTGCGAGGAGCACGAGCCCACCCGCGTCCAAATGGTCGAGGGTGGGGAGGTTGAGATAACGCATTCGGACTATGCGGCAATGCTCGATGAGGTTGACTGCGATGCGGTTGCCGTGGGTGACTACTACGCGAGACGCGGGGCAATTACCATCGCGGCGCTCCAACGCGGAAAGCACGTGATCTCCGACAAACCGCTGTGCACAACGCTGGAAGAACTTGACCAGATCGAAAGCCTCGCGCGCCAGAAGAAGCTTGTGGTTGGCTGTCAACTCGATCTTCGAGACAGCCGGCAGTTTATCGGGCTCCGCAACGTTGTCAGGCAAGGACGCATAGGTGAGGTCCACGCTATCGTAGTCGGCGGTCAGCACCCGCTCATGCTCGGCAGCCGTGCGGCGTGGTACTTTGAGGAGGGCAAGCACGGCGGCACTATCAACGACATAGGCATACACGCATTTGATGGAGTAGAATGGGTTACCGGACGCCGTGTCAGCGAGATAGTGGCAGCTCGGAGTTGGAACGCGTTCGCGGAGCCCTTCCCGCATTTCCACGACGCCGGCCAGTTCATGCTCAGGTTGGACAATGACTGCGGAGTTCTTGGCGACGTCTCGTATTTCTCACCGGACGCGAAAGGATACTCGCTGGAGTTCTACTGGCGCATGACTGTGTTCGGACGCGACGGTATCGCCGAGACATCAATCAACGCGCCACACATTCTCCTCGCGGCAAATGCCGAAGGCGACTCCGAGAAGATTCCGCTGCCTGCATCCGACCCAGGCGGCTACTTCCGCGCATTCAAGGCGGAAATCGACGGTTCACCGATACCAGACGCACTCAACACGGATGTCGTGCTCCGGGCGGGCCGCATGGCGCTCCTTGTGCAAAATGCGGCGTATGAGGGCAAGGGACACGTCGCGTTCTGAGGAGCTTAACGTCCGATTAGCTCTGACACCGTGACAATCTGCAACCCCTGTGCTCGCAGTTCGCGGACGATTTCCGGCAAGGCCTCGGCTGTGGCGGCGCTTCCGCAGTGC
>CAYSLA010000018.1:0-6701 GCA_964431685.1 uncultured bacterium | reverse complement strand
CAGTTCGCGGACGATTTCCGGCAAGGCCTCGGCTGTGGCGGCGCTTCCGCAGTGCAGCAGCACTATATCGCCGGCCTGCGCTCTCTCGAGCACACGGTCGGCGATTTCGCGGCTGGTGATGCCTTGCTTGACCGAATCCCAACTGTCCAGACTCCAGTAGATGCCGCTGTAGCCTGCCTTGGCTGCCGTAGATAGCACACGGGCGTCACGACTGCCGAACGGTGGACTGAATAGCGGGGCAGTGTGCTGACCTGTAAGCTTGAATATGATCTGATCCGTCCTATCCAGTTGCTCAGTAATCGAGTCCGCACCAAGCTTACGCAGGTCGGGGTGGGAGTATGTGTGGTTGGCGATCTCGTGCCCATCATCGCTGATGGACTTGACCAGCGCCGGATACTTCTCAGCCCACTTACCTGTCAGGAAGAATGTGACACGGATTCCCTGGCTCCTGAGTGTTGAGAGAATGGACTTGGTGGGTTCACCGCTTGCTCCGGCATCGAACGTGAGCGCTATCATCCTGCCGGACTCTCGTACGTATGCGACCTCACCTGGAAGCGCCGCGGGTCTGCGGTGCGGCTTCTTCGCTCTGGGTACGGCGGGAGGCTCCTTCGGTGGCGCTGGTTTTGGGAGTGACGTCGTTGAGCCGCCGCTGGCGGGCGGAGCAACCTCGCTCGGCAGCGGAGAACTGGGTGGTGAGACGGTTTCCGGGGGCGCACTATCGCGCCCTGTCGGCGGTTGGGCCGGAGCGCGGTCAGATTGCCTCGCGTTAGATCCGGGGGTTGTCGCGGGCATGGCATTGCTTCTGGCATCGCGCACGCGCCTTGTCGAGACTGCGGCTGGATTCGGCGGACTCTGCGTTTCCTTCCTGGCAGTCGCCGCAGGGTTGACAGCCCTCTGCACGTATGAAGGCACGGGAAACCTGGCCAGTCCAAGTCCCGCAAGGGCTCCTATCATTGCCGCGAGTATGATAACGGGGGCCAATCGACCGCCCGACTTTCGGCCTCCACTGCCGGATGCGGGCTTGCGCTTGCGAGCCATGTGTCCAACCCTCTTGCTGTGCGTTACTGGTCCGACCGAACGTAGGGGCGCGCTTCGTTGTTACGGGATTTTGGTCTGATCAAACCCAGCAGAATGGTCCAGTCCGAAATCCCGAAACATCCTGACCGATCAGTCGGGTCCTACCGATCAGTCAGTGCTCTTCTTCGGTGCACCAGCCGCCCCAACTTCGATCTTCTCGGATTCCTTCTTCGGTTCCAGGACTGTTGCCGGCAGCAGGCCCATTTTGACCTTCACAGCCTCGACTGCTTTGGTTAGTTGCACGTCGGTCTCCGGGTCGTTGGGGTCGAAGTCTTCGGTGGCCTCAATCTCAACGTCCGGAGTCACGCCCTTCTTGTGAATGTCGTTACCTTTGGCTGTAAGGTATTTCGCAGTCGTGATGGCAACTGCGGAACCGTCCTGCAGCGGGATTATGGTCTGAACACATCCCTTGCCGAACGTGGTTACACCCACCAGAGTGCCTGCTCCAACGTCTTTGATCCCGCCGGAGACGATCTCCGACGCGCTCGCACTGGACTTGTCCACCAACACAGACATTGGATAGCGCTTGTGATTGTGCTTGCCGGGGTCCACGTTCAGCGGGGTCTTCTGACCCTTCCGCTCCTGAATCCACACCACCGCCCCGCTATCAATGAAACGGCTGCCAATGTCCACGGCCACCTGAAGCAGCCCCCCGGGATTGCCTCGCAGATCAACAACCAGCCCCTTCATTCCCTTGTTTTCCAGCGAGGTCATGGCCTTGTCGAACTGCACGTCGCTCTGTTCATTGAACTGATAGAGCCTGATGTAGCCGATCTTCGTCTTCTCATCCAGCATCCTGAACTTGACCATCTGGAACGGAACGACCCGCCTGACTATGGTTATCACGACTGGTTTGGTGACGCGCGGTCTGGCGAGGGTCAAGGTGACCTTTGTTCCCTCAGGTCCGCGGATCATCTTAACCACATCGTCGATCTCGATGCCCTTTATCGACTTGCGGTCAACTTCCTTGATTACGTCGTTGGCCTTGACACCTGCCTTGATCGCAGGACTCTCCTCCATTGGCTCCTTGACATATACTTCGCCAAGCTTGTTAGTATCGAGCTGGGCGCCGATTCCCGTGAAGTTCCCCTCGTTTTCCTCGCGCATACGCTTATAGTCCTCGGGAGTGAGGAAGCGCGTGAAGGGGTCGCCAAGCGCCGAGAGCATTCCTCGCACGGCGGCATACGTGGTCTTGCGTTCGTCGATTTTCTTCGGGTAGTAGTCGGCCTTCAGCCGATCCATCACGTATGAGTAGGTCTCGACTATAGGCAAAGGTTCCGCAGTCGACGCGTCGGACTGAGCTCTCTCAATCTTGCTTGGGACCAGGTGCAGACCGGCTACCCACTCGCGCACTTCGCCAACACTTGCGGCCACATCCTGGCTGACGAACCCCAGGAAGAATGCCCCGGTGAGCAGAAGCGCGACTCCTGCAGCTCTCGCGAGCATACGGCTACTCATGACTTGGCCACCTCCGCTGCGAGTGTCTTGACGGCGACCGAGAGCGCATTGTCGTCCTGTCCGGCCGACGCAGGCGCTGCGGCTACATCCACTTTCAACCCGGTTCCGTTCAGGTTCAGGGATTTGCGTGTGAGCATTACCCCTGTGGTCATAGCGACTGCCGAGCCGTCCCTGAGATCATAGAGGCTGTAGAATCCGAAATCACCGAACGTCTGCGCACCTACAACCTTGGCCCCGCGGTTGTCCTTTAGACCCGCAGCCAGCACCTCGCCCATTCTCGCAGTCCCCTGATCTACCAGGACAACAAAAGGCTTTTTCCACTCCACACCTGCCGCGGGATTGGGAGCTCGGAGCACCGTCCGTCTGCTCGAAGATCGAACCTGTATGCTCACTATCTTGCCGGGACAGAACACTCCCGCCATCGTAAGAACAGTATCCAGGTCTCCGCCGGCCAGTCCGCGCATGTCCAGAATCAGACCGTCCACGTCCCTGTCGGCCATATCCACCACCGCCTTCTGGAACTGGTCGGCCGTCTTGTCGGTGAAGCAGGCGACGCGTACCAATCCGAACTTGCCATCGCCAACCGTTGAACTGGAAACCGAGGTGCACTGGAACTGCCGAGGAGATACCTTCAGCTTTAATTCTTTGTCAGAGCCTTTGCGGAAGACAGTGAGCTCGACCTCGGCCTCTTTGCTGGTGGCCAGCAGGTCAATGGCGTCGTATATTGGAATGCCGTTCTCGACGCGCTTCTGTTCGGTCTCGAGTTCCTTCCTGAGCTTCTGTCCGGCAGTGCCGTTTGCCCTGGCCTTCTTCACGATCGCGGCGGCCTTGGCGAATGGATCGAACGGCAGAACCCACTTGCCGTCTATCTCCACGATATCGTCTCCAGGCATTAGTCCCGCTTCCTCCGCCGGACCGGATGGGATCGTGGTGACGATGACCAGGTGCTCGCTCTTTGAATCGCCGTCAGTTATCCTCTTGACGGCGGTGATAGCTCCTATGCCGTGGAAGACCCCTCTCTGGGCATCCTGCAGCGCCTTGCGGACATCCTCTGAAAGGAACCGGGTGTTGGGATCGTTCAGCGAGCCGAGCATATACGTCAGGGCGGTGTGCGTCATTTTGCCCTGATCCTCGGGTTTTATCTGTTCTACGTAGTTCTCCCGCACGTTCTTGAGAACGTCGTACAGCGTCTGCGCCGGTCGCAGGTCGATAGCGGAGTCGTAGTCAACCGACGCGACCTTGCCGCCCGTTTCCCGCGCGCCAACGCGGTTCGTTGACCGATCGCGTGAAGGAGAATGTTGGGCAGTCAAGTCCATTCGTGCCAGGTAGCCTACTGCGAACAAGAGCCCGACAAGGAATCCGATGAGAAGCCTGCGTTCTTTGAACATCCAGTCCCCGCTACTAATATGGCCGGGGTAGACCCCGGCTCTTACGGTTGGGCGCTGTCGACGCATAAACAGCGTCACTGTGCGCACAAACCAAGTCATCCTGATCCTGAATGAAATTCAGGACTTTCAGGGCCCACCTTCCCAACCGTGGATGTTGAGCCACATTCACCGTTACGGGTGGAAATCTACAGTTGATTATACCACAAACGCTGGTTTTTCGACGAACTTTGGATGCGGGCGGTTCCTGAGGGGAGCCCAAGAGTGGCCCAGAGATTGCCCTGAGCTGGATTCCGGCAGAAAAAGTCGGTCCGTCGCCTGCTATCGTGTCTGAGCAGCGATCCATTCGTCCCACAAAGTGTCAGCGGCGAAGAGCAGCCGTGTGTAGTTCGGATCGTACTGCTTTGGCGTCGGCATATAGACCCCAAGGCCGCTGGCGGTCGGTGTGTCTGGGTTGTGTGCTTCGTAGACTACGACTCTGTTGAGAGCTCTCACAAGCGCTCGATATGCTCCGTCGGCGTCCTCCCCGACGGCGTCCTGGGCAATGGACGCATAGTCAAGCAGGTCGACAATGTATCGCTCGGAGCCAAACGCTAATCGGGAGTAGTTCAGCGCGCTTCTTCTGGCGGCCTCGAGTTGGTCGGCTTTGGTGGAGGAATTCTCGAGCAGCACTGCGGCAAAGTCACTGGCTGCGACGGCAAGTTCGGGTATCTGGCGAAGATCAAGCACGCTGTGGGCTATCGCGGTTGTCGGCGGTGGATATGACTCCATGAACGTGTCCGTCAGTATCCTCGCCAGATCGAGAGGCGTAGTCGCAGGGCCCACCAGCCTCAACCACGCTTCATAGTCATAGCCCGCCGATGGAGTTGCGGCTGCGGAACCGGCCATGTAGGTTGCGCATGCCCTTAGCTCGTAGGCAACCTCCAACTGCATCATAAAGCATGCATCAAACGCGAGCACGTCCAGACCGCAGCCTTCCAGCGCCAAAGCGAGGTCATCGATGTTGAGCACGGTGTCGGTTGCCTCGTCGAGCAGGAGGTACTTGCGCGAGGGGCGCGCAGTCATTGCTCGGTACTCCCAACCAGTGCCGTGATCCCACAAGATCAGACAGTAGTGCTGGGCCGGAAAGTTGGCCTTTCCCCATTGCACGAAGTCACGGAGGTTGCGCGGGTCTGCCATATCGAGTTCGCCCAAGGGCGGGTCGTCGAGTCGAATTGAGTTCAGATTTTCGGATGCGTCCCTTATCATCAAGTACCGGCGGGTGTCAGTCCAGTCGCCTTCGGATTCGTCGTATCCTCGGGCCCTGTCCACCTGCACTACGACACGCACGTCCTTGGTCGACCCGACTTGCTCCATCTGGTTCATATTCCTGAGGGCATAGTATTCCAGATCGTTGTCGCCGTCTATGTATACCAGCACGGTCCACTTGCCCGGACTACGCGCTTCTTCCACCGAGGTTATCGCCGGAGCAAGCCCCCGTGTTTCAGGAAAGATGGTGACGCCGTTTCCGCCGCAGCCAGCAAATGACCACGCGGCGATTGTCAATAGCACTAGTCCGAGCATCTTGCTTCGCATATTGCGGTTACCTTTCAGCGGGCGGACACACAGGTCCGCCCCTACAGCTTGGTGTCCAGCGGGCGGACACTCAAGTTAGCCCCAACCGATTTGCGCTTAGCGACCTGCATTGCTCAAGGAAAGCTTCCAGCCTCAACGTCAGATCGCTGGCTTCCTGGCCGTCAAATGCGAGGTTGAGAACCGGCATGTCGCCATAGTCTTGCTGGAAACGCTTCATAAGCCCACTGGTTATCGTCCCGAGCATGCACGTGAACGGCATTACATTGATCACGCCTGCCAGCCCGAGGGACTTCAGGTGTCTGGATTTGCCCAGGCTGAGAATCGGTTCGCCAAAGAACTGCGGATCTATGTAGTCACGACCCAGAGCGATCAATTCCTCGGGAGGCAGCTCTTCGGCGTTCGGCAGGAATCCGTGCCAGATACTTGCCATCCTTCTCTCGTCATCCCGCATTACTTTGTCAACCATACTGATACGCAGATACTCCAGCAGATGGCCGTTTTCTCTCGCGCTGGTCTTCTGGCCGTGATTGACGTAGGTCAGCCACTCGCTCAGTGGGGCGAGCCATGCCTTGCCTCCCATCTCTTCGACCTTGCGCACCAACTCCTGGTTGCTGAATCCGTGCGACCGCACAAAGACTTCGCCCACAATGCCAATCCACGGCCTTCCGTCCTGGGCGGTTGGTATCGCTTCGAAAGCGGTTCTGGCCTGACGCATAAGCGAAACTGTGTCGCCGTTCTTCTCAACAGTCGCAACAAGCTTCTCGAGGTAGCTCTCGTAGACGGACTGGGCCCGGCCCGGCTCTATCTCGTGCGGCCGCACATGGTGTAGTGCCTTCTCAAGATGCTCGACTGCGAGCAGTCCCAACCACGCTCTTCGGACGAAGGCCTTGCCGGCTCTGGCGCCCAGAGAGTCGTAGAAACCGTGGCTCTGGTTGGGCGAGAATACCGGCACATCCTCACATCCCAGATCGTCCAGCACCATTCGGTGCAGAAGGTTGTAGCAGCCGAACCTGCATCCGCCGGATCCGGACATACTGGGCATGAAGAACGCGACATCACTCGTGTCCACGTCTTCTCGGCTGATGAACCTCACGAGGTCGCCCGTGGTTACTATGCACGGAAAACACTCTTTGCCGGTGCAGTGCTTCTTACCGATCGCCACACTCTCCGAGTCGCTCGCGGGCAGCACCTCGCTCTTGACTCCGA
>CAYSLA010000017.1:34175-36321 GCA_964431685.1 uncultured bacterium | reverse complement strand
TTCAGGATACCCGATCTCAAGCGCTACTTTCCTGAACTTGACTACGGAGTCACGACTGTCCCCTACAGCAACAAACCTGCCTGCGAAGTGGTTGGCAACTCGTTGATAATCCCAAGAGGCAGCAGGCACCGTGAGGCAGCTTGGAAGTTCATCAAGTTCGCATCCAGTAGGGAGCAGTTGATAAACGTCTGCAAACCCGCGGGCCGGATTCCCGCCAGGATCAGCGCCGCGAAGTCCCCAGACTACTACGGATCCCCTACCCTGCGTCCGTTTATTGATCAGATACCAAACGGCCGCAGCGTGCCCATCGTGCCGGGATGGCAGAAGTCTGCGGAACAGCTTGCCCAACAACTTGGCGATGCGCTCGAAGGCAGAGTCGACACCGAATCCGCACTTGCCAAGTCCGCCGAGACTATGGAGCGTACTCTCTCCGCTGCCAATGAGGACCTGTCCAAGATGCCGGAAGTGCCGTGGAAGGCTATGGGCTTGGTTGCCATATTGGCTCTGGTGATAGCCAAACTCTCTATTCTGCGATACGTTCGCAGGCAAACCGCACATAGCCGGGCAGAACGGCAGGAGGCAGTGAGCTTCTATCTGTTTCTCGCGCCTTGGATCGTGGGGTTCGTGGTATTGACACTGGGCGCCGCTTCAGCGTCGCTTGTGATCAGTTTCAGCAAGTGGGATGCGATCAGCACTGCGCATTTCGTGGGAACCAGAAACTACTGGGAACTCTTCACCATTGATCCGAGATTCGTGAAATCGATATATGTCACGGCGTACTACGCCGTGTTCAGCATACCCCTCTCCATAGTTCTGGGGCTGGGAGTTTCGGTGTTGATGAATCAGAAAGTGTTAGGAATACGGCTGTTCAGGACCATATACTACCTGCCTGCGATACTTAGCGGGGTGGCAACGTCCATTCTCTGGCAATGGCTGTTCAATCCTACCACAGGTCTTATCAACCAGGCTCTGATGCTGCATATCCGTCCGGCCATAGTCAATGGCGCGCTCGCCTGGCAGCCGCTGGTCACGAACCCTCCAGGGTGGTTGCTGGACGAGCAGTGGGCAATGCCTGCGTTCATCATAATGGGTCTCTGGGGAATTGGCGGCGCGATGATCGTGTATTTGGCGGCGCTGCAGGGCATTCCGGAGGAGACATACGAAGCCGCAAGAATCGACGGCGCGGGACCGTGGAAGTCTTTCCTGCACGTAACGCTACCCCTGATGACTCCCGCGATATTCTATCAACTTGTAGTGGGAACTATCTATTCCCTGCAGATGTTTACCCAGGCTTACATCATGATGAACGCTGGCGGAGGTCCACGCGACGCCACGCTGTTCTACGGGCTCTATCTTTTCAAGAACACGTTCGAGTGGATGAATATGGGCTACGGTGCCGCTATGGCGTGGATGATGTTTGCCGCGGTATTGGTGATTACGCTCGTGCACTTCAAGCTGGCCAGTCGCTGGGTTTACTACGAAGGAGAGAAGCAGTGAAGATAGTGCGGATAACTGCGACGTACGTGGTGATAGTTGCCCTGGGGGCGCTGTTTGTGATCCCTCTTCTCTGGATGCTGACTGTGAGCCTGAGCAGGCCCGAAGAAGTAGCTCAGCCTGGAATTAGACTGCTGCCTGCCAGCTTGCGCTTCTCCAACTACTCTACGGCTCTTACGCTGATGCCATTCGGCAGCTACGCCCTGAATACGATCAAAGTAACTGCGCTTGCGATGCTGGGAGGGGTGTTGTCCAGCGCGATGGCGGCCTACGCATTCGCCAGGCTGAGAGCGCCGGGCAAGAATGCGTTCTTTGTCCTGGTGCTTTCTACGGTGATGCTGCCGGGCATGGTGACGCAGATTCCGACATTCATTATCGTGAAAAACCTGGGCTGGTATGATTCGCTGCTTCCCCTGATCGTGCCTGCCTGGTTTGGGAATGCATTCTACATCTTCCTGCTTCGCCAGTTCTTCCTCACAATCCCGGGCGATCTGGAAGACGCTGCAAGAATTGACGGCTGCGGCACGTGGCGAATATTCTGGCAGATAATGCTGCCACTCTCCAAACCCGCACTGACGGCCGTGGCGGTATTCTCATTTGTGGCGCACTGGAACGACTTCATGACTCCCCTGATCTATCTCAACTCGGTCAA
>CAYSLA010000017.1:0-34075 GCA_964431685.1 uncultured bacterium | reverse complement strand
CAGTCTGCGGGACAGGCGTCTTGCAGGCGAATAATGCCGTCTACGACACGCTCTCGTCAATCTCCAATGTCCACTTGATCCGCAGGACCCCATAGCAATGGAATCTGGCATCGGCCAGTTCTGTCGGGCGAAGTTGCACGGTCGAACCGGGCCTGACGCGGTGCTCAGTGCATTCATAGGAACCATTCCGGAGCAGCGCCCCGCAGCAGTGAATATGCCCGCGGCTATACGACCTGAATACAGCGCTCGAAGAAGCCTTCACCGCACTGACCCGCCGGTTGTGCCCTTGAAGACGCAACCGATAGTGGTCGTTCCGGCTCCCTTTGATTCTGATCCGCTGGGAGTACTTCCACAACGGCGGATTCTCGCTCAACGGTCTCATACGACCGCGACTCTCAAAGGCTAGGATTCTGCCATCACCGAGCGTTGGGTTTTCTGAATGCTTTCTCCAGGTCAGCCGCATACATCCGAGACTGGTGATATTCCTCTTCCCAAACGGCAGGATTATTCGGAGCAGCCGTATGACCAGATACTCCAACACTCCCCAGGCGAATCCATAACGACGGAACAGACAGATGACTGAACCGTCTTCATCCAAAGTTATCTTCAGTTCCCGGTAGGACATGGCAGATTCCTTCTGCAAGTGCACCTGCTGTCAACGGCGGATACTCATATCATACCACACCGGAATGGTGTCAGTCCTATTAGTCGTCTGTTTCCCAGACAATGTCACCGTGCGGTTCAGGGGAGCCATCCTGCTTCAATGGCGTTCCACGATTGTCTTTGAGATCATAGCCAAGACTATAGACGACAAATCCATCTCCAACCCGCTTGTACACCAAGCCCTTGCCGGTGAATGGGTCTGCCGGCACATCCCACCCCACTCCGGACTTGAGTTCGGCCAAAGACTGCGGATACTCGCCGAAACGTTCTTTGTATGCCCGGAGTCCGAGGAACGCGCGACAGCACGCAATCTCTGCCTCGCACTTGTAGCGGTTACTGGCAGCGCTTGCCAACACGGGTGCCATCGTCTTCGTGATACACGCGTAGAAAGGAATGTTATCTGCCGCGTTGGGACCGATCAGTCCCCTCGATCTCGCAGCGGAGTAGCTCATTTGCGTGGATTCCAGGTGCTTGGAAACGAAACCGAGATAGGCAAGCTCATCTCCCGTGACTGGATACGTGAAACGAGCTTTCCGGAGCTGTTGATTCTGTAGAAGAAAGAAGCTACGTTCGCCTTCGACTGCAGTCTGATAGCGTTCCGGCATATTGATTCTCGAGAACGCACTGTCCAACTGCCTTAGCTCGGATTCGCTGGGCTGGCCGTAGTCTAGCGCCTGCTTCGTGTTCGCAAGAACTATTCGGATAACCGCAGTGTTCGTGAGGTAGTCAATTGGCTGTGTCTTTCCGTCGAAGGCGTCACTGAGCTTCAGAGCACTTTCGGTGTATTTGACGGCGTCCTGAGTCTTGCCTTCGTGCGCACTGATGAGCACTCTCCCGCAGAGCAACCGTGTCGCATCACGCAGCCCGGAATACAGCGTCACGCGCTCTTTAGATAGCGCCATGGATCGCTCGAACGATTTGCGCGATGTCTGATCGACTAGCGGAGAAGGGGCAAACTGACACTTCGGCTTTGACTGCGCCTCTGCTATGAGTGCAAAGGCGCCATCGCACCGCGCCAGCGCGGACGTAGCCTTAGCCCAATCGTTCGCGCTTGGCGCCTTTGAATTAGAGGCGAGAACTGGCCAGAGCAGTTCCAAGTCACGCCGCGCAGTGGGTTCGGACAGTGCCTTGAACGCCCGTCTGTATATCGGCGCTGCATTGTCTTTTGCAGGCACCGAGGTTTTCTCCCATTCTTCGATAGTCGTCGGGTGGCCCGCGGCTCTGAGTGCTGCTATTTGCGCGTTCACCTGCCTGCCCCAGTAGTACTGGAGCAGAAGGTAGACACCGAACAGAACCAGCAGAAGCACGACTAGAACCAGAAACACTTTCCTTACTACCCTCTTAACTCGTTTCATCCCTCATCTGCTCCTCCCATCCGATCGAACCGGAGTCCGGGATACCGGGACTTGTGTAGTATGAAGCAAGAAACTTGGCCATCGAACCAGGATGCGTCGCGCACTTGATGTTCATCCAGGTGCGCTGATCCCCCACGGCGAAGTATAGTCGCGTTTCGCCGTTCCAGTCAATCAAGTCTGGATCGGACGCGTTCACGCCCTCATCCAACCCTTCAGGAGTGAGAACAGGATTTGCAGAGCTTAGCTCCCAGTGGCGAAGGTCCCTGGACCGTGTGATGTAGGTCTCGAAGAACCAGCGCGGCGATCGACATTCCAGATAGAGCACATAGTAGTAGCCGCGTGAGTATCGAATGCAGGGACAGGCAGTGTAGCGGTCAGTGCCGAAGGTCGCATTCGGCAGCTTATTCCAGTGCAGCAAGTCTTTCGAACGCGCAAACTTGGTGGTAAACGGCGGATATGCAGGGTCATTCGACTCATAAGCCAACACAAACCCGTCCCGTCCCTTGCACACCGACGTGTTAAACAGTTCTTCGTTCTTGCCGCTAACGACTAGCTTGGATTCCCAGTTCTCGAGGTCCGATGAATGAAACACCGTTACGTCACGCCATCCGTCATCTTCTCGTCTCGACGCGAACACGTAGACCCTGCCATCATTCACGAACGCCGAAGCCAGACCATAGCCCTCGCCGCAGCGACCAAGCTCCTCTTCTGTCTCCAAATCGACCAGCGAGAGATAGTATTCTTCGCGAGTCCCCCCTGAACCGGGGCGGACCGACTTTAACAAGCACAGGCGGCCGTTCCACTCTATTGGCGAGACTTCGCACAGGTCTCTGGCCACAAGCTGACTGCCGCTGAACTTGGAAGGCCGCACAATTGATGGCGGGGCAATGTGCGCAAATATCTCCTCGGGCCAATGCCCCAACACGGTCATCCCACTCGGCACATCCTGCTGGTACTGCACATAGGCCCTGACGTCGCCTTTCGTCGAGTACTTTATGTCGCCGGCTGTCTCCGGGTGCACTTTCACTCCGAAGACTTTGTAGCCCATCAACACGGAGTCCTCAAGCTCAACGTGCAGCAACTTTCCGTCTTCCATGCTCTGAACGATGCCGTCGGACGGGGTGCCCACCGGCTGCGAGAAGTTCATCACGATAAGCCGGCAGCCTTTCACCCGCACTCTCGTGTAAGACATCATTCCGTAATTGCTGACCTTCAACGCGCACTGCGGAGAAACAAGAGTGCATTCCTCCAAAACAGCGTCCGGCTGCGCCGGCATTGATGTGTTCTCGCATCGGATATATGCCGCTGAAGTATCGCCCCACCAGTCGAGTGCGCAGGCATGACAGCGTCTGAATGTGATTGGCTCATCCGGTCGGGAGAGGCAGTTGGCCACGCCGACTCCGAACGCACGGCCGATACTGACACAGTCCTCCACAACTACACTGAAAGGCTCAACCTTATCAGTGCAGTCAAAGAAGAGGCCTCCGTCCCCTCCCGTCGCGTACAGACCGCTCAGCCGCCAACGATCCCAGCAGATGGCCGAGAATGTGGGGTCGGTGTGCTCTGGAGACCATCCGTGGCCGTAGGCCCGCACATTGCCCCACCAGTCGTAGCTCTTGAACCCTTTCTGATCCGGATCGCCCGAGTCCAGTATGACCCATCCGGTCGTGCCGGAGCCCAGCGTTCCGTCGGTGTCGCCGATCAGTTCATTGTAGCTACCCTGCGCCCCTTTTTGTGACGGGTAGAGGTTCGCCTCCATGTACGTGTCAGGGCGAACTATGACCCGGTGTCCGCCGGCATCGTCAGGTATTGCGTTCAGTGCGCTCTGCACTTCGTTAAACGCGTGCACCCACGACGAGCCGTCGGTGTTGTCGCCCAGCTTCGATACATAGAGCGTAACAGGCGGCAGTGCAGTTTCTTGAGTGTTCACGGTGCCCTCCAAGGGTCGATTCTGTTTTGTTGTCAGTAGGGTGGCAACCTGCAGCCCGAATAGGCCTGAATCCTAGCCCAGTGCCTTGGTCTTCTCTGGGTTGGCGTCACCCAGCAGTTTGACGTCACTTACAAAAGACTGCATTGAGGTAGACAAATTGTTCAGCACGGCTGCCCACTCTCGCAGATGATTCTTGCCGCTCTGCGTAATGCTATATATGTGGCGTGCCGGGCCGGCTCCGCTCGTGTCCCAATCGGAGGTCACGTGACCCATCGTCTCCAGACGCTGGAGTGTTCGGTACAGGGCGCCACGGTCGATCTCGGCGTCCGTGAGGGCATGGTTTTGCAGATTGCTGGCCAACTCATAGCCGTAAGTAGACCCCTCCTGCTCAAGCAGGTACAGTACCACCGGTTCGACAAAACGGTAGAGATTGCCCATAGCGCACGTGCACGGGCCTTGCCCGGCGTGCCTGTTGCAGTGTCCTCTTGGCATCTTGCTTGCTATATCCTTCCAGCGAGAGTCGCACGTCCGGCGCACGACTTCCGCGTCCCATATATCTACAGTCCCATTATAGCACAATGCACATTTCTGCGATAGATGCTTATTACATATACCCCCTGCCCCATCGTCAGACCCGTGGCCACGTGCACAGTATGTGGATGCTGATGTTGGCTTGGATCGTTTGACAAATACTTCTGCTCACTTGATAATATAGATGCTGTTTACAACTAGCGGCGAGTATCATCTGGTTATGTTCAGTCAGACACTACATATGGCTAGGTTGCGTTCAATAAGCTCAACGAGCGGCACGGCAGGCTTGCCAAAGTCGGTCCGCTGGTTGTCCCTGGCCTGCCTGCCTTATCTGCTCTTGTGCCTCGGAAGCCCGTTTCTGCACACTTGCACGGATGGTTGCTTGGAGTTAGCGCCAAGCATCGCTTCGCACGACCATTGCGAACCGCCAAGTGTCGCTGCTTCCCCGGATTCCACCAGATTCGTATGTGCGAAGGCGAGTCAAGAGCGGTGTGGTTCCTGCACGTGGAACCGTTGTACCGTCGCCAAAGTACCTATCGACGTCTTGCCGTCATCCCCAAGAGCAGTTGCGCAACTCACTCTTCTAAGAACCACGGTCGCCAACTCAGACCTTCAGCTATCCACACTTCCGCGCGCGCCCCCTGGCACCTAGTTTGTGCAACTGAACCCCATTCAACCGTGTACCTATGGCCGAGCGTCCCGCACAGTGCTCTGCTCTATGCGTTGCCGCTCAGCCCTATTCGCTATCAATAGCAGGGAGGGTCAATCCGATATGAAATCAACAGTTTTCGCTCTAGTGTGCATCCTGTCAATAGCACATCCGGTTTGTGCGCAGGAAGCCCGAAGCGACCGGAGTCAGGTGCCGGGTGCCAATTCGCAGATTGAGTATCTCCAGCAGCAACTGGATGAGCTAAAAAGAGAGTACTCAGCAAGGATTTCCGAGATTGAAAGGAAGATCGAGCAGCTTGGCTCGCAACAACCAGATGAGCAAGAGGCCATCCGGCGCATAGCCGAAGAAGCTGCCGGGGAAAGCGAAGAAGAGGCCGCCTCCGAAGACAGTTCGCCGGATACCGTGTTCAGTTCAGGAGCACTTGGGTTACAGGCACTGAATCCCGAGATCAGTGTCGTCGGTGATTCAGTCTCGTGGTATGGAGACACCGAGGGTGACGATCGCCGCTCCGACTTTGGTCTACGCGTACTCGGTGTTCACTTCGAATCATACCTGGATCCATACAGCAAACTGAAGGCTTGTGTCCCAGTGGGGGACAACGGCGCGGAACTCGGGGAAGCCTACATTACCAGATACGATATGGGTAAGAACATGAATCTGACCCTGGGTAAGTTTCACCAGCAGTTCGGAGTGGTAAACCGCTGGCACGTGCCTGGTCTGGACCAGGTTGAGTTTCCGCTGGCACTCCGACAAATCCTGGGAGGTCCGCTTGAATCGACTGGCGTGTCTCTGGACTGGTCATTTCCCGGATCAACATCAGGGGCTCAGGGGCTCACTCTCCAGTTGACCAATGGAACAAACGCGAGGGTCTTCGGCCAGAACGCCAGGAACTTCCCAACAGCGCTCGTTCGCTACACAAACTACCGCGACCTATCCAAAGACAAGTATGTGGAGGTGGGCGTGACGGCACTTGCCGGACAAAACAACCATTGGTCCATGAACCAGCCCGGTACCGGCATATACACGGAGAACCGAAATCTGGAAACTTGGATGCTTGGCGCGGATTTGACGCTGCTGTGGGAGCCTACTGAAGCTATGCGATACAGGAACTGGTTGTGGAGAACCGAGGCGTACTACCTGAACAAGAACATACTGGCCCCTGACGGTTCCGGCAAGGACTCCATCAATGCCTGGGGGGCATATTCATATCTCCAGAACAAGATTTCGCGCACAACCGAAATCGGAGCAAGACTTGACTACTACAAGCCTGACGTGAAGAGCTACGCCAACACGGCCGGTCTGTCCTTGAACCCGCTTGCAGTCACAACCTCCGGCTCTCGGCAGTGGCAAGTGTCACCATATCTGACGTGGTGGCAGAGCCCGTGGGTCAAGTGGCGGCTGGAATACAACCGCCGTTGGGGAAAGGGACTCCCCGACGACAACAGGCTGCTTGTTCAATGTACTTTTGCAGCCGGCCCACACAAACACGAACGTTATTAGACACGGAGGAACGGTCATGATTAAGAAAGCGCTACATGGGTTTACATTGGGAATTCTCGCACTCGGTATCTCGTGCGCCAGTCTTCAGGCAGACCGACTGAGGGTAGTGACAACACTCCCTGACTACGCCAGTCTGGCGAAAGCGATTGGCGGGAATCGAGTCTCCGTATCGTACATAGTGAGAGGCGATCAGGACGCCCATTTCGTCCGACCAAAGCCATCGTTTGCGCAGATGGTCAGGCAAGCCGACGTGCTCATCGACACCGGCCTTGATCTGGAAACCTGGCTTCCAACCGTGGTCGACACGTCGGGAAATCGCAAGGTACGCAGCGGGCAGCCTGGATACGTATCCGCCTCGCACGGCATGTCTCTACTGGAGAAGCCCAAACAACTTTCGAGGTCCGAAGGGGGTCTGCACATCTACGGAAATCCGCATGTCACGTGCAGCCCGGTGCTGATGAAGGTCGCCGCCAAGAACATAGCCAACGGCCTAATTAAGAATGACCCAGCAGGCGAGAAGGTGTATCTGAAAAACCTGGCCGGACTACAAGCCCGAATCGACCGCAGCCTCTTTGGCAAGCAACTCGTTGAGGTCGTGGGAGGCGATACCCTATGCTCTCTTGCCCAAAAGGGCACGTTGATGAGCTTCTTAAAATCAAAGAAGTTCAAGAACAGGCCAATGATTGATCTACTTGGCGGTTGGACGAAGGAAATGCTGCCTCTCTACGGAACCGAGCTAGTCACCTACCACAAGAGCTGGGTCTATTTCTGCAAGTTGTTCGGCCTCAAAGAAGCTGACACGGTCGAACCAAAGCCGGGGATTCCGCCCTCAGCGAAGCACGTGACACAGCTGATTAAGATGATGCAAGACCGCAACATACGCCTCCTGCTCGCCGAGAACTACTTTCCACAGAATGAGGTCCGCAACATTGCTGACAAGGTGAATGCCGAACCGGTCATTGTGCCGTTATATGTTGATGGCGACAAAGGAGTGGACGACTATTTCAAACTAGTTGACCTCTGGGTAGATTCTCTCGTGAAGGCCGGGAAGCGTGCAGGAGTGATCAAGAAGTGACCTGATGCTTGCGAGGTGGGGCGGGTTTTCTGCCCCCCTCGCCCGTGACCGATAAGGAGACAGATATGTTTGATTTATCCATAATCGCAATACTTCTACCAGCGTTCTGCGAGTGCGTGGTGCTGGTTGGAATTCACGCCTATCTGGGAATTCACGTTATCAAGAGACAGATCATCTTTGTTGATCTCGCCCTCGCCCAGATCGCCGCACTCGGGGCCCTTGTCGCGTTTCTCTTTGGCATACAACCTCACACGTGGGCCTCTTATTGGTTCTCCCTCGCTATGGCAACCATTGGCGCGGGTATCTTCGCTATTTGCCGGTTTCGGGAGAGTAAGGTGCCCCAGGAAGCCGCGATTGGACTAATATACGCGATTGCCGCTGCCATGGCCGTACTTCTGATTGATAAGGCTCCACACGGAGCAGAACAACTCAAAGACATCCTTACTGGCTCCCTTCTTTGGGTCAAGTGGGAGTCAATTGCGACTGCCGCGGCAGTGTACGCGGGGGTTGGTCTAATACACTATATCTACCGCGACAAGTTCATGCTGATATCCTCTGACCCAGAAGCCGCAAGACAAAAGGGACTAAACATCCGAGCTTGGGACTTCCTCTTCTTCTTCCTTTTCGGTGTGGTTATCACGCTCTCAGTAGATGTTGCGGGAGTCTTGATTGTATTTGTCTTTCTTGTGGCCCCGGCTATAATGGCGATCTCGATAACAGACCGCCTGTCCAGTCAACTCCTCATCGGATGGGGGCTGGGGCTCTTGGTCACTGTTCTCGGACTCGTAGCATCTTATGTTTGGGACTTGCCAACCGGCCCGGCAATAATTGGATGTTACGCCATAGTGGTACTAGTTCTGTCAGGAATACTGAGTCTTGTGGCAGCTCGCAAGCGGGCTTAGGAAACCACTGACACTGGCACCCGGTGTTCGGGCCTCTTCGCGGCCCAACATACATCCCTATGAACAGAATAAACAGTTTGACGAAACGCTATGTTTAGGGTATACTATAGCTGTAACTTGCATCTAGTGCACTATACAGGAGAGGAACAGCAAGACAATGTCAGTACCGGACAACGTACGAGACTTCGTGGATCAGCAACCGATAGTGGCTCTGGCCACATCAGCGCCCGACGGCACGCCGAACGCGGCGCCAATGTTCTGGAAGCTGTGGTATGATAGCGGCACATTGCTCATACTGGACAACTACATGAACACCACGAAAGCAAATGTCACGGCCACGAAAACGGCCTCGGTATCAGCTTGGAACGCCGAGTCAGGTGAAGGCTACCAACTGAAGGGACCGGCTGAGTATGTAACCGAAGGGCGCCATATGGATGCCGCAGTCGCCCATATGGCGGAACAGAAGCCTGGATCTCGGCCGAAGGGCACGGTTGTCATCAGTGTCTCTCGAGTCTATGTGCAGACTCCTGGGGACCACGCGGGCGAATGCCTGGAGTGATGACTGTTGTGACTTTCGCTAACTTCCGACAGACTAATGGAACTTTTGCGAATCATGTTGCGTCATGGATATAGATGTAACTTACATCTAGCCTTTTGGGCAGAAAGGAGGACAACATGCCACGAGGTGACGGAACTGGACCCATGGGTATGGGGCCGATGACTGGCCGTGGACTTGGCTATTGCGCCGGATACAGCGTACCGGGATTTGCCAATCCAGTCGGCTATGGTCTTGGTCGCGGAATGGCCTGGGGTCGCGGAGGCGGCTTGGGCCGGGGACTTGGACTCAGGCGGGGCAGAGGTGGATTCATGCCTTACGCTGGATTTGTGTCACCTGTCGCCGGTGTATTTCCGACGGCGGCACCAGACGAGGAAACCGTGCTGAAATCTCACGTCTCGGCTCTTGAAGAGCAGCTTGCGGCCGTGAAGGCTCGCCTTGGTGAGATTGAAGACGACAAGAACCAAGACTAGTCTGATCTGACGCCGGGCGGGAATCACTTTCTGTCTCGCCCGGTTCTCTCCAACTCGTCAACGAGAGAGAGATAATCTGAAAGGAAATGACAAAGATGAAAGTAGCAGTCTGTTCAACCGGCGATAAGCTTGACTCGCAACTCGACCCAAGATTTGGGAGGTGCGCGTATTTCGTTCTGGTCGACACTGATACACTCGACTCACAGGCTGTAGAGAATCCTGGAGTCATGTCAGCCCAGGGAGCAGGAATTCAGGCAGCACAATTGATTTCGTCTCTCGGCGCCTCAGCGGTCATAGCAGGGAATCTCGGACCAAACGCACATCAGGCGCTCGCGGCTGCGGGAATTAAGACTTACGGATGCACGGGCAAGACTGTGCGTGATGCCGTGGACGCTCTCAAATCCGGCGCGCTTGAGGAGATATCAGGACCTACGGTGGGAGCGCACTTCGGAATGAATACCACCCCTGGCCAAGGAACAGGTTCGGGGCCAGGCGGTGGCGGAGGTATGGGCCGCGGAGGTGGAAGAGGCCAAGGGAGCGGCAGACAATAGATACATCGACCTAACGGAGGTAACACAAATGCCAGGATTTAATGGAACAGGACCCACTGGAAATGGGTCAAGAACAGGCAGAGGCTTGGGCCCGTGCAGTACATCCGGGCTCAATAGCTCACAACCGACTGGACAAGTACCAAACAGTTGGCTAGGCAGGTTGCTGCAAGGGGCAGCGAGTAGCTTCGGAGCGTATGGCGTTGGCCGAGGTGGTCGACGCGGCGCAGGAACAGGCCGTGGACAAGGAAGAGGCAGGAGACGAGTTTTCTGATGAAAGTTGCCATCACAGCAAGAGAAGGATCCGCTGACAGCGCAATTGATCAGAGGTTTGGGCGCGCACGTTATCTCATAGTCGTCGATACCGACACAGGACAGACGGACACAGTCGATAATGAGGTGAATCTCAACGCTACTCAAGGTGCGGGAATACAGACAGCCCAGAACGTAGCCGCATTGAATGTAGAGGCCGTTATTACCGGCCATCTGGGACCGAACGCTTTCCGCACTCTTTCTGCTGCTGGCATACGAGCCTACACCGCGCTTCAGGGCACTGTCGAGGAAGCTGTTGAAGAACTCAAGGCAGGCAGGCTGGAACCGGTGGAGTCCGCTGACGTGGAAGGACACTGGTAGTCGCAATGGATAGGACTGTCATTGCAGTGGCCAGCGGAAAAGGCGGCACCGGAAAAACGACCGTCTCAACCAACCTTGCGCGGATAGCGGCAATGCAAGAATTGGAGGTCAGCTATCTGGACTGCGATGTGGAGGAGCCAAACGGCCACATATTCCTGAGACCGTCCATAGATAACACCACTGCGGTCTCCGTCCCGGTACCCGTAGTGGACGAGCAGAAGTGCACGGCTTGCGGAAAGTGCAAAGAGATATGCCAGTACAGTGCCATAGCACTGCTCGGCAAGACTGTTCTCACATTCCCTAATCTGTGCCACGGATGTGGTGGATGCTTACTGGTCTGTCCCACGGGTGCGATCACGGAAACGGGCCGAAACGTGGGAGTCGTTGAGGAGGGCATCTCAGGCAGTGTCAGGTTTGTGCACGGAATCCTCAAGATAGGCGAAGCCATGTCCCCTCCCCTCATAAGAGCCGTTAAGGACAGAATTCTTCCTCAAGGAATATCCATCGTGGATTCGCCACCAGGCACATTGTGCCCGGTAATTCAGTCAGTCAAAGGGGCCGACTACGTAGTTCTGGTCACAGAGCCAACACCATTCGGACTCAACGACCTGATCCTGGCCGTAGAGATGCTCCGAGTTCTGGAACTGCCGTTTGGGGTTGTGGTTAACCGAGCTGACGCAGGAGACGAAGCGGTCTTTGACTACTGCTCCAGCGAGTCCATTGATGTGCTCGCCCGGATACCGGACGACAGGCGAATAGCGGAGGCCTATTCCTGCGGAAGTCTCGCCGTCGAAGCTTTGCCCGAATACGCGTCACTATTTGAGTCGTTGCTAAAGGAAATCACCTGTGTGCGATTGTAATATGGAACAGATGCTGATCGATCGTGACTACCTGCTTGTGAGAGATTACGATGCAGCCCTGAACCTTGCGGACTTCGACACCCGGAACACTGTCCTAGACGTCGCTACTGGCTCTGGCCGAATGCTGCTCCAGATCGTGAAAAGAGGATACTCCGTGGTTTCGGGCGACATTGACGCGGGCGCTTTGGGCCGAGCAAGGGAACGG
Organism: uncultured bacterium; assembly: GCA_964431685.1. GTDB lineage: Bacteria > Armatimonadota > UBA5829 > UBA5829 > UBA5829 > CAYSLA01. The sequence continues at coordinate 22,174 of CAYSLA010000017.1, read as the reverse complement.
CTCGGCACCTTGGCTGACAGGCCAGAGTTGGTCACAATGGATGCTCACGACCTCCCGTTCAACAACGATAGCTTCAGTGCTGTGACGCTGGTAAACGCCATTCACGAAATGGAAAAACCGCGGGGCGTGCTTGATGAGATAACACGCGTAGTTACACGTGATGGAAGATTGCTGGTTGTGGAGTTCAACAACAACGGGTTCGAGTTGATGGAGCTGCATCATAAGAAACAGGGCAAGGGAGAGCACCCAAAGGGCGAGATGTCTACCGACGACATAGACCGATATCTGCGCTCATCGTTCGACCGAGTTGTGACCAAGGAGCTTGGCATCACACACGCGTGGGTCGCCTCGCAAAAGAAAGAGACACGGATAAGATGAGTGGCTACGATATAATAGACGAACAACTGATCCAACAGGCTCTCAATGGAAAACAGCCCGATTCCGCAGGCGTGCGCGATGTGATCGCCAAAGCGCGCGAACTGAGAGGCCTGGAGCTTTCCGAAGCGGCAGTTCTCCTCAAGACACAAGACAAGGATCTCGAAGAAGAGATTCTTGGTGCCGCCAGAGAGGCTAAAATGGCTATCTATGGTAGACGTCTGGTGCTTTTTGCTCCCTTGTACATAGACAACCACTGTACAAACAACTGCCTCTACTGCGCGTTCCGGCGAGAAAACCCCAATCTTATCAGACGCACGCTCACGCTTGACGAAATCGAAGAGGAGGTCCGTCTACTCGAGAACCAGGGGCACAAACGCCTACTGATGCTGATGGGTGAAGACTCAACGCAGTGCACGCTTGACCACTTTCTCTCTGCGATCGAGAGGGCTTACGCCACCAAGACTGAAAAGGGCGAGATCCGCAGGATAAATGTTGAGATCGCGCCGCTCTCAGTCGACGATTTCAGAAGGCTCAAAGCAGCAAAGATAGGCACGTATGTTGTCTTCCAGGAAACCTACCACCGCTCCACCTACCAACAGGTTCATCCATCGGGTCGGAAGGCCGACTATGATTGGCGAATTCTGGCCATGGACAGGGCTATGGAAGCCGGCATTGATGACGTCGGTATAGGGGTTCTCTTTGGGCTTTACGACTATCGGTTCGAAGTTCTGGCGCTTCTGATGCACGCCCAGTATCTGGACAAGACTCGCGGAGTCGGACCACACACGATATCTGTGCCAAGGATATACCCAGCCAAGAATGCGCCCATGTCCTTTGCGCCGCCACATCCAGTAAGCGACGAACAGTTCAAACGGATTGTCGCAGTGCTCAGGCTGTCCGTGCCATATACCGGAATGATCTTGTCCACCCGCGAAAACCCGAAACTAAGACACGAGGTGTTTGACTTGGGCATCAGCCAGATCAGCGCGGGTTCAAGGACAAATCCGGGCGGATACCATTCGGGCAAGGAGCATTCACCGGACGATGAACAGTTTTCGCTTGGCGACACCAGAAGTGCTGAAGAAGTGATTCGAGCCATTGTCGAGCAAGGGTATATCCCAAGCTTCTGCACCGGATGCTACAGACTGGGCAGAACAGGCCAGGACTTCATGGACCTCGCGAAGCCCGGACTGATACAGCAGTACTGCCTGCCAAATGCCATACTCACATTCCAGGAATATCTGGAAGACTACGCTTCAAACGGAACGAGACAGGCCGGTTACAAGCTGATTGGAGAAATGCTGTCAGATGTACCGACCGAAGCGAGGCGCAGTGCGGTCAGAGAGCGCATGGAACGAGTTAAGATTGGAGAGCGTGATCTCTACTTCTAGTAACAGACCGACGGTGAAACGATGAACACAAGAAATGCTGGCAAATACAGACACTTGTATGGACCTGTACCATCGCGACGCCTTGGTCGGTCGCTGGGCGTTGATATAGTGCCTTTCAAGGTATGCAGCTACGACTGTGTATACTGCCAACTGGGCCGCACAACTGATCTGACTGCCACACCGAGAAGTCTGGTTAGTGCATCCGAAGTAATGCGAGAGATCGAACAGTGGTTGAAATCCGGCGGAACGGCGGATTACATTACTTATGCAGGATCAGGTGAGCCAACACTCAATTCTGATCTTGGAGAAATGATCCGGGCAACCAAAATGCTGACCAGCATTCCATCGGCCGTAATCACCAACGGCTCGCTGTTGAGTGAACCGGACACAGGTGCGGCTATCTCAATGGCTGACGTGCTGCTACCTTCACTGGATGCAGGGACAGAAGACACGTTTCAAACAGTAAACAGACCCGACAAAACTCTTAGTTTCGCTAAAATGACGGAAGGACTCGTTCGAACATCAAAAGAATTTCCGGGTCAGGTATGGCTGGAAGTAATGCTTGTAGATGGCCTCAACGACTCGGAGGCTGAACTTCAAGCAATGCGTGACATCATCCAACGAGCGTGCCCGAACAAGCTTCAGATTAATACAGTCGAAAGACCGTCGCGGTCAGGCAACGTCAAGCGCGTATCTGACCAGACATTGACCAGGGCGCTGGACATCTTGGGAGAAACGGCAGAAGTCGTGGACAGTAGCTTGCCTGAGCATATCGACAGCCAGCAATGGCGAGAAGTCGAAGAAGAACTGCTGCAGCTATTATCCCGAAGACCCTGTACCGCGGGCGATATAGCCACTGCTTCAGGCCACAATATTCACGAAGTTGGGAAGTACCTACGACGACTTCAGAACAGGGGAGTCATAGAGCAGATTGGAGACACGGACCCTTACTACCGTACCGTTGCAGGAGGACAGAATGACTGATACCGAAACTATCGACCAGCAATCGTTGGCCGAGCAGTCGAATGAAGTAACCCACGTGGTGGGAGTAATGAGCGGCAAAGGAGGAGTGGGCAAGTCCCTCGTTACCGGATTGCTTGCTTGCGCACTCAAAGAGGCCGGATATGAGGTTGGGATACTCGATGCCGATGTAACTGGCCCCAGTATACCGAAGATGTTTGGCGTTGCAGAACGGCCCGAAGTGAGCGAGCTTGGAGTGTTTCCTGTTGGGACTCGATCTGGAATAAGGATCATCTCCATCAACCTGCTTCTGGACAGGCCTGACGATGCCGTAATATGGCGGGGCCCTATGATCTCAAACACGGTGAAGCAGTTTTGGCAGGAAGTATTCTGGGGGCGGCTCGATTTTCTCCTCGTTGACCTTCCACCTGGCACAGCAGATGTGCCGCTCACGGTAATGCAATCTCTGCCGTTGGACTGTGTTATTATCGTTACGTCGCCTCAGGACTTGGCGTCGATGGTGGTCCGCAAGGCGGTGCACATGTGTGCAAAGATGAAAGTGTCCATTCTGGGACTCGTTCAGAATATGGCATGGCTCAAATGTCCGAGATGCGGTGATATCATATACCCGTTTGGAAACGCCAACGGTGAGGAGACCGCTCGCAAGATGGGTATCCCTCATCTACTTGACCTGCCTATCGATCCCGAGATATCAGCCCGTTGCGATGAGGGCACTATAGAAGACTACACAGAGAATCCAATCGTCAAGAGGATTGATCTGGTAACCAACGGTGTGATGGCGGTTAAGCACGCGAAACACGCGGGTATATGTGATGCAGATAACAGTCCTTGTCGACAATGAGTCCGGTGAAGGGCTTGGTTCTGAACACGGCCTGAGCTTTCTGGTGGAGACCGACGAAAGGTCGGTCCTGTTCGACACCGGCCAAAGTGACACTTGGTTACACAACCTGATAGCTCTCGGGCGAAAGCCCGAGAGCATCAAGGCAGTAGCCATAAGCCACGGACACTACGATCACACCGGTGGATTGCCTACCGCGTTTCTGCGTGTACCTAGAGCGACCTATTATGCACATCCAAACTGTTTCGAGCCAAAGTACTCGCGATCCGAGGGGAAGACGCGAAATATCGGAATGGCTCCGGAGGTGGCGTCGCGAGTGAACGAGTTCACCCTCAATACTTCAGCGATCGAACTGCTGCCTGGAGTATTGCTGAGCGGAACTATTGCTGTGAGAGATGACGTAACACCGAACTCCAAATTCTTGACTGGCCAACAAGAGCTCTATCAAGACACATTCGAAGATGAGCAATGCTTAGTCCTCCGAAATGGTGCTTCGACTGCCGTACTTGTTGGATGTGCGCACAAGGGACTTGAAAACAACATTTGTGCAGCTTTGGAAGTGAATGGGGTCAAGAATATCGACCTGGTCGCGGGAGGATTCCATCTTCACGAGGCGGGAAAAGAGAGATTGGAAGCTCTTGTAGCGTTTCTAGCAAATACGAACATCGGGCAGATAGCGTGCTGTCACTGTACCGGATACGCGTCAAGCGAGTATCTCAGGTTAAAGCTTGGCCAGCAGGTCACACTAGCTCGAACCGGTAGTTCATGGTGTATCTAAACCGAGAGGGACGATTATGAAGAACTCGGAGAACGTCGAGCGTTATCTGCGTTCCTGTCAAGACGATTTCTGGAATGCCGTCTTCGAGGCCGAGATCGGGTATCTCCTGCAAAACCTGGCAGGGTGCCTGGACATACTGAGCGTCGGGTGCGGTCCGGCTACCATTGAAAGTGCACTGGCTGAACACGGATTTCGCGTGACGGGCCTGGATGTTTCGCGAGAAGCTTTGGGCAAGGCCCCCGATAATGTCAGGACAGTAGTGTCCCGTGCCGAAGACATGTCTTTTCCGCAGTTCTCTTTCGACGCGGTGATCTACGTGGCTTCCCTGCAGTTTATCGAAGACTACAGAAGGGCACTGAAGAAATCAGCGCACGTATTGCGCCCGGACGGTAGACTTATCGCAATGTTACTTAACCCGGCATCGAGTTTTTTCGAGAAGAAGGTCCGGGATCCGCACTCCTATGTGCACGGAATCAGACATCCGGTGCTGGAGGACATCGAGAACGTGATTGCTGAGGATTTCAACATCCGTGCGGAGTACTTCCTTGGCATCCGCGAAGACAGCATATTTGGAAGCACGGACCCAGCGGAAGCCGCGCTATACGTAGTAAAGGGGAAGCTCAATACCAGTAACAGAGCCATTTCTACGCTCAAATAAGACACAACAGGAGATTAACAATGAAACTTGGCATGATCATAACGCATACCGACCCTGAAACCGTGTTTAACGCACTACGCTTGGCACTATACAGTTTAGAGCAGGGTGATGATGTACGCATATTCCTCTCGGGCAAAGGTGTGGAGATTGACCAGATCGATGATCCAAGATTTGACGTGAAGAGTCTTGCGCAGCAAGTTCTTGACACAGGAGGAGAGTTTCTAGCTTGCGGGACTTGTCTCAAACTGCGCAAATCCGGAGGGTCGGAGATATGCCCACTGTCAACCCTCAAGGATCACTACGAGACTGTGCGCGATTCGGATAGACTCATCACAGTCTAGAACTGGAGAGATATAGCTTGAACGAACTGGTGGTAATAAGCGGAAAAGGCGGAACCGGAAAGACTAGCATTGTCGCCTCCTTTGCGGCTCTGGCCAAGAACGAAGTCCTTGCAGACTGTGATGTAGACGCCGCCGACCTTCATCTGGTGCTGTCTCCAAACATCTTGAGACGTGAGGAGTTCAGCGGGGGTAAGAGTGCCACGATCGTGGCAGACCGGTGCGCAAGTTGTGGAAAGTGCGCCGTCGTGTGCCGGTTTGATGCCATTACCTGCGACGGTCCTCCAAACGATGTTGTCGGCAAGACCTACAGAATCGATCCCATATCCTGCGAGGGCTGTGGAGTCTGCGCACACTTCTGTCCGGTTGATGCGGTGGAGTTTGCTCCCAGCATCAACGGAGAGTGGTTTGTGTCTGAGACCAGGCACGGACCAATGGTCCACGCCAAGCTCGGAATTGCCGAAGAGAACTCCGGCAAACTGGTGACAACCATTAGGCGAGAAGCAAAGAAGATTGCGGAAGAGAAGCGCCTCGATCTGATAATCGTCGACGGTTCACCCGGCATTGGCTGTCCGGTGATTGCATCAATTACCGGCGCCACTTTAGTGCTCATCGTGACGGAGCCGACGTTGTCGGGACTTCACGATTTGGACCGTGTGGCCGATCTGGCCACTCATTTCAAGATACCCGCCGCCGTGTGTGTCAACAAGAGTGATATCAATGCCGAGATGACCTTGCGGATTGCTGAGCGTTGCCTTGTCAGGAATCTTGAGATGCTTGGCGAGATTCGCTATGACAAATCCATTACCCAGGCGCAAATAGAAAAGAAGAGCGTCGTAGAGTACAATAGAGGTCCCGCAGCCAGAGACATCAGAGGGCTGTGGCACGCCGTAACGGAGAAAATGGCATCATCTGCCAGCAACTAAAAAGAAGGATGGAATAACACAAGATGAAGATTGCTATACCGACTGCAAACGGACTACTTTGTCCTCACTTCGGGCATTGCGACGAGTTCACAATCGTTGATGTAGACCCGGACAGCAAGCAGGTCAAAGACACCAAGATGATCCCGCCCCCTGCGCACGAACCGGGACTGCTGCCCAGATGGCTGCGTGAACAAGGAGCCACTGTAATCATCGCCGGAGGAATGGGCGGCCGTGCGCAAGGGCTTTTCGCGCAGAACGGAATCCAGGTGTGTGTCGGGGCTCCAGTTGCTCCGCCGTCCGAACTGGTATCAGCCTATCTGGACGAGACGCTAGAAACAGGGACAAACCTTTGCGATCACTAGAACGGTGTCAAGGCCCCGAGCCGGCTTGTGAGGAAGACAGCGGCGACGTCGCCAATCTTCACCGGAACTGCTTCGCTTGCGGGCGCAGCGAAACCGGACTGGGCCTCACGTTTGTCCAGAGCGAGAAGGGCAACGTCTCGTCCGAGTGGTTCTGCGACATCAAATACCAGGGCTATCCTGGAATTGTGCACGGTGGCGTTATCGCCACTCTTCTTGACTCAGCCATGACGAATTGTCTTTTGCTGAAAGGAGTATCCGCAGTAACCGCGGATATGCACGTCGAGTACCACTCGCCTTTGAAAGTGGGCAGTTGGACGATTGTGAAGGCGTCGCTCACGCGTTCCCGTTCGCCTCTATTTATGCTTGATGCCGAGGTCGTGCAGAACGAAGCGGTCTGTGCGACAGCCACTGCGAAGTTCATGCGGATGGACGTGTGGTCGGATAATTACGATGTATACTGAGACCATCATAGACCACTTCCTCAATCCCAGGCACCTCGGCGAGACCGAGGATGCTAATGGCGTTGGCACTATAGGCGACCCTGTATGTGGCGACTTCCTCAGGGTCTATGTTCGGGTAGATGGGGGCAGGATTCGGGACATATCTTTCCTATGCCAGGGTTGTCCGGCGGCAATTGCGAGCGGCAGCGCAACGTGTGAACTAGCACTTGGCAAGACTATCCACGAGGCAGTCCACATTACCGAAGAGACCGTCTCTAAATATCTAGGCGGTCTGCCCGGCGAGAAGGTGCATTGCTCAAATCTCGGTGTGGCCGCACTACGATACGCTATCGCAGACTATCTAGGAGTTCGCACTGACAGCGCAGACAATCGCGTTCCATTGATCGAACGCCTGCGCGGAGTCGCGAGGACCATTGCGATGGAGTCGGGTCTGCTAAGCACTCCACTCAAGGTCGAAGTGCAGGCACTACCTCCCGAGACGGCGATAGGCTTCACGGACGAAAGAGACTATCCGATATGGAAAGGAAAGGAAGGCATTATTGAGGCGAGAATGCTGGATGGCGTGGGCCAGGCTTTCTCCGCTGCCCCGGCGGACTTTGCTGGCGAACTAGGAGATGTACTTGCACTGGACCTAGCGGGAACTGATCAATCTGCATTGCAGAACCGTGGCGTGTTTGCTGCATCGGTAAACGCGCTTTGCTCGCATTTGAGGATCGCCGAAAAGACCGTCCACTGCAGAAATGAAGGTCCGAAGGAATGCGCAGACGAACTCCTCAGCGTGATCGGCATTGGTTCTCCAGATGACTCCCGCATCACCCTGATTGGATATCAGCCAAGAATGCTTGAGGCTCTTTCTTCAGTCTATCAGTTGCGAGTGGTTGATCTCGATCCAGACAATATCGGCAAACGCGTCGCCGGCGTCACAGTCGAAAGCGAAAAATGTACTGATGAAGCCCTCGAATGGTGCAACATCGCACTGGTCACCGGCAGCACACTTGTGAACGGCTCAATAGACCGATTTCTCGGCCTCAAGTGTCATACCGTCTTCTATGGCATCACCATAGCCGGGGCGGCAGCACTGCTGCATTTGAACAGGTTCTGTGCAAGGGGGCTCTAATGGATCGCATAATGCTGAAATCGAAAATACACCGAGCGACTGTAACGGGAGCTCACCTCCATTACGAGGGAAGCATCACAATTGACAAAGCTCTGATGGCCGCGGCTGATTTGTTACCAGGGGAGCAGGTGCACGTTCTCGACATCAACAACGGTTCTCGCTTCGTCACCTATGTGATCGAATCACCCGCTGGGACACGAGACGTAGTGCTAAATGGAGCGGCTGCTCGGTTAGTGGAGGTTGGTGACAAGGTAATAATCCTCTCCTACTGCGCAGTGAATGAATCGGAGCTACCAGCGTTTCGACAGAAGCTGGTCTACGTGGATGAAGACAACGTTCTACAGAAACGGTCAACAGACTCAGCTTCAACGCGGGATGAGGATGGGAATTTGGATGGCTGTTGAGTGCAATGCCCGCTCATATTACCAGTTGAGCTATCTCGTAGCCGGGAAATGACAATCACAAAGGAGGTGACTTAGCATGCCCAGGAGAGATGGGACAGGTCCAGCGTCTGGAGGAGGACGCGGACGCATGGGTGGTCCGTTTGCAGCAGGACCGGGAGGCTCGTGTGTCTGCCCGAAATGCGGACACAAAGTGGAGCATCAGGCGGGGGTACCCTGCTCACAAGTAGCATGCCCGAAATGCGGCACTGCAATGGCCCGTGCATAACCGTCTAGCATTGTCTGCAGTGGCGCGTTACACTGCGCCACTGCAGACAGATGAAAAGGCTCATTGTGTTTCAGTGCAAGAAACGTGGACACGTGCCATCGCTTCTCGAGAACTGGAACAGCGAATGGGCAGGATAGTATGAGAAGTACGGATTGGTAGACACCAGGGAACTCCCTTGCCCGTTCGCGCCAATGTCGCTTGGCTTGTCTTCAGACAATGCGGCGTGATCTGCTGGCATGTGCCGACCTTTGTGGGGAGCGTATACAATGTCAACGCGCAGATGGGACGAATATTTCTACGACTGGACGTGGCCCGAAGACAGCAAGAGCGCTGAGGACCTTGCTCGCGAGCTTCTGGGCGTTGAAGCGTCCGCAGATAAGGCAGAGATAAAGCGAGCCTACCGGTCCTTAGCACGCCAACTGCATCCTGATGCTGATCCATCGAACGAGAACCTTGCGGATAGGTTCAGAATCGTAGCGGAAGCCTACGAGATTCTAACCTCGGGACGGAACAGGAACTCTCGTGTTTTGACCGCTAACTCTGCAGCTGAACCCGAGAAGCCACAGCCTGTCCCATATCACCAATGGTGGTTAGAGCATTTCAGAGACTTCTTCTGACCAAGCATGCTTCAGTCACTCGTCTGCGAACATCATAGCCTCTGCGAATTCGGACTGAAAATCCCCACTCATCGATAACTCGACGTGATGAGTTCTTCTTGCCAGTTGCTCTCCCCGCTCGCGCGCCTCCACAGATAGCAAAGCCCATTGGGCGCCGGATAGTGATACGTTGCCAACATAGTGTATATTCTGGTGATCGACTTCCGAAGGAATCAGACCGATCCTCTGAGCATTGCTTCGGCGAATAAAACTGCCGAATCCGCCTGCAATGAATACTGCCGCAAGATCGGAGGCTCTTACACCCGCATTACGCAAAACAATGGCAATTCCCGCCTTGATAGCCCCGCAGCCCAATTGCATCTCACGGATGTCGCGCTGGGTTAGCACCACGGGTCGTTGAAGGGCGGCCTCCGGTTGCGCAACCACGAACAACGTTTGCTCATTATCGTCAGTAACTACTCTGTCGGCCAGCGCTTGGGGCACGTCAGCGGGCAGATCTGTGTTGTGAAGCAATCGACCTTCCGGTGATACTATTCGGCGGCGGAGCAACTCCGCCGTCAGGTCCACCAGGCCACTTCCACAGATGCCCATCGGCTGCACATTGCCGATTACACCTATCTGGACATCCTCATCCAAAGCTACCTTTTCTATGGCGCCTCTTGAGGCACGCGTGCCACAGCTTATCCGGGCCCCCTCGAATGCAGGGCCCGCTGCTGTAGACGCAGCCCATAATTCGCCATTGTAACTCAGTACAATTTCGCCGTTCGTGCCAATGTCTATCATCAACACTGGCCCGTCAGTGGAATCGAGCTCTGTAGCCAAGATGCCAGCCACTGTGTCCCCGCCGACAAAGCCACCGATCACCGGGAATACGTAGACTAGTCCGTGCGGATTAATGGGAATCTCCATTTCTCTGGATGAAAGGAGCAAACCGCGGCTGTAAGCGGGCGCAAAAGGCATCTCCCCTAGTTGAGAGGAATCCAGTCCACAAAGCAGATGCTGCATGGTTGTGTTTCCTGCATAGGCAACTTCGTAGATATGTTCGGAATCAACTCCCACCTCTTCACAAAGATTGCGTATCATCTTGGATGACTCCTCCACGACTACGGACCTTAACTCATCCAAGCAGTGTGAGCACGAACTCGAGTGCTTGATTCTCGCCAGCACATCGTCTCCAAAAACCACCTGCGGGTTCAACTCAGATGCGACAGCCATTTGCTGACCGGAGCACAGATCAAGGAGCGATGCAACCATTGTGGTAGTTCCGAGGTCAAATGCAACTCCGTAGCATCGACCTGTGGTGTCTCCATCTTCGAAGTCGAGTAGACGGTGATCCGCGAGCACAGCGGTCCCCTTGAATCCAAATCCTCGCAGTCTCTTCGGCAACCTGCGAAGCAAGGAAAGGTCAGTTTCAAAAGGCCCTATTTCCCTCTCCAGGCGAACCATATCCGAGACATCGTCTTCCAGGCTCGGAGACGCTAATTCAACATACAATTTGCGGATGGATGGCAGCACTTCTCGAGAGCCACTGACCGCAGACTGGTTCACAATCTGGTGGTCGGCCCCGAAAAGAGATGTGGCAAGGACTTGGACCACGATGTCGCAATGAACAGTGGTTTGGCAGGCCAGTCTCCATCCGTCCCGAAGTTCTTCGACCGAGAAAAACTGGTGATCTGCTTCGCTCGGATCAGTTTCTCCCCGAGCGATTCTGATCTTGCACTTCCCGCACGTCCCCACGCCGCCACACGGCGTGTCGATCACGAGACCTGCGCCCGCAGCCGCCTCAAGTATCGTGGTTCCTGCCAGCACAGACACTGCGGTCCCTTGCGGCTGAAAAGTCACCCTATATTGTGTGTCCGACATTACTATTCTTGTGCCCTCCCGTCCATGTCAACGCTGTGAGAAGAAAGACCAAACAGTCAACAGCAGAGATCACCTCTAAGGCGTCAGAACTGCCCTGTTCTTACCAACACCAGAGTGCACGCCTCCTGAACACGTATCCCCGCAGATTCGCACCGGCGTTTCAGTGCGTCATTTTCTGCTCCGGGGTTCAAGATCAGTCGCCGTGGGCCACTTTCTATAACTTCATCCATCATTGGCGAAGAGTTTTTCTCAGACAGGTATACGGTTATCGTGTCCAGCGGTACACTGATGTCCTTGAGGCTACGGTAGCACGTGAAACCGTTGACTGGCTTTCCAGATGGGTGCACTGGTAACACAGAATATCCCGCCTCCGCAAGCGCCTCCACGGCTTTGAATGAGTAGCGTTCAGGATTGCTTGACGCGCCCAGCACTGCCACATTGTCCTTCATCAGGAGACCCCCAGACTTACATTGGATAGGGCCAAGCCATTATTCCGCCGTCAAGGAAGACAACGTTGTTGAACCCCTCGCCGTTCAGGATCCTTTGCGCTTCATAGCCCCGCACGCTGATCTTACAAAACACCACTATCTGCTTGTCGGTTGGAAGCTCGTCGAGCCGGGCACGCAGTTTACCCAGGGGTATGTTGACTACTCTTGAGTCCTCGAATCGCGCGGCTTCGACCTCCTGTGGGCTCCTGACATCAAGCAGCACAATGTCCTCACCCAGATCGAGCTTCTTCTTCAGCTCCATTGTACTGATAGCCGCAGCAACGCCTTTAGACTTATTATCAATGACGTTAGAAGCGTGTGCCAGCAGGTCAACAGCCGATGAATATGGAGGGGCATATGCCAGATCAATTTCCGCCAAATCCCGAGTAAGCGCGCCATAGGACAAAGCGGTTGCCACAACATCGATCCTCTTCGCCACATCTCCGGTTCCAACCGCCTGCACGCCGAGCAACTTGCCATCAAGCGCGTTGGAAATCAGTTTGAGCACCATTGGTTTGGCGGTCGGATAGTAATGCGCCCGATCCGGCCCTGGCGTTACCGCAACAATGTGAGGGATATCGAGTCTGACGCAATCTTTCTCCAAAAGACCGACTCGTCCAACGCTGAAGTCGAACGCCTTGAAGATTACTGTGCCAAGCACCCCAGGAAAAAATGAATCTCCACCGGCTACGTTGTCGCCAATCACTCGTCCGTGCTTGTTGGCAGTGGACCCCAATGGCACGTAGCACGACTCGCCCGTCAGCCTGTTGATGTTCTCAACGCAGTCGCCGCCCGCATAGATATCTGGATCGCTGGTCTGCAGATGGTCGTTCACCTTGATCGCTCCCGTTCGGCCAATCTCCAGTCCGGCATCGCGAGCCAGTACCACATTGGGACGAACCCCTATCGCCATCAAAACCAGGTCTGCGTCTATTCTGCATTTGTCGGTGGTAACTGCGGTTACCCTGCCGACATCGTCCCCCTCCAGAGAGACGACTTTGGCGCCCGTAAGGACGTTCACGCCTTTCGAACACAGATGATTTTCCAAGTGATATGCCAGGTCTTCGTCCAAGAACGCCGGCACTACTGTTTCCATCATTTCAACGATGCTTACCGTAAGCCCACGAGTTGCGAGTGCTTCCGCAACTTCCATTCCAATGAGTCCGGCTCCCACGATAACGGCGTTTTTGCACCCGTCAGTGACGGCGTTGCGTATGCCCTCAGCGTCGTACGGATGGTTGAGACGAAACACATTCTTCAGGTCTGTACCGGGTATCGGAGGTACAAAGGCATCCGCACCAGTGGCAAGGACAAGTCTATCGTAAGGGACCTCCGATTTCTCTCCGCTCTCCAACGAAACCACTTCGATGGTCTTTCGCGTGCGGTCCACACGCTCGGCGAGAGTCCTGCTCAAGCAATTCACGGCCTTGACGTTCTTGAAGAATGCCGCGTCTCGGACTGCTCCAGCCGGAGTGCTCATTAGCTCATCAGTATTTTCGATCTCCCCTTGAATGTAGTAAGGCATTCCGCAACCCGCGTAAGACAGCAGATCGCCTCGTTCGACGATCGTGATGTCGGCAGCGGGGTCAAGCCTTCTCGCCCGGGCAGCCGCCTTCGGGCCGCAGGCAACTCCGCCGATCACAACTATTCTGTTATCCACGATTCCGACCTCCTTTGCGTAGTAAGCATACTAGACTTAGATGTATGTTACATCCAATGTAGATCATTTGGCAAATCAGTGCGCTCCCGGACTGCAGGGAGGCGCGGCAAAGTTACATCTCACCCGTCGGATAGCGGCGATCCGCCGCAGGTGACTTCACGCCGTGCATCTGCTAGGCCGAATGACATGCACAATTCCAACCAAACACCGCACTGCAACAAACCGGGAAGTCTTAAGCTCGGCAAGTTCCCACTTGGCACCAAGAGTCGTGCCCAAACCCGCACCAGCTACGCGCAGGAGGAATGTAGTGGATCGCAACGAAAAGAAAACGCCCCGACCACAAGCGTAATCGGGGCACATTCGCGCATACAGGTCGAAGTAAGACCTACTTCTTGGCCAGTTTCCTGAAGCACATAAACCAGTCGAGGCAGTAGTAGCCATCGCCTGCATTCTCAACTCGTTCTTTGGCGACCCCGCACGAACCCGGTGGCGGCACTATTTGCCGTCCTAAAATGCTGGTTCGAGATGAGATCGAGCCCAACTCGGTCATACTCCTCGGATGAACCCCTAAGGAGACATTCCTATTTGAGGCAACACTTATCGCGCCTTCGGACTCAGACAAGTCCTCATCCTGCGGCGTCAAGAACCCATTCGACGGCACCAACCCGTCTTGAGATTGGAGAATCGTGGTCTCCGTCTGGGATTTCTATGTACAAAAACGAACTGGAATTGGCCTTTGCACCGGCAAAACGCCGAGATTGAGACACCGGGATGATCTCGTCCGCGGTACCGTGCACCACTGCAACCGGCATCTTCAAGCGGTCTGCACCGTTCAGAGCGGAGTGAGCGGCGTATACGTCCGGAACGTCTGCCGGCGAGCCACCGTATGCCAAAACAATCGCGTCATAAATCTCTCGCCACACCCCTGACTGGTAAGCACGGCACCAGTCACAGTATGAGGCCAGGTCCGTCGCGGGACAGAGAGCGACAACGCCCGACACCATCTCCGGATGCAGAGCAGCATAGATCAGGTTGCTCGTGCCGCCCATAGACCCGCTTGCCAGTATGAACTTACGGGCCTGGTGTTCTTCCGAGAGATAACAAAGCAGTGCGGTGAGATCATCTACCGATGCCGGACACATCCACGAATTGCCACGGAGATTGGGCGTAACTACTCCCAAGCCCCTCCCAAGAAACTCAGGCAGAAAGAGCTCCCTAACATCCTGACGCGTATAGAGTTGGCTGCCATCGGACCCGTGACCATGTATCATGACGGCCCACGTGTTCCCGGCTTTGGGTGGTAGAACCAGAGCCCAGTCGCGCGCTCCATCGACTGGACTTGAGTAGTCCAGGCGGTGTAATCCGGGCGGGCTGTCTCCATATCTCACTTCAGTCACGCAGGTGTCCTGCAGGCCAAGGCGGCCGTATAATCCCATTTCTGCCTCCCGAACTTCGCTCCGCTGGAAATCTAACCGCTCAGAATCGTGTGAAGCGCTCGGAACTGTTTGCCCGAGTCAAACGTCTCAACCGCGCGCTGCCGAGCAGCCCTCCCGAAAGCTTCGGAAAGATCAGAATCCTCCAGCAAGCGCACGACCGTTTCCGCAAGCTGTGCAGGGTCTCCGGCGGCGAAATGCAGACCCGTCTGACCGTCCTCCACAATCTCCTCGAGCCCTCCGGTACGACTGGCCACCACCGTGCGCGCCATCGCCATTCCTTCAACAGCAGACAACCCGAAGCCCTCTCTCACCGAAGGAACTACCACCAGGTCACACGCGGCCATCCAGGGCCGAACATCAGACTGAAACCCAGCAAAGAGCACGTTTTTAGTTAGGCCCAGTCTGACTGCGGCCTCCCTCAGCATGGGCTCTTCCGGGCCGCATCCAACCAGCACAAGGCGGGCAGCCGGAAACACCTGCACAATCAGCGCCAGGGCCTCCAGCGCAATGTATTGTCCCTTTTCAGGAGACAAACGTCCAAATACCCCGAGGTATGGCCCCTCGCTGTCCAGTCCACACGCCAGTCGACCCTCTGCACAATCCATCGGCCTGTACCAGTTGGTGTCCACCCCGTTGTAGCACACCTCAATCTTCTCCGAAGAAATGCCCTGGCCACACAAATGGGCCTTCACTGCGTATGACACTGCGACTATCCTATTGGAGTATCTGAAGCATGCGGCGCTGTTGAGGCCGTGCACGTGCGCAACAGAGCGAACACGCGCAAGCCTTGCCGCGAAAGCTCCCAACAGGCCGGCCGTCGAGAGATGAGTGTGTATCACATCCGAGCGGGTCCGGCGGGCGAGCACAGCCAATCGCATGACTGTAAGCGGGTCCAGCTTTCCCAAGGTCCACCATGTCGTAACTGGAACACCGTGATCTCGTGCAGCAGAAACGAACTTTCGGCCGCTTGGACAGAACAAAGCTCCAAGGGAGGAAGCACCACTCAAGTACTGGCTTAGATGGACAGTGAACAACTCTGCTCCGCCCAGAGACCGCGGAGTTATTGCTTCCAGCACGCGGGCGTTCAAGGGCCAATACCCGACAGGCGTTCGGCACGGTTGATCTTTCGCAGAAGAAGATGGCCCAAGGCGTTCCAACGCACGTTGACCCGCGGTATGGCGAACGCGTCCGTGCCCGGCACAACAACCCCCAGTTTCGTGCTGGCCGCATAGAGATACCCCGCTTCAACCGCAGCCCTGGAAACTCGGAGGTCGAAATCACCGTAGGGGTAGGAGAAAGCGGCCACTTCCTTGCCGACAATGTCTTCGAGCCTCCTCTTGGAGTCTGAGAGTTCCATCTTCAGTTGCTCATCGGACAGCCCGGTAAGATAGGGGTGAGACAGTGTGTGAGAACCTATTTCGAAACCAGCCGACGCCATCTCTCGAATCTGATCCACGGTCATCATCTTCTCAGTTTGGTCGCCCGCTCTCCTATCCCACTCGTTCAAACCACCGACCGTGTCAGCCACGATGAACAGGGTCGCCAGGACACCTTTTGACTTCAGGACCGGGTAGGCATAATCGTAGACGCTCAGATACCCGTCGTCGAATGTGACGGCAAACTGCTTTCCAACTATCATATCTGGTGCTGCCGATCCGCCCACGATCTCATCCAGCGTTGTCGCAACCCAGCCTCTGTTCCTCAGAAAGTCCAACTGCAACCCCAACAGACCGGGGACAACGTATTGACCCGCTACAAGACTGGATAGCTTGGGTCTGCCCATCCTGTGGTAAAGCAATACGGCACTGGTTCCTGATACAGGCAAATGATTCGTAGAGTCCATCTGACCTCCCCGCGTTGCACTGATTATACGAAACCCAGAGCTTCTAGGCAAACTTGACTGAAACCGAATAACAGCGCAAGCGTCTAAACGCATGTTCTGTCACGAACCGTTATGATTCAGCAAGAGGAGGTAACAAAAATGAAAAGACAAGTGTTGGTGATGGCTGCAGCGGTTGCCGCTATCATACTGGCGGCAGCAGTTTCTCAGGCTGCTGAGAAAGGCGATGTGGGCGCAATGTGGTGGGGTAAGAACCCACTCGCAAAACCCACGGTGATGGGCATCGTCGAGGCGTCGAGTCCAGCGTCCATCTCAGTGAAGACAAAAAGAGGCACTCCGTCGTTCAGGGTGACACAGCGAACCGCCGTATTCGTTCTGGGAAAGAAGGCAAGCATTGCTGATGTCAAACCAGGCGACTCCGTGGTCGTGCGGTATGAGCCAACGAGAGACGCTGTGCCTGTGGCGCTTGGCATTCTCGTCCCAAGACCATCGGTCAGTGGCGTCATCACAGCTCTTGACGGCAACCTCATAACCCTCAAGAGCAAACAGACTACGGTGAAAGTGGCGGTCAGCCCGGACACGACATACCACGCCCAGCGCTACATCGGAACTGCGGAAGACCTGCGGGTCGGATACACCGCCATGATTAGCTGCGTTGAGAACAACGGTATACTCGGCGCGGTGCGTGTGGCTTTTGTTCCAGAGACTGCGAGGGGCACCGTGATTGCTATCAATGGCAACGTTCTGACTGTGAAGACCATCCGTCAACGTGAAATCGCAGTGCAGGCCGGACCAGCCACCGCAATCACCATCCGCCCACGAATAGGCCCCAACACAAAAGGAAGCCCCGCGGATGTCCAAATCGGCTCGCCTGTCAACATAGGCTTCCACAGAGCCACCGGCGTCCCCTGCCAGCTCCTCTGGATAGATGTGTTTACTGGAATGTAGCTAATTGACTGGGAGAGTGAGAACTGAACGGGTGGCCCATACGCTTGTCGGAGCCCGCGACTGCCCGTTCAGTTCGATAGTCGGATGCATCTACGGCCCAAATGCAGCGTCTATCTCAAGCGTCTCCAGACTGCTGCTCACCGATCCGCGCAAACCTGAGTGGTTTGACTGACCCATGTGTACATAGAAAGCCGTCACGCCCTGGAAATCAGCAATACCGGAAAGATCGGCGATGTGAGTTCCGTGGTAAGTGCCATCGGACCCTTCCGGCTCGCCGCCCCTTACGCCCTGCTTGATGACATTTTTGCCGTCAAGCGATACGCCCAGTGAGAACGACCCACCCAGATTTCGCCCGTTGGACAGACCCGTGAGTCGAACAACGATATCCTTCAGCGGACGGCGACTGACAAACTTCTGGACAACGTTCGCAGACACACCATAGCCAGATGCTCCCCGCAATGCCAGACCATCCGGCTCCAGGGCCGCGGAGTTGTCAACTACGCCCATTGTCCTCCATGTCCCTGCGCCAAGGTTCTGTCGATATCTGATTCCGCCTCGCCAACCATCCACAAACAGACCCAGATCCGTAGAGCGATCATCGCTTGGAGTAACGCGCCCGCCAACGTGGCACGACTTCAGGGCAGGAGCACTCAAATCGGGGAAGGTGATCCTTATCCGGAACTCCATTCCTGGATTTCCCAGAGCGTATGATACCTTCTGATCGGCCCCGGCCGTGCCCGTCACTTCTCGCCACTCATCCATCTTTCCGCATCGCGAGAGTTCGACCTTCAGAGGACTTGCTCTCCTGTCTTCTGATTGCGCCGAGGAAAGCACGAGCACCGCATCTTCTACTGGAAGTATGGACCAGAACTGGTAGTCGAGAGCGGCTTCTCGCTTGTCCGTGGCGCGCACTCCGACAGAATCAATCTTAAGGCGCTTGAACCCATAGACGGTCGAAGGACCTATCCCTGACCACGAATAGGCAATCTTGCCATCGTAGTCACCTGCAAGGTCAATTGGTTCACCCCAGATAACATCGCCAGAAGCCACCTGCGAGGGTCCTTTGCTGCGTCGCTGAAACTCAAGAGCGCTGAACACGAAGTTGCGCCACGGCATATAGACCGCGCCCCCGTAGAGCCACCCGTTCAGTCCCCCCGACCCACTGTCGGCAACAAAGTAGACTGCGGGGATATCGAACTCGCGACACACCATCACCTGTTCACGGGCGGAGATGATGTCGCTGTATCCTGAGCCATCGATACACATGAGAAAAGGCTTGCCGGTGGACAAGAACTCCACGACTTTTCGCCGGAAATCCGTGTATCGGACGCCGTAGTGGTCGTAGCCGTAACCGTCGGCTTTGCCCAGCGGTCCCATCGGAGATGACGGCCACACATACACAGGCACATCGCAGTGCTTCTTGATGAGGTCGTAGAGCGGGTCGAGGAACCTGCCGGCGTCATACATGTGCTCCTCGCCAAGCATCAGAACATCTATCTTGGAGGTATCGGTCTTCTTCAACCAGTCGGCAAGTTGGGCCGCAAGCTGAGCAGGATCACCTCGCCAGTTCTTCTCCCCGTGCAGTTGGACCACATTCAACGATCCAGTCTTCCTGCCTTCCGCGAGACGAGCATTGATGTCTGAGTCCAAACCGGCTGTGAAGTGGTTCAGAGTTCCGCCCCACACGTTTCCTCCTACGTAGACGCCCCCATCCGCAAATCCGCCATGCTGACGCTTCCCTGACTGAGCGCTTACCGAGCTGGAACCGATGTCCAAGGCACCGATCAGAATCACGGCAACTGCCACTGCGGCAGCCTCCAGTAGAGTCGTCCGTTTCGCTTCACGTCTCATGCTGAACATCAAACCTTTCTCAGCAGAAAAACCCGACCCGATTCGATGGAATCGACCTCTAGCACGCATTTCCCGCCCTCGACTCTGCAGTCCGGCGGCACGAGCCCGTCTTCCGTAACGTCAAACACAGTGACATTGTTCATAGACGGAGGCAACGCCACTGTAACCGTGACATTGTTCTGGCCGCATCTGATCATTCGATTGCTATTGTTGCCAACTCAACGTGAGTTTCTCAACCAGGTTTGTTGCCTGGTCAGTCGCAACGATCCCAGGATCCCTCATCAGAATACGGACATAGAACGTATTCGCACTCGCACCAGCCTCCGGCTCAACCGATGCGGCTAACACTTCACCTGAAACACCGCCGTTCCACTGAGCGTTCAAAGTTGAGAGTTCCGAATAGGCCAAGCCATCCAGCGATACCCCGATAACGTTGTGCGAACGAGCGGCGAAATTCGGGGTTTGGCTCTGAAGAGTGGCTGTGAGTTTCTTCAGAGGAACGCTGCTTTCCACCTTGAAGACGATTTCCGACTCACCGTGCCAGTCCGGCTTCGTCATAAGACCGAGCCACTTGCCCGGTTCGAGTTTGAGTTCACCCTCGGTTCTTATGGATACAGCGTTCTGAAGCGTCGCCGCGTCCGTAAGATCCAGCACAAGGCTGCCTGACTCCAAGTCTTCGTCACTTAGCAGTACCCGCGCGTTGGGGCGAGCGACGTCAGCAATCGTGGGGCCGTTGGTGACAAACACGGGCTTCTCCGACTCAAGCAGAGCCGCAAACTGCTTCGGGTCGACTGTAAGCTTGTCAGCAATGTTCGGGTCCTGTGAAAGCACCAGAACCATGGAAGTTCTCAGTTCATCAACCTTGAGCAACTTCTTCCTGCCTCTCCCCGCCAGCGCAACCGGCTTAACTCCGTCCCAGCTCACACGCACGGCCTTCGCCATATTGAACCATTCAGGGATGTCTATTGAAACGGTGCTGTTCTTCACAGGAAAGACGTAGGGTTGCACCGTCCCTGTGAAGGCACCCTCGGATGGGATATTGTGTTTGCGGTTGACAAGCACAACCACAATGTTGTCCTTTCCACAGAGCAATGATTTCGCCCAAAGCTTGTCATTGTCTGACTTCACCACATCAAACGGGTGGCCGATTGAGAGGAGCGGCTGCAATCGGGCAATCTCGGCATTCATCCGCCCCATATTCTTCCAGAGCATGTTTGTCCGAGGCGCGCCGATGTAGTAGCCCCCCTCAAAGACGCCGGGATATGAGTTCCAATCCAGGAAGTAGTGCAGACCCTTCGCCCCCGAGCCGATTACGTAGTGAACCGACATGTCGTTCTCTTCGGGGGTCGGCGAACGCTGCACGTGGTGACCGGTGTTCGCGCAGCCAAAGAGCATTATGTGCGATGGTCGCGGCCCAACAGCGGCCTTTACGGCGTCGACCGTCACCGGAATAGCCCCGAGATCAAAGCTGTGCCAGCGAGTCGGCACGTATACGTCATTGATCACGACATCCGGAACCTCCCCATAGTCCAGCCAGTTGCGCGGTGCATAGGTTCGGTCGATAATCACAGTGGTGTCGTGATGTGGGTCGAGTCTGCGCTGCATTTTCATCACCGGCTCGAGTAGCCGCATGACGTTTATCCCGCAGCGATCCATATACGGAAGCGGGCCAGGCTCGTGGGCGTCTGGCTCGTCCACGTTGTTATACATAATCCGGCCCGGTGGAACGGTAGCGCCCGCCCTGATGATTTCTTCCGTAGGCGCCTGACATATCCAACTGAATCCATATTTCTCGAGGTCGCCATCCTTGTCCCACCAGTTGGGCGTTGCGGGCAAAAAGCCTTGCAGGCTATAAATTGTGTTAAAGAACTTGGCGTAGTACTCCTGAACTTTGCCCCCTATCATAACCCGAGGGTAGTTGTCGTCGCGTGCCCGGACCTGGTGCATCGCCACAAGCCCTTCTTTGGTCGTGACCTTGATGCAGTGATAACTGCCGTAGGCAAGAGGCTTGGTGAGGCTTACCTCCACAAGAGCGGCATTGTCCTTTGCGAAGCCGGCATTTATGATCTTACTGTTTGCCGTCTGGTCGATACCGTCGATGGATATGCCCGTGACGGATAGGCGACGAGTCGCCAGCTTGTTGACATAGACGTAGACCTTGTCGATTTCCCGGTTGAACCCGACATCGCCAATTCTCAACTGCTCCACGTCAGATTCACCCAACCGGACAGCCAATTTCTGTCCGTCCCCAGTCACGATTCCTATGTCCACCGGTTTGTCCGGTTTGTCCCGGAGTCTGACATACACCATTCCCATCTGCCCGGGTTGTATGGTCTCAGGATTAGCTCTGTGCCAGATCACAGGCCCTGCAAAGTCAGCCCTTGTGCACACCTCGTCAACGGGCTTGCCGTTGTACAGAATATCGTCGATGTCGATGGGGCGCTCACCGATATTCCTCAGAAAGACGTGGACGGTTCCGGCTGTCTTAAAGTATCGGGGGAAGTACTGCCTGTATTCGCCCCATGCTTCTGCCCACTGCCACTCGTCTTCGGGGATCGGATAGATGTCCATCCG
>CAYSLA010000016.1:28057-36590 GCA_964431685.1 uncultured bacterium | reverse complement strand
ATCCAACTGTTTGCACCTGATGCTGACTTGATGGCCCAGGCGCTGGTGCCGGGCGAGACAACGGGCAGATGGACAGGATCAGGAAGTTCGGCCAGACAGTGCCAGTCCCGATCATAGACCGCCGCTGATCCGTCGGATTCTATGCGAAGATACTGATCGGGACTTATTGTCGCAGGTATGGACACAGACCCGTACTCGCTATCGACAACTAGCCCGTCTAAGGGAAGAGACACCTCCGACAGAAACTGCATCGAGCGAACATTGCACGATGCGGGACGATCCGGTTTGAGCTCGGTCAATCCGATTGCTATTGACCCGATCCTGGTGTAGTCGAACCACTTCACGGCGTGGTCCCAGCGGGCATTCCACGGCGCGTGGTCGTAGTATTGCTCGATTGCGACCTCCCCATTCGGCAGTTCGAGCCATCGCGTGCCGGTGAAGTCCATGCGCCAATAGTACTGACGAATCATGCCGGGGACGTCCTTGACTTCGACGAACAGAAGCGCTCCGCTGCCGTCGCCGTCAACTTCCAGCCCAAGCCCTCGGTGCTTGCTGACATCCAGCGGCTGAGATGGCCTCGCCCAGGAGCGCGCTATGTGCATCTCGTGCTCTCCTCGAATCGCGCTGACGCGCAGTCCGTTCCCAGAAGCTGCAATGTGCACGTTTGCCGGAGTCTGCGTCAGGTTGCTGCAGACCGTCTCAGGTTCAAACTGAAGCTCACGTATTGGGATCGAAAGATTGTCCGCGTTTGTCTTGTCGAACGCGCTGAGACAACGCACTATGAGAGTCGGTGACTGCAGGTGGAACGGGTTCTCGAACCGCAGATGACTTTGGCCACCCAGGTTGAACCATTGGCGTCTCGACCATTTCTGCTCAGTCAAGAGCAGTTCATCTTCCCGGGTCTGTTCGAGATGAAAGTCGGTGCCTTTCGCACGCATTCTCGCCTTATGATTCTCCGTGAACGCTCCGGACTCGATGGCGCGTCCCCACGCGGAAGTCGCTCGGAGCAGTTGGTCTGTCAGGCCGTGATTCTCAAGCGCCTCAATCCATGTGGAGAGGGCGCAAGGGCCTCCGAACCCGGCCGCCTTGGCAAATAGATATTCGATCTCATCTACCGTCGTTGCTTCTCCCTCGGTGGACGCGCATCTAAACCACTGCCATCCTACGCCCGGCTTAAGCAGGTGACTCTCGTAGATTGGCAGATTATCGTACCGGCTGCGAAGTTCCATATCTCCACGGACATCATAGGTCTCCTCGCCCCAACAGTGGCGCGTCAGAACGTGGAATCCGTAGTGGCTAAGCATGCTTGCTCCTGCCATCAGCGGGCGTTTCCAGCGCCGGCTCACTTCGTAGAGAAAACGGTTACACCCATAGAGGCCTTCGTGAGCCAGTCCTTCAAGACCGTCAAAATCTGAGAGTCCCATCCCGGCACTGTTCGCGACGCCCGCGATTCGGTGCGCCATCTCGTCGAGCAATGAGCTTTCGACATCCGGGAAGAACAGCCCGGGAGCCCAGGCTTCACGCAGTCGAGACACTTCCTCTCCCGGCTCGTGGCGACTTGCGGCAGTTCCATATTCGCCTCTCCTGCATCCGCCGAGGATCACGGAGTTTCCATCCAGTTTCATGGACTTGCAGCGAAAGACTTCAGAGCCAGTGCGAAATGCTCCGCCGGGCAGCAGCGTGTCGAAGCCGGTGTCCTCGGTGGCCGTTGTGTAGAACTTGTTCTTGTGACAGAAATCCCCCGAGACCTCCGTGACGATGATCTCCGAGGAACCACCTTCTATCGGTCTGAGCAGCTTCCCGGAGCCTATGGTTGCGAGCCGAGTGTCAGGAACGGGAGAAACGTATCTATCACTGGCCGATATGGCGCCGCTCAACGTGTGAAACCCGAGCCTCACGCCCTTATCAAGAGCCTTGCGACCAAGTTCCACCAGTTCATCTTCTCCTCCTGGAAAAGCCTCTCGATAGATTTCGAAATGTCCCCATACGCGGGTCCAGGTCATGGCACCCAGGTACAGGATTGGAAATCCTCCCCGGACTGCGTAATCAAGGGCCTTCTCGGCGCTGAAACCCTCGTGGGACATGGCGATGTAAGGCTTGCCGATATCCGGCGATCTTCTCAGCCAGCGCCCCTCATCATCGGTAAAGTAGGGCAATCCGGGTTCCAGCTTCTGTATTTGCTCCACGGTGGGCAGGCATTCATTCCTGAGACAGGCAAACACTGCAAATCTGGCGCCAACGAGACCGCTTCTGCAGTCAGCAGATGCGCTCAGCCGCACCGCACCATCTTCCTCCTCCGCTCTGGCGTCTGTATACCAGTTCAACCCCAGAACGCCAAATGCAATGTGGTCTTCCTGTACAATCCCTGCGTGCTCGCCTACCAGACCGTCCATCGTTACTGGAATGTTCAACAGCGACAGCTCATCGGGCTCCAGGCACTCAACGCCGATGACCTCGAAGCTAACACGGTCGCGAGCCATCTCCACCCGCAGGCCGACCTTGCATGGCCAGTTCTCAAAGCTCACCGTGAGCTCATTGCCCTTGGAGCGTTCTACGTGCGAAGAATTGTGGAGATTCCCAGACTCCCTGACAGCCATGAATGGCACAGGCTCGCGCAGTATCGGGCGTTGCCACGCCGGCAAGTCTACGGATGTTACAGAACCGTCTGAAGCAACTGCTATCGACAGGTTTCCATCTGAAGCTGCGAATAGGTGCCTTTCTTGCTCTGCACTCATGGGATCAATCTTCTCCGTTTAGGCAGACCAGTCGGATCCGACAGACTTGTCCGATCTCATTGGACACTGCCTGACATATATGATATCATCAGCCAAGTTAAAATTGTCAATTTGATCGACTGACAAACGGAGAAGATCATGGCTGTTTCACCAGGCCCCAAAACCGAAGTTAGCGACTATAACGGACTACCCACCCTCTTCATCGACGGTGAGCCGTCGCCTGCCTTGTTCTACATGACCTATCGTCCCAAGACGGAGCATTTCAGGGCCTTTGCCGAAATCGGAGTGGGTTTGTCGTCATTCTCGTGCACCGGCGATGAATGCCCCTACAATATCTGTCGTCCCACCTGGATAGCCGAGGACGAGTTCGACTAGAGCGAGTTCGACGAGCGGATGGCGATGGCCTGCGAGGCGGAGGGGACGCTGGTTATGCCGAGAGTGTACTCCGCCGCGCCGAAATGGTGGATGGATCGCTATCCCGAGGAATGCGTTGTCTACAACACGGAGATAACAAACCCCAAGTGGGCGTTTAACACTCCGCGCACGCCGAGTTTCTCCTCCCGCCGCTGGCGCGAAGCATCGGCGTTCGCCACAGCCGCTCTGATCGATCATATAGAGAACGGGCCTTACGGTGATCGCATAGTTGCCTACCACGTCGCTGGCGGAGGCACCGAAGAGTACTTTCAGTGGGCTTCTCATTCGCTTTTCTGTGCTGACTACAGCGAGAACAACCGCAAGGCTTTCGGTGAATGGCTCCGGCTGCGCTATGGCACAGAACAGAGCCTTCAGCAGGCCTGGGCGGACCCAAGTGTGACATTCTCCACCGTGACGATTCCCACGAAAGATGAGCGTGACGACGCCGATGGCAAGCTCTTCTACGATCCCCAGACCAAGCAACGCATCATCGACTACAACGTCTTCAACGGTGAGATGATTGTTGAGACGATCGACTCTCTGGCCGGCGCAGTCAAGGCCAAAACTCAGAACAGCAAGATGGTCGGCTGCTTCTTTGGCTACGTCCTGGGAGGCTTCTATTGGGATCGTCTATTGCTCGACAGCGGGCACCTGGCCCTCGGGTCGCTTCTCAAACGAGAATCGATTGATTTCGTCACATCGCCCACCGGCTATGGAGAACGCTCTTGTGGTCTGGGAAGCAGCTACTTCCACGCACCCATTCGTTCGGTTCAACGATCGGGCAAGCTTTGGCTGGACGAAAATGACATTCGCACGCATTTGACTGAGAATCTGCCGGATGACCGCGGGCGTGGAGCAGAGACGATCGCTGTTCAGCAGCGTGAGATGGCGCTTTGCCTGACAGCAGGGACCGGCCAATGGTGGTTTGACATGGGCGGCGGATGGTATGACGACGCCGAGACTATGAGTGCCATCAAACAGCTTAACGCGATCGCCACAGCGGGTCTGCACGCGGACCGTCGCAGTTGTGCGGAGATTGCGATGGTGCTGGATGCGGAATCGCTTTACAACTGCCCGCCAGATAACGCGGTTGCCAACTCCTTCACTGAGGGCCCCAACATCTTACTGAACCGTGTGGGCGCTCCTGTCGATCGCCTCCTGCTTGACGATGCGCTGGAGGGCGATGACTACAAGCTGTATTTTATGAGCGGGTGCTTTGCCCTGACGGATTCGCAGCGGGAGAAGGTGCGTCAGAAACTCCTGGTTGAAGGCAAGACGGTGGTATGGGTGTATGGATCAGGTTACATTCGCAATGGTACAATGAGTGCAGACAACATGACTGATCTGACTGGCATCCAGTTGCGCCTGCAGGGCATGCACCACAGAATGTCGGTGGATACGGATGCCGATCTTCCGGGCCCGATCCAGCACACCGTGATGATGGGCAGCCACTACCACGTCACTCCGGTATTCGATGTTGTGGATCCCGAAGCCCAGGCGTGGGGCTATGTGCATACCACAGGAACAGTAGGCATGGCGTGCAAGAAGGTAAACGGCGCCAACAGCATCTACTGTATGGCTTCTCCAATCGACCCAGCGGTGTTTCGCGACATAGCGCGGTTTGCGGGTGTGCACGTCTACGTCGACACCAGTGATGCCAGCTACTTCAGCCGGTCTTTTCTGAGTGTTCACGTGCGCAAACCTGGCACGCTTCATATCGAGATGCCCTCTTCAGAGTCACTCTACGATCTCTTGAACGACAAGGCCTATTCGCCTTCTCTTTCTCACGATATCAATGTTTCCGGCAACAGCACAGCATTCTTCTTCCGCGGGACTCAGTCTCAATGGCAGGAACTGCTGACGAAGGCTGGGAGGTAGTTAGATGAAATCCACTATGACGCCCCGAGAGCGTTATCTTGCGGCCTGCCGGCATCAGCAACCCGACCGTGTGCCCTATTGGGTGCCTGGTATGACTGCTGGATTCAAACAGAAGTTCCGCGACTTTGCGGGCAATGACGACTATGAAGACTACTTCGAGCACGATTTCCGCCCCGTACACAGCATGGACTGGTATCAGCCCGAGCCGGTGGATTTCTCGGTGTTCTATGACGGGGATTTGCCGGATGAGACCACGGGCACCACAGGAGGCACGTGGGGACTTACTGGGGGGGTGCCGCGTGCCGAACACGTGGAAATGCCAGCCATCTACCACCCGCTGTCAACAATGCGGCCCGACCCCGAGATACTCGAACGATACCCATTTCCCAAGCTGCGCGATGTGGATCGCAGCGAGCCAGTGCGGAGCTATCACAGCCGCGGCTACGCCACAGTCGGCATAGCGGGTGGGGGACTGTATGAGCAGTGCTGGTATCTCAGAGGTATGGAGCAGCTAATGATGGATTTCGTGCTCAATCCGGATTTTGCCCATACTCTGTTGCGTCGTGTCGCGGATGCATTCTGCGAGTCGGCGGCAAACGTGGCACGCTGGGGTTGCGATGTCGCGGCGTTCCACGACGATGTGGGCGCGCAGAAGTCGCTGCAGATGTCCCCAGCGATGTGGCGGGAGTTCGTCAAACCGAACTTCGCACGGATTATCAAGGCAGCTCGGGAAATCAAGCCGGACATAATCTGGTTCTATCATTCTGACGGGTGTGTGACGGAGATCATTGAGGAACTAATTGAGATCGGCGTCGACGTTCTGAATCCGATTCAACCGGAGGTGATGGATCCAGCCGCACTGAAGAAGCAATACGGCGATCGGTTGGCTTTCAACGGCACTATCAGCATTCAGCAGACTCTGCCTTTCGGCACTGTGCAGGACGTGCGCGACGAGGTGCGCGAGCGCATCGAAACAGTCGGGGTTGGCGGCGGGCTTCTCATTGCGCCGAGTCATTGTGTGCAGCCCGAAGTGCCAATGGAGAACCTGCTAGCATTCGCTCAGGCTGTCAAAGACTTCGGCACGTACTGATCTGTCCGGTTGCACGTTGTGTCAGTAGCTTACATAACCCACAGTCAGATGAGGCGCATAACCTGTCTGCTCGCGGGAATACATCGTGCCCCCAGTGTTAGAGTCACTCGGCCCGGAAAATCGCCACCCGTGCGCAGCTAACAAAGGACTTGCCAGTGCAGCCGATATCCAGTTCGCAAGGCCGTCATCGGAGGGGTCGGCATTGGTGAGGTCGGACACGGTAGTACGCCAACTGCCATACCCCGGATATACCGAGTTGTTGAAGAGATAGTCACCTTTGGCCGGTGCGTTGTTCCACGTGACCGTATTCTCAGACCACGGGCCGCTGGCCTGGTAGAACCAACACTGCCTTCCGGTATCTCCGTAGCCGTCAGTTTCTGGATAGTAGTAGAACCAGCCAAAGGTAGCGTTCGTTACTGTGGCCCAAGCCGGAATGGCAGATAAGTCCCATTTCATTATCGAGTCGCATCCGCCCCCGTAGCCATCCACCCAAGTGGAAGAACGCGTATTGTCGGAGCCTCGGGTCTCCCAGCCCGTGTTCCAGGCGTGCATAGTTAGTGTAGCATCGCCGGTCGGATGCAATGTAATGGTACTGGTGTTGCTGCGGATGTATTCCACGTAAAGAAATGGCCGGTCATAGTCTGCCTCGCGCGAATTGAGGTGAACTCCATTGTTTGATCCGTTGACAAAGAGCCTCCATCCATTCTCGGCGATCGCGGGATTTGCCAGCGCACTCTGGACCCAGTTCGCAAGCGCAAGATCCGATACCTCGTGCCAACCGACCTGCGACGGACCAGGTGGATAGAAAACGGAAGTTATGCTACTGCCCGCGGCCGGGGCCGTATTCCAAGTCACCGTGGACTCGTCCCAATTGTCCGACGCCGGAGCAACATATACGACAGAGCCACTGAACAGGTCTCCCTCAGTAAGAGGATACCAGTAGTACGCACCGAATTTGGCCTTCGTAATCGTGGCGTCGGCTGGTATTGCCGACAAATCGAATCGCATCATACCTCCTCAGCCTATGCCTGCGCAAGCATCGTACGATAACCAGATGCAGATTGTGAAGCTCTGCAAGGATGCTGGGGCTGAAGTCATACTCTGCACACCGACATCAATATACCACGGATACGATGAGTAGCCATTCGAGCGACTGCTCCCATACGCGGACATCGTCGGCCAGGTCGGCGACGAACAGAATGTGGCGGTGGCCGAAGTGTACTGCACGTTCGAGGGGATTCGCGCGAAACACCCGACGAACTGGATGCTGATGATGAGTGAATGGATTCACCCCAACATGAACGGACACAAGGTCATTGCGCAGAAGGTCATCCGCGTGATAACGAGACGGAGGTTTTCACTTGCCGGTGTTCCGGCGCCCGTGCCCGGCATCCCGTTCACGCTTGCGAAGCTCGCGAGGGGTGAACCAGTGAGAGTCGCCGCCATGGAGCCATTCGATCATATCATCGTTCAGGCGCTTCGGGAGATCTACCCGAATGCACAGGTAACGGTTATTCCGTGGGTGGTGCAGGACGATTCATTACCGAAGATTCTGGAGTCGGCGGCGGGTATTATGGCGCAGAAGCCGGAATTGGTGATCGTGGCGGTTCCAGCCACAGCGACCGACACAAACAAAGAATGGTTCATCCGCAAATACGGCAATGTGTACAATGCCACTAGAAGCTACATGAAGCGGCATTTCGATTGCATCGGCATCCTGCCGTCGGTGTTCACGCCAAGCTTGAGCGCCGCCGACCGTCATCATGAAGACCTTGCTCACGCAGTCATTCGAGGACACGATCTCGACCCAATCGAGCGGAAGGACAGGGACAGGTCGACACCGGAGCAAATCCTGGCTCGCTGGCTCCGTAAACAGATGGAGATAAGGGTGAGAGAAGCACATCCATGAACCTGTGCCCGCGGCAACTGCATCCGTGCTAAAGACGCGGCTGAGCAATGTGCTCAGGGCCAGTGAATCTCTTGAATTCAAGTTCAGATTTCTTGTCACCCCATTCCGTCCGATTGATGAGCGAGTGTGGACTCGTCAGGAGGCGAACTGGTCATTCGCGTTCCATGGTGCGCAGAACAACCCGTACATCAACTATCCGTTCATTGCGCTTCAGACCCTGCGGGACTACTGCGAGACTGAGAAAGAGAGCGGACGGCGCGCACTTGTGTACTACACGTGCGGCCAGCTCAGCACATTTGCCGCGGAGCTTTGGGCGCTGCGGAGCCTTGGCTCGGAGGTGATTAACCGCGGCGAGACGATGATATACTACGCGGACAAGGCGACCATACACAAGGGGCCGGGTGGTTTCCCGTGGCTGCAGGAGCACTTGGTCAGCAACTACACTCCGGGTTGGCGCCAGCCATTGCCGGGAGGCGAGACAGACCCGGCTATTGGCCTGACCGGTTC
>CAYSLA010000016.1:0-27957 GCA_964431685.1 uncultured bacterium | reverse complement strand
CCGCCGGATTTCTGGCTGACCGAGATATCTGGAATTCCTTACGGCAATGGCGGTATGATGCTGGACTACGAAAACGGCGGCAACCAGTGGCGAGGCATGCTTTACGGTATGACAGGCACGTGGAACAAGGCGCAGGCATCTCTTGTCAAGCTGTGGGGCGAGTTCGGAATCAAGGACGCGGAACGTCTCGGATACTGGTCCAAACGCTGCCCGGTGGAGACTGGCAGCAAAGACGTTCTTGCGACCGCGTACGTCAAGAAAGACAAGACGTTGATATCTCTCGCCAGTTGGGCCAATGAGACTACGAACATAGACTTGGATATCGACTGGGAAGCAGTCGGGCTCGATAAGTCCAAGGCCAGACTCATCGCCCCTCCCGTCGAGGGTTTTCAGGAGGGCAGGAGCTTTGCTGTTGGCGAGCCAATCCCCGTTGAACCCGCCAAAGGTTGGCTGATCATCGTCGAGTAGTGTCGTGTTGTATGTTCCGCGGCTGGGCAACTTGCAGATTGAGCGGGTGATCGCGACGGTTGCCGGCCTGCCTTGGAAGCACAGTGTCCTGCGGTTCTGTTGATGTCGCGAACAGGTCGTGCTAGAACGTTCCGGGCATGCGCATCTCTATGGCAACCGTCCTGTTCCAATGCGGATCTCGGTCGAGGGTGCATGCCCCCGAATTCACAGTCAGCCTGTTGCAACTGATCGATCCGACCTGGTTGAAGGCTCCGCCGATCCCAATCTTCGCCTCTCCTGTGTTACCTGCGTTCCACGCGTAGATTATTGCGTGCGCCTGCGCAACGGCAGCCATCGTTTCAACTTTCTTGGTGCTGATAAGTGCGAGGAAGTCCGAATCGCTGGCCGGAAGAACCGGGCCTTTCAGTTGTATGGTGTCGTCCGATACGATGGTGATCCGCCCGGAATAGGTGCAGGCATTTATGGCGACTGTGCCGTATACCAGAATCACGGTGGGTGTTGAGTAGCTCAAGCTGCTGAACGTCTTGTTGACTGTGTAGACCTCGTCAGCTATGGCGGAGTACTTGGTCAAATCTACCGGCGGCATTGCTACGCCCCGGAATCCGGGGTAGCTGGGCGAGAGTGTGGCACCAACTCTTGCTTCTATAGTCTCAGTGCTATAGGCACCAGTCGTTACATAGGTGCTGGCGTGGTCAAACACCACCCTGTATCTCGAGTACACCCCAGGTTCGGCCAATGTACTGATTATCGGCTTTGTAATCTTCAGTTCGCCTCCGCCGGTACTGACGTAAAGCCCGTAATCAAAGGGCATCCTGCCCCTGACTACTCGCTTTGCTGTGTGCGTAGAGCCATTCGCATATCCTATGGATGTTATCAACACTGTCCCCGGGTCTCTGGCAGAGTCGTCCGTAGCCGTCACGCTGAAACTGCCGGTGGAAAGGGTAATGTTCGCCTCGTAGGGTACAGAGACCATGTTTTCACCTAGCTGCCACGCCGTGTAATCTACCCCGGCTTCGGCCATATACCTGGCCTCTCGAACACCCTTACGGCTGGACTCGGCCAGGAAGTAGCCGTTGGCGGCCTCAAGCAGAGCCAGCGCAAGAACTGACCCAACCATCAGGGCAGTTATCGCGAGCAGGTAGGCAGCCCCTCGCTCGTGAGAGCGATTTCTTTTTATCGACGGTCTATTGCGCACGGATTCGGTCTCCTCAGTCGGCGTAGTAGCCGTCCAGACTGCGCAGGCACGCCTTTCTGGTACGCGTGAGTGACGCCACCGTCGAGCTTGCTTTGTAATCCGCTGACACCGTGACGTTCACCATGGCGGACTTCCAGCTAAATGGCATCGAGAACGTAATGGAGCTGACCGGGGCGATTCGTCCCTGCGTCGTGTCGGGCAGACAACTCCAAGCCGTATCCGGAGTAATGACGGTAGCGACTGGGTTCTTCCATTCGGCCAACGTCGCCCTCCAAAGGATATTTCCCGGCCGATAGTAGTTGCCGGTCGAGTCGGATAGGTAGAACACCCAGGACTGGCCATTTCTGTATTTGTAGGAGTTTGCGGATACGGGAACGTAGGTGCCATAGGCACTGTCGGCGGGCAGGCAGATTGCCAACGTGTCTCCGGAGGTGTACCTGGTGAAAACCTTTGCGTACATCGCGTTCTCGACTTGCGTTCCTATTTCATCGCAGGCGGTTCGCGTCGCCACGAGTGCGGTAGATATACCTGACTGGCGGTCAAATTCCGCCTGGTTGGCCAAGAACACACCGCAAAGCCCGGAGAATACTACTGCCATGCAGCTAATGGTAACGAGCAGTTCGACCAACGTAAAGCCGGTTGTCCGACTATCTCTTGTAGAATAGTGACTCATAGGATATCGAGCGGTTGCCTTTCGCTTCCGGCCAGGATACCGTGACCCGGCATTTGAACATCTTGGTTTCGAATACGCCCGGATAAGGTGACCACGAACAGGTGATCAGGTTGCCGGAAGGCAGTTTCGTGGATGTCCGGGTCGGCGGAATGCTCCAGAGGTCCCATTTTGATGTCCAGCGGTAATCCTCCATCTGGGATATGGCGATGTCGCGTGCTATTGCCATGTACACCGTTCTCTGCTGGGTGTCGCGAGTGGCGGCAATGGCCGATATGACTCCCATCAGACCGATACTCAGGATCACGGTGGCGGCCAGTACCTCCACCAACGTGAACCCGCTCTTGTTCAAGCGCTGTCCTGTTAGTCTGATCAAGGAAAACGATCCCATCGCGTCCTCCATGCACGATCTCAGTCTTCAGCTCTACCTCTACAACAATAGTTCGGTCAACGAACAGAAAAACTGTAACCGGTCTGGAGTGGCGGCACGAGGACTGCCGACGCCTCAAGATTCCTGCATGCCTTGCCGATGATTCTGACAGGCGGGAGTGTGTCTGGGTCCCGCAGAGCAGACGAATCATGTACAAACGCCGACATTTGAATACGGCTCACCATCAGGTGGGGCTGGATATGGGCACTCACACAGTCAAGGGTGTCGAGATGTTAGATCACGAGTCGGAACTTGCGGTGCGGTCCGCTGGGTCTGTGGTAATCTCTGTGCCCTCTGAAAACATTGACGGACCGGTGGTTGTGCAGGCAATCCGGGCCTTGTGGTCCAGTGCCGGTTTTGAAACGAATCGCGTTGTCACGTCACTGCCGCCCGAGAGTGTCTATCTCAAGTGGCTTCATCTTGAGGCAGGTAGCGAGGCCGAACTAGATGAGGTTGCCAGATCAACGGCTTCGCGTGGCGCTCCATTTCCACCATCGGATGCTATTGTAGATTACCGGGTGCTGTCGAGCCGCCCCGCAGGGAGAGGAGTCCTCTATTCGCTTATGCTCGTTACCGCGTCATCGTCCGCTGTTGACCGCGTAATGAACGTGGCGGAGAAAGCAGGGCTGGAAGTGGTGGCCGTGGACGTCGGGATTGCGGCCGTCTCCCGGAGTCTCAATACGCAGAAGAACCACGGAAACCCGCTTTGGACTGGCCAGCCCCGTTCGCACTGCGTACTTGGTGCAAAGAATACACTAGTCTCGGTGGTGCGGGGTGGGTTGCTCGAGTTCTCCCGCGCCGTGCCCATTGGAGGGAATGACTTTACTCAGATGCTGGCGCAGACGCTGGAGATCGAGACATCCGTTGCCGAACGGCTCAAGATCGACCGCAGCGCACGACTGGACGAGGGTGGGGTGCTGGTAGCCTCGCACGCATCCACGGAGGTGCTGGTTCCCTGCGAAGCCCTGATGGACCGACTTGCACGCGAGATTCAGCGTTCGCTCAGGTACTTTTCATCACAGTACGCTGAGGGGAGTTACCTCGGCACCATCGGGACGGTCACGCTCAGCGGAGGCGGCGCTAACCTGCGTGGGATTGACTCGTGTCTGAAGAGCTATGGCGTCGATGTCAGCGGAATTATCAACCCGTTTGCAGGCTACGCGGTCGAAGCAGGTGGTGCCGGAATAAGACATGTGGGAGAGGACTCTGCGTCCTACACAACCGCGGTAGGTCTTGCAGTTGGCGTATATGACCGAATGAGCGTCCAAGGTACTGCCCTTGCGGCGTGATGACTGTGGACTATGGCAGGTTGACCTGTTCTGTCATTTTTCTGGAATAGCCGATGAAACCATTTAACCTTGCACATACGAAGTTGATCGAGCGGGCATATTCACGAGAGCACGTCGACAGGGGTGTTCGATCAATAGTCCTGGTCGTCGTATTGATGTTCGTCTGCGTATTGGGCGCGGGTTATGTGCGTGTTCGTCTCTCCGGGGAGTCTCGACTCATCACCTCGCAGATCGAGAAAATGCGGTCGACCGGCAAGCTTGACCAGAAACTAGTGGAAGTCGCCGAGAAGAAGGCACTTGTGCGCAGGTGGCAGAAGCAACTTGCTGGAAGCACTACGCAGAGGTTCAATCTATTGCGTGCTGCTATCCTGTCCGCACCTCCGGATATTTGGATCAGCCGGGTGACCACCGGCGACCAGGGGGCCACGTTATCTATTGAGGGTTCTGCGGCGACCTACGGAACCCTGGCCCAGTTTACCTCGAATCTGCGCGACAGGCCAGACTTTGCGGAGGTCAGGCTCAGCAGTGCAAAGTCGGCCGGAACCCGCCAGGGAAGGTCGGTGGACTTTGTTGTCGAGGTTGACGTGACTGGCCAGAATACGGCCGCCGCGCAAACGCAGAGTTCGACAGACGGAAGGGGAGGGTAATATGCTGCCCTCGCACGTGTATCGAGTAGAGAATATTCCGCGGGTCAGATATGCCAGAATCGCTGCCGCAATACTGGCGACTCTTGTCTGTGCCTATTGCGCGTATCACGTCCTTTCGGAGGTTACTTCTGTCTGGACAGCCAGGCGCACACTGGCCCAGGAGAACAAGAAGTGGCGTTCCCTGGCGGATGAAGCCAAGCTTCTGTCTCACGCGAACCGGGCAGACACTCTAGTTCGCGGGGGCATCGACTCATTCGCGGCCCAAGTGGCGGCTCGTGCCTCGGCAGAGAGCATTGTGGTGGAGTCCATATCTCCGGAAGGCAGAGCTGCGGCTTCTGAAGTAAAGGTCGAGAATGAGTCACTGGGTCAATGGAAGGCCTGCCGCGTGAAATTGCGCGGTCGCGGCCAATACAACCAAGTCATGCTCTTTCTCGAAGACTTACGCAATCCGGGCATTCCGGTCCAGGTAGAATCGTTTGATATTCAGGCTGCCAACGGAGGCATTGACGGCTCCGTTACGTTTGAGTTGTTGGTTACGGTATATGAATCTGAGGAGAAAAGTGGCTGATGGCTCGGATTGTTGTTGATAGAAAGCAGAATGCCACGGTGGTCGCTCTCTGCATAGTGCTGGTCGGGGCGGTTGGCGTAACAGCGTTCAGAGTGAGCGGTGCAAAGTCGGGGAAGCCCACACTACGGGCGAGTGCGAAACCCACCGCCGTCTCTGACACACAGCCAAATGACTCGATGGAAATGTATCCTCTGCCTGGAAGTAATCCGTTTGCCAAGCCCGGGGGCATCGTCAGCTCAGAGGCAGTAAATGTCTCGAATGGGGAGGATACGCCGCTGACTCGCATACGCGTTAGTGGAACGGAGGATGCGACGGTCGAGCCTTGGTTACCGCCGGGGATGCAGCACATCCAGCGGTCGGGTGATGCTGCCAGAATGCCCGGGATTGCGCCGTCACCGAACACGGTGACGACCGATGCCGTTACAGACTCCGGCGGATCCGAAAGACCTGCCGCCGCGGCCGATTTCACGCTGCTCGCGACTGCCACGGGGAAAGAGGGACATTACGCGGTTATCCGAACCAGCGACGGCGCGAGCCGAATCGTGAAGGTTGGAGATCGCGTCGAGGGATATGTTGTTAAGGAGCTGCGCTCCGCCAGTGCGCTGCTCACGAAAGGGGCGGCGACTGTAGTGGCCAGACGCCCTGGTTTGCAGAGGTCAAAAGATGAAAGTTCCCAACGTTCCGAATCGGCCGGGCCCGTCACCGATGCCCGCTAGAGGTTGGCTCATGTGCGCTGTCTGCCTGGCAGGATTAGCTCTTGCTGTCCTTCCAGCCTATAGCCAGGGGCGCGAGGTCTTGTCTGAGGCCAGAGTCGTGACGTCAGACGCAGGTGGCGCAAGAGGCCTGTACGACATAGATGCCAGCAGCACGGAGATTGGCGCTGTGCTCGAGACGCTGTCGCGTGCTTCCGGAGCGAACATTGTGGTTGGTCCAGACGTGAAGGGCGAGGTTACAGCACGCCTCAAACAGATGAACGTCGAAGACATTGTGCAGAATCTTTCGACTGTGCTAGGGTTCGGGTGGACGAGGACGGGCAATGCGTATCTCATCGCATCAAAAGCTGTGTTTGCCAAGCCCGAGGAAAAGACGCCGGAACCTGCGCCGGCTGTAGTTGACATGCTCGTCTGGGACTGCATGCACATAAAGTCTACCGATGTGGCTGCCACTCTGCAAGCGCTTTTCCCGAGCCTCAAGGTCGTGGAAGGACCGGGGGCTATCTCGCCGAGTCTCGACGCGAGTTCCCAAAATGGCGGTTCCACATCCAGCGGTTCTCAGAGCTTTGGCGGGACTTCTTCTTCGTCGACTTCAGGCGGGAGCGGCGGGCAACACCAGATTGTGCTGATGGGCGCATCAGAGGACGTTCTACGCGCCCGCGAGGTGCTATCCCAGCTTGACACACCGCGTTCCCAAGTGCTGGTCAAAGTAGTTATTACCGAGGTCAATTCTACGGCCAACAAAGAGTTGGGCGTTGATTGGACATTCAGTGATATGGTCCTTAAAGAAGCCGCCAGCACGGGACTGCGGTTCGGCAAGTTCAACAAGGACCCCGTGAACTTCACGGGTGCGATATCGGCACTGATCAAGGATGGCAGTGCGAATCTTCTGGCACAACCCAACATATCCGTTGTTGACGGAGAAACGGCCAGCATACTCATTGGTGACAGGATTCTGTTTCCGAAGCTGGTGGGCTACTCGTCCACTGGCACCCCGATATTCGACAAAGAAGAAGAGAAAGTCGGTATCTACCTGCAGATCGCTCCCAGAATAACAGGTGCGAATGAAGTCCTTCTGAACCTATACCCGCAGGTGAGCCTGGTTACATCTTTCCTGAAAACCACCGCGGGAGACTACCCGCAGATCAGCACCAGGGAGGCACGGACAACTGTGTCCGTGAAGAGTGGTGAGACGCTGGCGATCGGTGGGCTGCTGCGCGAGAATGATATAAGGACTGCGCAGAAAGTGCCCCTGTTCGGAGAACTCCCGATCATTGGCGGCATCTTCCGCCACTCCAAGAAGACCAAAGAACGAACTGAGATTGTGATTTTCCTGACTCCTACCATAGTAGGATCAGACCCTGTGGAGGGGCCCTAGACGATGGCTACCGACACCACACTGGCCTCCGTAATACTCCGTGAAGGCGCATTGAGTCCCCAACAGCTCGATGCGGCGCTTGCCATGCGCACCGACGTTCGTGAGGACATCGGGCACTTCCTGGTCAGACTCGGCATGATAAGCGAGAAAGACCGCGTCCGCTGCGTAGGTATACAGGACGGCGTTCGCTACGCAGATCTTGGTGAGAGCGAGCTTGATCCTGAAGTTGTCCGATTGATACCACACTCAATGTCCATGCGTTATAAGGCAGTTGCGGTTGAGAAGTCACACGATGTGCTCAAAGTTGCCATGGCTAACCCACTGGACGTTCAGGCGGTCGATGATATTGCCCGCGTGACTGGTTTGGAGCCGCTGCCGATGATCTCCACCGAAGAGGAGATACTAGAGGCTATATTCAATTGCTTTGGAGCAGCAGGCGATGTCAGCGACATCATCCTTGAAGCTATCAAGGACGCGGACGCCGACGTGAGAGTCAAAGAGGAAGAGCCCGACGAGCCGGAGGAGAAAGTCTCCACCCTCAGCGACCTTGGCGGGGGAGCGCCGGTTGTCAGACTGGTGAACGCCATGATTGCCAGGGCGATTGCCGAGCGGGCCAGCGATATACACATTGAGCCAATGAAGGGCAAAGTGCGTGTGAGACTGCGCGTGGATGGCATATTGCAGGAAGTCATGACCGTACCAAAAGACCTTCAGTCTGCCGTAGTGTCCCGTATAAAGGTCATGGCTGGAATGGATGTTGCGGAGAGGCGGACTCCGCAGGACGGCCGTCTAACTCTAATAGCAGAGCCGTCGGAATACGATTTTCGGATCAGCACCTACCCGGCCGTTTTCGGAGAGAATGTTGTTATACGTGTTCTGGAAAAGGCCGCGGCTGATGTATCGCCGGACAAGCTCGGGCTACAACCTGATGTGGCGGAGACGTTCGGGAGAGTGCTCCAGGCGCCATACGGGATGATTCTTGTGTGCGGGCCTACCGGCGCTGGTAAGACTACGACTCTCTACGCCGGCCTCAATATGCTCAACTCCACAGACCGGCACATAATCACCATAGAGGACCCGGTCGAATATCAGCTTCCGGGCATTGTGCAGGCAAATGTGAACCGCAAGGCCGGTCTGACGTTCGCCAGCGGCCTCCGGACTATGGTCCGGCAGGACCCTGACGTGATCCTGGTGGGCGAAATTCGCGACTCTGAAACGGCGGAGATCGCGGTCGAGGCAGCGCTTACCGGCCACCTTCTGCTGAGCACACTTCACGCCAACGACGCTGCGGGAGCAATCGCGCGTCTTATCGACATGGCGGTTGAGCCGTTTCTTGTAGCGTCCTCCGCGATTGCGTTTGTTTCTCAAAGGCTGCTTAGGACGGTGTGCCCGAGGTGTGCGCAGCCATTTGTGATCAGCGACGACATATTGGATTCATTGAATCTGGATGTGAGAGCGTCAGATCTGCAGGGCGCGCTCAAGGGAACCGGTTGCGAACAGTGCTCGAAGACTGGATACCGTGGGCGCGTTGGAGTATATGAATTGCTGGTTATTGACGAGGACATTCGCTGTGCGATAATCTCGCGCAGCTCCGCAGCCGCTATTCGTGAGATTGCCAGGCGTAAGGGAATGAGGACGCTGCGTGAGGATGCCATCTCCAAGGTCCAAGCTGGTCTTACAACGGTCGAGGAAGTCATTAGAGTGACTACGGAGTAGCTGAACATGGCCATATTTCAGTGCAAAACTGTAGTGTCCTCAGGCGCGATGAGAACCTGTCGAATAGAAGCTGGCTCAGAAGCCGAAGCCAAGTCGCTTCTCCAGAACAAAGGAGAAGTCGTCATTCACGCCAGGGAGATACCGGCCGACAAAGTTGAACGCGCTATGGCCCCCGCTGGCAAGAAGGCGAATGGGGATGAAGTAGCGATATCAATCCGGCAGTTAAGCATACTCATGCGCGCGGGAGTTCCACTTGTTGAGAGTCTGGGCAGTCTGGCCGAACAGGTGAAGAGTTTGCCACTGAAGGAATCGCTGGAACGGATAGCCGTCCTGGTCAGCCAGGGCATTGGGCTGAGCGACGCTTTTGCGAGATACCCCTGGGTATTTCCCAGTCTGGCGGTGGAGATGGCCCGCGTGGCGGAGGCTGGTGGCAACCTCGCGGAGTCAATGGGAAAGCTCGCATTGCACATGGAGAAGGGCGCAGAGATTCGCCGGAAAGTGAAGGCCGCTCTGGCGTATCCGATGGTGGTCGTCATAATATCCGTTGTTACTGTAGTTGCTCTGGTGACTCTTATCCTCCCGAGGTTCATGAAGATGTTCAGTTCCATGGGCGCTGAAATCCCGTGGAGCACGAGGATGCTAATGGGTCTGAGCGGCCTGGTTGTTGGTCACTGGTATATCTTTCTGGGAGCAACGGTTGCTCTGGTGTTATGGTTCAAGAGATTTCTGGCGAGCCCAAAAGGCCGCGCGACAGTTGATCGGTTGCTCCTCAGGCTTCCGATAATCGGAGATGTCATAACGAAGATCGTACTCAGTCGGGTGTTGGCCTCTATGTCCACTCTGCTGAGCAGCGGTGTTCCCATGGTGCAAACTCTTGAGATTTCGGCTTCGGCTGCCGATAATCAGATTGTCAAAGCTTCGCTGCTGGAAGCAAAGCAGCATCTCGCGGAGGGTGAGGCGGTTGCGCAGTCCCTTCGGTCGGCGAACGTGTTTCCACCTTTGGTCATTCAGATGGTGGCCAGTGGAGAGAAGACGGGCGAACTGCCGCAGATGTTAGAACATGTCTGCGTGCTTTACGACCAGGAGACTGACGCAAAGGTGAAGAGTCTCACCTCGATCATAGAGCCAATACTAATAGTGGTGTTGGGGCTTATCGTAGGGTTCATTGCGATCTCGGTGATCGTACCGGTCTACTCGTTAGTCGGCGGGGTTAAGTAGTCCAATCTCGGTCGATGGAGTCGTCCACACAACTGAGGAGGATAGTCAAAGTCATGGTTTGGGCGTATGAATTGAGAAGAAGAAAGGACAGGCAAGCGTTCACCCTTGTGGAGCTTCTTGTCGTGATCGTGGTACTCGCAGTGCTTGCCGCAATCGTTCTGCCGAAGTTTATGGATTCCGGCAAGCGGTCCAAAGAGTCTGCGCTAAGGAGCGACCTCAAGCTGATGAGAAACGCTGTCACGCTGTTTCAAGCAGATACGGGTCTCTACCCTAAGACACTAGCGGACCTCGCAGCCACAACTGCCCCCGCCAAGGGCCTCGATTCGGCTGGAGCTGAGCAGAGTCTCACCGCCACCGACTGGCACGGCCCTTATGTTCAGGAGGTGCCAACTGATCCAATCAGTGGTGCAGCCCTCAGCTACTCCGTAACCGCTGGCACGGTTGGCAAGGTTTCCAGTGCAGCCACCGGCTACACGGCCTGGTAGCTAGCAAAGAACGGGGATTGTCCCGTCGCGTGAGTGACGTGGACAGTCCCCTCTTTTTTTTTGCAGTGCTCCACACCTTCTTGTCAGCGCACTCAGGTACCTGCAGACAAACCAGAGGTTGCATGATAGTAACCACTTGCGTGCGCCATGCACCAAAGATCACGCCTCGGACGTAGCAGACCCACTCCATCATCAGCGGCATTCCGGCCGCTGGCACTGTGCGCTCAGAAATCGCTGTCGTGCTGAACCCAGGCCTCAAGCACACCTCGCAAATAGTTCTGCACATGCACCCACCCGATGTGGAATAATCCTGGTAGAATTACCAGAGAGGACGATGCTAGCCCATGGATGCCAATCGACGTGCTGTGTTTCTCGTATCTTGTCTGCGGTGGCTTGTAGTAGCCAGCGGCATGGCTGTTGCTGGCGAACACGTGCAGGTGTGGCAGATCGGAGCGGTCGCACTGCTTACACTCGCATACAACGGCGCTGTCAGTTGGTGTGCGCTTCGTGAGGAAAGGTTCAGCAAGTACGGCAAGAACTTGTCCACAGTGGCCGGAATACTGGACATTGCGGTAATCACCTTTCTCGTCGGACGAACTCCATCGTTCTACTCTCCAGCGGTCGCGCTGTACTGGTTCGTGTTGGTCACTACTGGCTATACCGGCGGATCTGTGAGAAGACTTGCCCTGGTAACATCCTTCAGCGTTATGGCCAGTGCCGCAATGGGATTCCTGGCGATGAGGACGTCCGCAAGTTCCGCAGAGATTCTGACAACCATTCTTCTCAGAAGCGCCATCATCACGTGCGGAGCATTGGTTGCCGCATTTATCAGCACAACTCGAAAGAATGACGACGTCGCATCAGAACGGTACTCCTACCTGCACGCAATCCGCAGCTGTGGAGCCAAGTTGACCACTTTTCGAAGCGTTCACGAAATGGTTCTGCACGTGCTGGAAGTTGTGGTCACCAAGACTCGCACCGCTGGGGCACAGCTTCTGTTGTTGGATGAGGAGTCGCTGCAACTTCAGTGTGAAGGTGCATTTGTTCCGGAGAATGACGGCTGCGGTGCCACTCAGGGAGCCCAAAACGTTGGACCCGACGAGTCGGCCATTCGCTCATACGCCGAGTGGGTCGTCAAGAGTCGGCGTGAGTTCTTGATGCGCGTCGGAGGAGCCAACTCTGGAGAGCACTCGCAGATAACCGACGACCGTTCTGTTGTCGCGGTACCTCTGACCTGGCAGTCCTCCGGTACGGACGACGACGTTTCGGTGCAGGGAGTACTGGTGGTCTGGGGCTACACAGGGCAGGACATCAGTGAGGATGCTCTTCACATTGTAAGGATTTTCGCAGCTATGTCAGCCGCTGCGATCGTGAACATGAGGCTTTATACGAACATGCAGAAGTCCTTCTTGCGCACTCTTCAGAGCTTGGCGAAAGGCTTGGAAGCGAGGGACGAGTATACGCAGGGCCACTCCGAGAGAGTGATGCAGGTGAGCTGCATGCTGGCCAGAGAGCTCGATTGCAACCCGGAGACCGTAGAACTACTTCGTAACGCCTCTCTGCTTCACGACATTGGAAAGATCGGTGTTCCTGACGCGATACTCCGCAAACCAGGTAAGCTGACCAGTGAGGAATGGGAGACTATGCGACGACATCCGCTGGTTAGTGAAGAGATATGCCGGCCCCTTGGCCTCTCCGATGAGATATTGTTCCTCGTCAAGCATCACCACGAACGACTTGACGGCAAAGGATACCCTGACGGCCTGGATGCAAGCGAGCAGCCGCTCCTGCAGCGGATACTCGTGGTTGCTGACGCCTTTGACGCTATGAGGTCACGCAGACCGTACAGAGATATCATGCCGATCGAGGACCTTCGAGCAGAGCTGAACCGTTCCGCCGGTAGAGCAATGGATCCCACCGTAGTGAGCAGTCTACTTGGGTTGATGGAGAACGGCGAGACAGACGCCATATACGAAGAACACGACCGCAGCACCGGTTTCCTGGTGTGTGAGATTACGGCAGAAGACGAACGCAAGGCGGCGTGACAACGCGGTCTTCTGCAAAGAGACGCCTCTCTCAAGTCTGCGGCAGCGGATGGATAATCTCAGTACATGTGCGCGCAACCAGCATTGTCCAAAGCCACACGATGCACGTTGCGGCCGCAACGACCCCGGAGTCGTTTAATGCGAATGCGGCCGCGGTCGCAACAGTCAAAGCCACGCAGGCGGCGGACTCATCCTTTGAGGGCGCCGTTTTCACAGCATCTCTTCGGTGGAATAGTTGCAGTAGCGCGCAGCATACCACACCGACACCGAGTAGGCGGCTCCACGGGCTGTGAACAACCAGCAGCAGGTTCAGAGATATCTTGCGATATGCGAGTTGCGCCAGCCCTCCTCCCTGCGGTCCGGCAGATGCTACGGCCATTCCAGCGTGTGAACCAGCGCCGCTTCCGCGGATCGTGTCGAATGCCAACATACCTGCGATAATCGCGATCGTGCCAAACACTACGATCAATACCGATACCGTCGAGAGTCTCCAACCTCGTCTGGCGAGAAGAAAGGCAAGAGACGCCGGAACGGCCGAGAGCGCGCCTCCGACGTTGGCCCCAAGAGCGGATAGACCAATGGAGATGCACATCATTCCCAAGACAAGTGCCGAGACGGTTCCTTTCCATCCGCGGCGCATCCATCCTGCGGAAGATGCCGCCGAAAGCCCCGCAATGGCGGCGCCAATCGTGGTGCCCATCAGCTCGTTTCCGATGCCGTAGTATCTGGCTCCTTCTATCACTGAGTAGCCCGCGATTGATGTCGAGATGAGCGGCGACCCGCGCCACAGATCGACTGTGATACTGGCTGCTGTCAGAAGACCAAGCGCCGCAACTGCCTTTCGCGGGTCTCGAACCAGAGTGCCGAGAATAACGGATAGTGAAAGGGACAGTATTATGAGCCCAATGGCTGAGCCGACAAGGCCACCATCATAGAGACTCGTCAGGTAGAGCATTGTGACAGGCATGGTGGCGGGTATCAGGGCAATAGTCCATATTGCGCGCATCGATCGTACGGAGCGCGCAAGAAAGA
The DNA here is from genome assembly GCA_964431685.1 of uncultured bacterium. Lineage (GTDB taxonomy): Bacteria > Armatimonadota > UBA5829 > UBA5829 > UBA5829 > CAYSLA01. The sequence continues at coordinate 14,103 of CAYSLA010000016.1, read as the reverse complement.
GTGTCAACGTGACAAGGGCAACCACCACAAGCTGCGCCACGCTGGATGATCTCATTATCGCCTGCCGTTGTGCTTGCAGGCTAGCTCGGAGGTTCCTGTTCAGGGCTTTCTCCAGCGCGTCGGAGTCGTCTACTGACCGAATCGGTCTTCCAACAAATCGGGCATTGGCAGTTGCGCCCAGAAAGTCCAGTATGGTGGACGGTACGTCGCTGAGCGTTACCACCGACTCTGTTCTAGTGGAGGGAGAGGTCAGAGTGCCACGTGCGAATCCCGGACCGGCAACAACAATGGGCGCCAGCTTTTCCATCTCCAGATCAGAAGTCGACCGGGAACTGGGTGATAGAACCATCAGCAGATCCGTCTGTTTGTCCAGCATCGCGTCCAGACCGATGATGAACGTGTCCAGTCTGCGCACTGCCTGACCCCTGATTGTAACTATGGCTCTGTCCATCGCCAACGACGAATAGAGGTCCGCCCGGAGAGTGTCGCCGAAGTCGATCACTATCAGACCCCCGCGGTTAAGTCCTTCTCTTGCCAGCCGGAGCAACTTGTTGACGTCAGTCGATACGCCGTACGGTGAAAGTGCGTTGCGCATCAGGATGTTCTCCCGCGCTACAGCGCCGTACGGAACACGACCGTCGGAGTCCATCGCTATGCACGCCGCTTCTCTACGCAGCTCACCAGGCGTGTCGGAATTGCCGATACACGTGACGGGGATGCCATCCCGTCTGAGTGCGGTTCCGAGATTTCCCACAATCGCACGGTATGAGGCGCCCTCATTGGCGCGGCGCAACCGCATTATCTGGGTGTGGAGAATTGCGCTGTTGTCTGGCTGCATCCCCGTGCGGAAGCTGTAGATATCGACGCACCGGATTCCATCGAGCAGTTCGTCTGGCTCGGCGGCCCAACCGGCTTCCGCTCCTCCAACCGCAGGGGCCCCCGCGCCAAGTGTGATGCAGCCGGCTTCCATGCCAGGACGGGGCCCGTAGTCGGCCAGTTCACTCGTTCGCCCGGCGCGCACATTCATTAATCCCACTGCACCGCGCTCGTACAGAGAAGAAAACCCCGGAAGCGATGGGCCAGCTATGTCTCGGATGCTTATGCCGCCGGCAACCACCAATACCACCCGTTTGTCGGAGGCTGAAGAACTGGATATGAGCAGCGCCAGACTGATGCACGCAGCCATTCCGGCCAGCAGCGACTTTGGCGTTGGTCGCAGCCTAGAGCTTGTCAAGAGACCCGTACCTTTCCCTGATTGCCGCGGCCAGTTCAGGCGCGGCGGCAAGGAATGCAGCCATTATCTGGCGAAGAGAAGTTCTGTCCCTGCCCTCAAAGCGCAGGGTCATGATTGGCTCCGTAACGGATATCCTGGCCAGGCCCCATCCATTCTCGAATGCGACCCTGACTCCATCGAGCCGGCTCACGTGCTCGCTGGGGAATACCGACGCAATCCTGTCCAGCAACTCCGGGTTGGGAGGTACGCTAACACGAAGGTCAGGAGTAGAAACATACTTCGGGACTCTTGCTGCCAGGTCGGAAAGTTTTCCATCGCGTCCGACTATTCCGGTCATGACCAGGGCACTATAGAGTCCGTCGTCCGCTCCGCCAAGGCTGCTGTAGAAGAAATGGCCGCTGACTTCAACACCCAGCTTGGCCTGATCTTCGATCATTCTGGTCTTGATAAACGTGTGACCTGATTTCTCTGTAATGGGTTGGCCGTCGGCTGTCCGTATGGTGTCGAACAAGGCTGCTGAGCATTTCTGATCGAGAACAACTTTGTCGCCTTTGGTGACTGGCTCAGGCATATGTGTGGCAATTATCGCTCCGGCCACGTCTGCCCGCAGCACATCGCCGTTCTCGTCCACGAATGAGACGCGATCTCCATCGCCATCAAACGCTATTCCCAGGTCAGCCTGCATATCCAGCACGCTTCTCCTGAGGTCCGACAGGTTTTCGGGGATCGCAGAATCAGGACTGCGGTTTGGGAAGGTTCCGTCGATCTCGCAGAAGAGCGGCACGACGGGCAGACCCAGTCTGGCCAAAACCCTCGGCGCTATCTCGGAACAGCACCCATTTCCGCAGTCAAGCACGATCTTTGGCGAGTGCGATACGTCCGCAAGGAGTTGCTCCCCGCGAGCGGCGACGTGATCCTCGTAGTCGCTGCTTATGTCGACTGAGTGACGCTTGCCGCGCCTGGAAAGGAATGCGTGATTCTCGGCCAGTCCCCTAAGATGCCGCAGTTCCTTTTCAGTTATGGGCAGTTTGCCCATCGTGATTTTGAGTCCGTTATGTTCGGGAGGGTTGTGCGACGCGGTTACCATCACACTGGCGGTTGTGCCGAGGCGCTCCTTCGCGAAGTTCAGGGTCGGAGTGGGAACAGTGCCAATGTCGATTGCGTCGCAGCTTGAGGCAGTGATTCCCTCGATCAGCGCGTCTTTCAGACTAGGACTGGATGTGCGCACGTCGCCGGCCACTACCACAGTCTTCCATTCCAGTTCGGTGGCAATCGCTCTGCCGATCCGGTAGGCTTTGTCTTCGTTTATCTCATCCGGGTATATTCCCCTGACGTCGCAAGCTCTGAATATATCCATCGATCATCACCTCACAGGCCAGACATACGTTGTATCTGTCGGTCTCCTGTGGTAGAATACGACATCCATGCACCATCAACCTTCGGGAAATGCCGAACTCTTGGTCGAAACTCGAAAAACAGGCAACTTGGTAGGGCGATGGCCAGGCAGGCGGCGGATTCTAGCGCACGTCGTTTCTCCAAAACACTCACAAATATCGGGGCTTTGATCTGGGCACTGCGAATACACATACAACACCACGCCTTCCAACCGCGGTCATTGAACGGGCGGTTAAGCTTTCCTGTGTTCAGGCAATGCTCGCGTCCGTCTTTGGCGCGACGACCACAGGAATGTTCTTGATCGGCTTTGCCCTGAAGCTGGGAGCAAACGATCAGGATATAGGTCTTCTGACGACGGCCCCAATGTTCTGTGTTGTCGGACAGTTGCTTGCCTCATCACTGATATACAAGGGCTACAGCCGTAAGAACCTCTCAACAGTCTGGACTCTGCCACACGTTCTTGCGTGGATGTTCATAGCCGCTATCCCGTACGTGATGGGGCAGTCGTCTGACCGGTCTTCAGTTCTGGTGCTAGTTTCGCTCGTGACGATCTCGGCGTTCTTCGGTAATGTGGCAGCCAACGCAAGATCGAGTTGGGTGGGGGATTTGATACCGCCTGAAGAACGCGGTCGTTTCTTCGGGAAAGTGTTGAGATACTCGGCCATTGTTGCCACCCTGTTCTCTATCGCTGGAGGCCGCTTCCTGGATATTGCCGAGTCTTCCGGAATTGCGGCATTCAGTTGGGTATTTGTCCTCGGCGCCGCAATAGGTCTTGCCTACGCTCTTCTCTTCAGGCCCCAGGCTGACGTTCCGGCTGCCAGCACAAGGGAATCTGGTCACGTGCTTTCTCAGGTTGTCGGTTCGTTCCGCAACAGGGCGTTGGTGATTGTGATCGTATATGCCATTGTATGGTCGCTTCAGGCCATCTCGGGACCGTTTGTGGCTACATACGTCTTGCGTGATTTAAAGGCCACATACCTTGGCTTTGGGGTCACTACTGCGATGGCCACTCTCTCGAATATCGCCTTCTCGCCGTTCTGGGGCAGGATGATCGATAGATACGGGTGCAAGCCGGTTCTCGTAGTATGCACGGCGGTTATTGTGCCTGTGCCGACTATGTGGCTGTGGGTCGATACTCCCGCCGCGTTCTATTACATCGTGGGGCCAGTGAACCTGCTCGTTGGCTTCGCGAGCGCAGGCGTGTCAGTGGCCTTGAACACTCTGCTGTATAATGTAACAACCAGTGCTCAGCGTTCCGTGCAGTTCGCGGTGTATGCGATTGTGGTCACTCTCATCGCCGCTCCTATGCCTGCCTTGGGTGGTCATCTACCCCAATGGATTCGAGCGATTGGAATTGAGACCGACCTGCGCTGTACGTTCTACGCGACGCAGATATTTACCTTGACGTGTGTGCTGATAGCCCGGGCGATACCCGAGGATCTGGCTTCGTCTACAGCCGACCTCTTGCGTGGCCTGCCCGCTGGGCTCTTGAATCTGCTTAAGGCGAAGTAGGAAGTAACAAGCATATCTGGTTAGTTCGTTTTTCAAGCCGAAGGGAGTTTGGCAAATGTCGACTGGGAGGACTACTGTTCAACAATGAAAGAGATATCTTACGCTATACTGGGTTACGGTGGAAGGGGCCGAGGTTTTGCGGATCTTCTTAAGAAGCCCGAGATGTTCGCAAAGGTGGTTGCGGTGGCCGAGCCGGACCCGGAGAAGCGCAAAGCGGCGGTGGAGGAGTGCAGCCTTTCGGCGGACATGGTGTTTGAGAAGGCCGGCGATCTGCTTGCCCAGCCGAGGCTGGCGGATGGCATTATCAACACCACTATGGACCAGCTTCACGCTGAGACTTCCGTGCCCGCCATGGAAAAAGGCTATCACCTGATGCTGGAGAAACCCATGGCCGTGATTCTTGCAGACTGCGAGATGATAGAGCAGACGCAGAGGAAGACCGGCGTAGTGGTTTGCGTGTGTCATTCCTTGCGTTATCACAGGGTCTACGACACGATAAAGAAGATGATTGAGGCCGGGGACATCGGCGAGGTCGTGTGCATAGATCAAATTGAAGGCGTGAACAACATCCACCAGTCACACTCATTTGTTCGCGGCAACTGGAGAAATGAGGATACGTCAACGTTCATGTTGCTCTCCAAGTCTTGCCACGACATAGACATCATCTGCTATCTTGCCGGCAGAGAGTGCGAACGGGTCTCATCGTTCGGCAAGCTGACCTACTTCACGCCTGCCAACAAGCCAAGCGGAGCTCCAGGCAGATGTCTTGATGGCTGTCCGGCCGAAGCTGAGTGCCCGTATCACTGTGGAAAGGTGTACCTCGAGTCAGTGTGGGGGCAGTTCCTTCCGGTCAGAGGTGAATCTCGCATAGTAGAGTATCTTCGGACAGGTCCGTACGGCCGTTGCGTCTTTGAATGTGATAACGATGTGGTGGATCATCAGGTGGTCGGTCTTGAGTACGAGGGCGGTCTTACGGCAACGTTCACAATGACCGCGTTTCACCCGGGGGGCAGGTTCGTCCGCGTGCACGGCACCAAGGGCTACATCCACGGTGACATTGAGGGAAACAGGGTTACTCATTCGGACTTCATCAGCGGCAACAGCAATACTGTCGAGGTGCCTGCTGTAGTTGGCGGCCACGGCGGCGGCGATTACAGGCTGTTGAGGAGTCTGACTGACGCGATACGAGTCAATGACGCCAGTGTCGTCCTGACAACCACTCAGGAGTCTTTGAACACGCATAGAGTGGTGTTTGCGGCTGAGCAAGCGCGGCTGGAAAGGCGTGTGGTCGACGTGGCAGACCTTGTTCGAAGGTGACTGCGTCGCGGTTGTGGAAGTGGCTTCAGAGCGTTATGACGTCTGGTGATCCCGTCGATGTAGTCTGCGGGGCGCTCTCGTTTTAGATATCAGGGCTACACGGCCCTTACAAGGAGTAGGACAGATGGAAAGCCCAATAAGGGACAAAGTAACAATAATCACCGGAGCCTCCTCAGGCTTCGGGCAGGCTATAGCGGAGCTATTCGGCAAGTCTGGATCGCAGCTCGTGTTAATCGCACGGAACGCCCAGAAACTTGATGCCGTTGTTGCCGGTATTGTCTCCCAGGGTGGATCGGCGGTTGCACTGGCGGGTGATGTCACCGACCCCACCACATTTGAGCGTGCATTGGCTTTGGCAAATGAGAGATGGGGACGCGTGGATATACTAATCAACAACGCGGGGGGCGGCATCAAGATTGGCCTCCTCGAGACTCAGTCTGCGCAAAGCATCGATGAGTGTATCGCGCTCAACCTCACCAGTGTAATCAATGGGTGCAGAATCATCGTCCCTGCAATGAAAGCTCAGGGCTCCGGGCTTGTGATTAACGTGAGCAGCGCGTGCCAGAAATTTGCTTGGCCAGGCTGGTCGGTCTATTCTGCCGCCAAAGCTGGGCTTAGTCTGTTCAGTCGCTGTCTGCACGTCGAGGTGCGCGAGTCGGGAGTGGCGGTCACTGTTCTGGTTCCGGGCGCAGCAAATACAGGGTTTGCAGCGGCGTCCGGGATAAGTGGCTGTGCGTGGGACGAGTCAAATGCCCTGAGATCAGAACACATTGCGCAGGCGGCCCTTTCGGTGGCTTCTATGTCGCGAGGAGCGGTTGTGCCGGAAATGGTCGTCTACGGGCTTGCCCAGGATATTACTCCTTTCTGATGCAGAAGTCTGCAGACTCAGGATGCAAAATGCAAGAACTTAGTTATGACTTGGTTGTAGTTGGAGCTGGTGCCGGCGGGATTTCAACCGCGCTTGCAGCGTCTCGAATGGGAGTGAGGACGTTAGTTCTTGAGCAAGAGCAGGAGATCGGCGGCACTGGGGTCGTGGCGGGCGTTAGTTGTTGGGAACCCTCTGTCGGCGGGAGCGGCATTCCTTTGGAGATATACGAACGCCTTTCCGCCATACCCAATGCCGTAGGAGTCTACTCGTTCAAGCACCATCACTGCTGGGCTAAATCGGAATATCCGGTCTTTCCTGGCGGAATGGCGGTGATTGATCCACGGATGGGTTACAGTGATACTCTGAGACGGCACGGATCAATCGGGATAGTCAGAGACGAGGCGTTCGTGCGGAAGAATTGGCACGGCGTCCAAACGGAGCCCACTGTCCTTGCGTCTGTTGCTCGAAACATGCTAGGTGAAACGGCGAACTGCGACATTCGCACCAATGTGACAGTCACCCAGGTGGATCACGCCGACGGCAGCGTCGGATCGCTGAGCTTTGAACAAGGCGAACGACAATATGCCGTGCGCGCCCGGTTCTTCGCGGACTGCACCGCGGACTCAGTGATCTGCTCTCAGGCCGGATGCGAGATGATGTTTGGCACTGAGGGACAAGCGGTGTTTGGTGAACCGGATGCGCCGGCTGAATCGTCCACAAGCACTAATGCGGCAAGTCTGATATTCCGGATCACGAGAAACGCTTCGAGATGGGTAGCCGGGCCGGTGGATGTGCCGGAGGGATGTTGGTGGAGGCACTCCTTTCCATTCTGCCAGGTGGTCGAGTATCCGAATGGCGATTGGAATGTGAACATGCTTCCTACAATGGAAGGTGACGACTTCCGCGCGATGCCGTACGAAGACGCCTATTCTGAGTGCGTCCGGCGGGTGCACTCGTACTGGCGGTACCTCAAGAGCGCTTGGCCCGATTTTGGTGATTACGAAATAGGATGGATAGCGCCCAGAATAGGTGTCAGGGAAGGGCCAAGGTGCGTGGGCGAACACGTGCTAACGGAGCTCGACCTGCTGGCGGGTGTGCAGAGACAGGGGCACGCAGACATAATCGCCGTCACCGACCATATGGTCGATGTGCATGGATCCAGACCGGATAGTGATGGGAGCCAGACGGAGATTAGCAGACGTCAGGGCGAAGTCGAAAGGCCTTACGGGGTGCCATTCAGGTGCTTGCTCCCACGTGGCTACAGCAATCTGGTGGTGGCATCGAGGGGAGCAAGTTTCTCTCATATCGCAGCGGCGAGTTGTCGCCTGACGCGAACTATCATGAGACTCGGTCAGGCCGCGGGCACGGCGGTCGGAGTTGCCATCGGCAGCGAGTGTCTTCCAAGAGATATTGCTGGATCGGTATTGAGAAGTGAACTGCGGCGCCAGGGAGTCACCGACCTGCCCGACTAGTCGCGTGTTTGAAAGGAATCAGTCGAGATTGGAAACCTTGCCGGATAGAAATGGTATAAAGAAGACTTTGCACGAAGTTGATGTGTGCGTGGTTGGCGGAGGGATGGCTGGGATTTGCGCTGCACTGTCGGCAGCTCGACACGGTGCCAGGGTAGTGCTAATGCACGAGCGCCCCGTTCTTGGGGGCAACGCGTCGAGTGAGACGCGTGTGCATATCTGTGGCGCAGATCACTACGGCGCGAGAAAGAATATGCGCGAGACGGGTGTTCTTGAGGAGCTGAGGCTGGAGAATGCCCGCAAGAACCCGAACTCCAACTTCTCTGTCTGGGACGCCATCCTGTATGAGAAGGTGCATTTCCAGCCGGGACTGCAGCTCCTGCTTAACTGCACGTGCCTTCAGGCAGAGATGTCGGGCGGTCAGATTGCCAGCGTAACAGGATGGCAGCTCACCACAGAGACCTACCATAGAGTTACAGCGAAGATCTTCATAGACTGCTCGGGTGACGGCATCCTCGCACCGCTTACCGGTGCTCAGTTCCGTATGGGACGCGAGGGCAGGTCTGAGTTCGGCGAGTCGATCGCCCCAGAGTCGCCGGACGATTGCACAATGGGGATGACGATCTGCTTTCAGTCTCGTGAGTACGACTCGCCACAAGTTTTCGAGAAGCCGTCGTGGGCATATACCTACGATACTGAGGACGAACTGCCCTACGGTGCTGCGGGTCACAGTTGGTGGACAATGGGCTACTGGTGGGTAGAGCTGGGTGGTGAGCACCACAGCATCTACGACACAGAATGCCTCCGTGATGAGCTGCTGAAGATATCTCTTGGTGTCTGGGATCATATCAAGAACAAAGGCGACCATGGTGCCGACAACTGGGCTCTGGAATGGCTGCAGTTTCTTCCGGCGAAGCGGGAGAGCAGGCGATACATCGGCGACCACGTGCTGACGCAACTCGACGTGGAATCTGAGGGGCGCTTTGATGACATCGTCGCTTATGGCGGATGGAGCATGGACGATCATCATCCGGCTGGATTTCTGGCGGCCAGGCTTGGGGCTCCGGCGACGGTTTTCCACCCGGCCCCCGCACCATACGGGATTCCTTACCGATGTCTCTGCTCCCGAAACGTCGAAAACCTGATGTTTGCCGGACGATGCGCGAGTGCGACGCATTCTGCGATGAGCTCGACGAGGGTCATGGGCACAGGGTGCAGCATGGGCCAGGCTGCCGGTACCGCGGCTGCGATGGCGACGGAGCACGGACTCAGTCCACTCGAGGTTGGCACACAGCACATCCACGCGCTTCAACAGACTCTGATTCGCGATGACTCCTACATTCCCTGGGTGCCTCGCGAGATCAGTGCAGCAGTAAAGACGGCCGAGATTACCGCGTCATGCGGCGATCCGGAGCCGGTTCGCGACGGATGGAATAGACCTGTGGGTGATGATGAGCACTGCTGGCGATGCTCTCCGGGCGACTGGGTGGCATACACGTTTGCTGAGTCAACAATGGTCGATGAAGTGTCATTGGTACTTGATAGTGCCCTCGACGATGTCGTTGCGATGAGCTATCATCAGCCTCAGCTTTCGAACGAATGGCGGAAGGTGCCGGATAAGATGGCGAAGGCTCTGCACGTTGATGGGTTAGTCGACGGCGAATGGGTGCACGTTGCCGCGGTAGAAGAGAACTACCAGCGGCTGGTTGTCATTCCCGTGGGCCGGCGACTCCACGGCGTTCGAGTGACCGTCGATGCCCTGTGGGGACGTGAGTCGACCAGGGTCTTTGCTTTCTACGTCGACTAAGAGGTATGATCGATGAGTTCAATAGCAGTCGATGCCGCGTTTCCGGGTGGAAACATGATTGTAGACGGCGTCACAGGCGACACTGTCCGCCTGCGACAGGACCTCCGCGATACCAATGTCTGGTGGTTCTATTGGCACTTTCGCGTTCGCGGCGCCGCGGAGCGCACGCTGAAGTTCATGTTCGACGAACCGCCGGATAGAAGCGTATTCGGTGGGATGGGGCCGTGTTTCAGTGTGGATGGAATCGACTGGGAGTGGTCGCGACCTTGGACGAGGGATTGCCCGATACCTAATGAGTGACCCCGCGTGATCTTCTGAGTGCTTCCACTACGCCAGACGCACGCTTTCGAGAAGGCTCTTCGGCGCGGAAATCGTTGTGCGAAAGCGTGTTTTGCAGATTTTTTCGGATTCTTGCAGGAGTATGAGGTTGCTGAAGCGAACATAACGTCAGGTTAAGATTCGCACCGGAAAGGATTTGTGGAATGCGCTATCTACTAGTTATCGTCATTTTCGCGATTGCAACGGGACTATCGTCTGCGGACGATATTGTCTCGATGCCAAGCGCGAACCAGCTCAAAGCAGGGGAAGTCGATGTCGCCGGCTATTACTTCTGGCTGGACAATCCATCGATGTTTCCACAGTATGTGCAGTTGCAGACGGTCTATGTCGGGTTGACAGACCGTATCGAGATCGACGCGCACCGAAGTGCGGTTGACAAGGACGAGACCGCGGTTGTCTTCGTGGCAAGCTACAAGCTCCTCTCGGAGACTCTGACCAAGCCTGACTTGGTGATTGGGTGCAAGAACCTGTTCGAAACAGAGACTTCCGGAGACGTGCCGGTAACGCCGAGTATCAACGAGAGGGAGAAAAGCAGGGAGCGCTCATTCTTTCTTTCGGCCGCCAAGACATTCTTCATGAGACCGGGGTTTCCTGGCCCTCCGCTGGTGAGAGCGCATCTGAGCCTCGGCACGGCAGACTGGACAATGATGGCTGAAGAGCGGCACAAAGGCCTGTTCGGAGGGCTTCAGTTCCTGTTCCGGCCTGACGTTGGAGGAGTGATCCAACACGACGGCCAGGATCTGATCACTGCCCTAACGTACATGCCACCGAAAACCGGTTTGACGTTCAAGGGCGGCACATTTGGCGACCACAAGTGGTTTGGGGTCGCGTGGCGTACGAACCTGAAGTAGGTTACGTGCTACACAGTAGGAAACTGGGGCGGATCTACGGTTGTCCGTCCCAGTCTTTATGTCGCCTCTTACTCTGGGAGCGTCCAATGGGACCAAAGCAGTGAGCAGTGCTCGTCTGCGGCGGCCTGTTGGTAGTAGACGCTAATCAGGCTTCCATCGGGGAGTTCAACGGTTGAGGGGTAGCCAAGGTCTGAACTTGGGCCGTCGTCCCTAATCACCCAGTCGTGCTCCCAGGTTGCCCCTTCGTCGGAACTGATTGCCACTCGCTGCCCGAACGGTTCCATTCTGTATCCGTACGTCATAATGAGTTTGCTCGATGAATGACGAAGGAGATGGGGCGGCGAACCGTGGAAACCAAGAGGCTTGACTTCTGACCAGGTCAGACCGCCATCGTTGGATTCGGTCTGCACTATATTGAAGTTGCGAAACTCTCCTGCGTCTTCGTGCATGTCAAGGCGAATTGCTCCTAATAGTTTGCCCGAAGGCAACTCCACGACGTGAGGTTCGCAAAACCACTCGACAGAGACGCCCGGCGATGATGGCACGTTGCCGAGTCTGCGCCATGTCTGCCCGCCATCGGAGCTTCGGTATGCCGTAACCTCGCCTGTTTCGTCTACCGAGAACGTTCCGTGCATCTGTTTTCCAAGATACAGAACATCTCCACCATCTAGTAGGATCGGCCCGTGCGGTGCAGAGATTGGAATGCGGATAGGGGATCCCCACGTCCATCCTGCGTCTTCGCTGAGCATAACATAGGATCCAAGAAAGCGATCGATCAGCTCCCCTGTCCACGTGTCAGTTGTCTTCACGTGATCTGCCGGGGCTGGGCCGTGGACATCCCAGATAGCCTTGGTGTCCGACGTGAACCAGCTCACAAGGAGTCTATTCCCACCAAGGTTCACAATTCCGGCGTCGCGATCGTCTATGGGCGAGTCATTGATAACCCTGAGCTCAGACCAGGTGTGGCCGTTATCATAGCTGTAATGCAGAGTAGTCCTTCCCCACGGGTCCACGTGTGCGGTTCTGAGTCCCGAACTGGCAACGACCAGAGTTCCGTTGTCCATTCGCGCCAACGTTGGCCAGCCGAAATAGCCAAATCTTGCGTTCGGATATCGGTATACCTCGCCGTGCTGCGCCTTTAGTCGTCTGCCCATGATCTCCCCCCGGTGTCGCGTAAAATATTCCCAAGCGGAATTATACGCCTCCTATCAATGCGTCGGCAACCCGGTCATCCACGACGGTTGCACGCCATACAAGGATTCTCGTCAGCGCTTGTAGTATACTGAACTGGCACATTGAAAGCCACTGCATCGAATAAGGAGAGCAACTGTATGAAGATCGTAGACCGGGGGATACTCTATCGCAACCCACGTCCGGAGAAAGAGTCCATTCACGCATATTTCGCGGATACGGTGCAATTGTCGGCATCGGAGTTTATCAGCACATACTGGCGCACGCCGGAATCACTGAGCGCAGAGGGTAGACTGATGCAATCGAGGTCCACGGACAGCGGACAGACGTGGCAGGACGAGGGACTCGTCTATGATCTGTCCGGCGACGATCGTCTCTTCAGCTACCGCGGCCATCATCTGCTCAGGCTTTCCGATGGAACTCTACTCCTCACGGCGAATCGCTGGGATCGGTCCGATCCGGAGAAACCTTACTACAATCCGAAGACCGAAGGTTACCTCCCGTGCGACATAACCCTGTTTCGTTCAACTGATCTTGGGCACACGTGGTCTGGCCCGCAGGTGGTGCCGCTGCCTGACGCGGTCATCGGCAACATGTCGGGGCCGACGATAGAGTTGCCAGACGGGAGCCTCCTGCTGCCGTGCGAAACTTGGAAGTCGTGGGATGATCCGTCCCCTGCGCCTCTGCGCACTTTTGCGCTCTTTTCCAGAGACGGAGGAGCCACGTGGGGGGAAATGACGAGCGTTGCAGACGGAATGGAAGAGGGTATCTACTACGGTGACCAGAGAATCATCAATCTCGACGACGCGCGACTTCTCGCCGTCTTCTGGACGCACAACTTTGTTGAGAACAAGGACCTCCCGATCCACATTTCCTACTCCGAGAACAACGGAAGAACGTGGTCCGATCCGATTTCAACTGCCATCCCCGGTCAAGTCTGTGGGCCTGTGAATGTTGGCGGAGGTAGAGTCTTTCTCGCCTACAACCTGCGTTTTGGGGATCGTCCGGGCATAGTCGGGATCATCTCCAATGACAACGGCGCAAGCTGGAACTTCGATAGTCAGGTTATGATATGGGATCCGCTGGCTCGTCGTGACGCAGCGAATGTGTCTGAAGACAAGACGATCGCATCCTCGCTCACTGACTTTACCTTTGGCAAACCTAACACCATCAGGCTGATGGACGGCTGCATTATGGTCTCATTCTGGTCCACGGTTGACGGAGTGACAGACGTTCGCTGGGCAAAGCTCGAGTTGTGAGATAGTTCGCATGAAGAAGATTGTCACGGTAACAGGAGATATATCGCCGGAGAAGCTGGGTGTCACGATGCCTCACGAGCACGTCATCTGTGACATAAGTCTGCATTCCGGGATCGAGAATAACCGCCTGGACGATGTCGAAGCAGCGATCCTTGAGGTGAATGCCTTCCGCGAAGCTGGCGGAGGCTGCCTGGTCGACGTCACGACTGCGGACATCGGACGGAATGCGACGGCGCTCAAGCAGGTGGCGCAGGCCACTGGAGTAAACATCGTTACCACCACCGGGTGGTACTCAGAAAGCATCTATCCGAGTAGAGTCGGGACAGATGATGTGGCGGCTCTGGCCCGGGAGATGATCCACGAGGCCACTCACGGTATTGGCGAGACCGGGATCAAACCCGGAGTAATAGGCGAGCTCGGAGCCAGGCTCGCTGAACTCAGCCCGGCAGAGGAATTGGTGCTGCGGGCTTCGGCGCGCGCGCACCTTGAGACCGGGCTTGCGATAGTGCTCCACGCGGCCCTCAACAGACCGGGGCCGAGTCAGGTCCGCGTGCTGAGGGAAGAAGGAGTTAGTGCGGACAAGATCATAGTCAGCCACGCCGACATTGTCTGGCACGAGGAGGTGCAGGAAGATCTCTCTTACCATCTGGCACTCCTTGACATCGGGTGTTACTTGTCTTTTGACACGATAGGATGGCTGGAGTTCAGTCCTGAACACCACAAGATAGCGTGTATCCAGGAGATCATAGCAAGGGGATATGCCGGTCGCTTGCTCCTATCTTCTGATTTGTGCCGGAAAACGTTCTACCACTCGAACGGCGGAAGAGGGTACGATTACGTGCTCAGGATCTTTGTTCCTCG
>CAYSLA010000015.1:30240-36652 GCA_964431685.1 uncultured bacterium | reverse complement strand
CATCTTCGACAACAGCCGAGGTGTTGGGCAGAGTTATCGTGAACACGCTGCCTTCACCAAGTTTGGAGTCCACACTAATCTTTCCGCCGTGGAGTTCCACAATGCTCTTGACTATCGACAGGCCCAGCCCAGTCCCACCGAGCCGCTTTGACCTGGCCTTGTCGACCCTGTAAAAACGTTCGAAGATCCTGTCCATCTCACCGAATGGGATTCCGATTCCTGTATCACTCACTTTGATATGTGTCTTCCCGTGCGATTTGCGAGCCGTCACTTGTATGCTGCCGCCGTCCTGATTATACTTTGCCGAGTTGTCAATCAAGTTCCGCACTGCCTGCACCATCTGATTCTCGTCGCAAACCACAGATATGTTCTCGGGCACGTCGATGGTAAGAGTCAAGTCTTTCTCTACTATACGGGGCAGTATGACCCGCGCTGCGCGGTCGACAATGTCTCTCACACTCGCAACAGAGCGACGCGAGTCTATGACCCCGGCGTCCATCCTCGCCACATCCATAAGGTCGTCTATCAGGACTGCCAGGCGATCGCTCTCGAGCAGGATGTTCGTAAGGAACCTGTCCACCAACTGATCGTCGTTTTTCGCGCCTGCGAGGAGCGCCTCGGCGGTTGTTCGAACTGCCGTTAATGGCGTTTTCAACTCGTGGCTGACGTTGCTGACGAACTCGCGCTGGCTGCGTTCGTGCCTTCTCATCTCTGAGACATCGTGAACGGTCAGAACGCCGCAGACCAGTTTCGTGTCCGCCGACATATAAGCCATTGCGTGAGCGTCAATGACCTTCTCAGGCGTTACGGCAAGTCTGATCTCGGTGCTGACCTCCGTCCCCGTGGTCAGGCACTCGTCTATCATACTTGACAGTTGCGGATGCAGATCAGCTTCTGCGGCGGTCCTGCCGATCACCAGGGCGGCTGGTTTCCCGAATATCCACTCAGCAGCCTGATTAAAATGCGTGAAGCGTCCGTCGAAATCCACGGCCAGAATCCCGTCCACAACGTTTGCGAGAACAATATCCAGACGCTGCTTGGCCTCCTTGAGTTGAGCCAGTTGATCGACGAACTCCTTGAGGTCGGGCGCAAGAAATGCGTCCTGAGTGTCCGCATCCGCGCCGGGCTCGCCGGTATCGTCCGGTAACATCCCGCGGCAGTGCATGTAGTGCTGTACTATGAGATAGACAAACTGCACCAATGCTGCCGGAAGCAGCACCAGCCCGAGCAGTAGAGGCACTGGCCTGCCGGAATACGCCTCATAGTAGGTTGCGGCGGCGGTTACCAGCAGAACGGCGGTTGAGAGGCCGAGAGCAGTCTTTGAGCACGGCACACTAGGACGGTAAGGCATCTTCCAGACAAACCAGTCTGTACCCCACACCTCTCATCGTGAGTATGTGGCGCGGTCGGCTGGGATCTTCCTCGATTTTCTCGCGAAGCCACCTGATGTGAACATCGAGTGTGCCGGTGTCGTAGGAAGCCTCCTCGTCCCACACACGCTTGAACAGCTCTTCGCGGCTCACGACCTTTTCCTTGTTGGACAGGAGTGTCTTCAGAAGCTCGAACTGCTTGACCGGTAGATGAACGACTTCGCCGCGAACAGTGACTCTTCGCTTCGTAACATCCATTTCGATCGAGCCGCAGGAGACTATGGACTGGCGCTCCTGATCCCGGCGAGAGGTCTCAAGTCGCCTGTAGATTGCGCGAACTCGAGCGATAAGCTCACGTATTCCGAAAGGTTTCGTTACGTAGTCATCAGCTCCCAGTTCGAGACCGAGTATGCGGTCGACTTCTTCCGTCTTTGCCGTCAGCATGATGATTGGAACGCTGGATTCCTTGCGAATGATTCTGCACAGATCCATCCCATTCAGCTTTGGCAGCATCAGGTCCAGTATAATCATAGTGGGAGAGGCCGAGCGAAAGAGTGACAAACCAGTAATCCCGTCGTGCGCCGTGACCACCTCAAAACCTTCCTTGCGGAGGGAATAGGCGACGGAGTCGCAGATAGCTACTTCATCCTCAATCAGCAGGAGTTTCTCAGACGTATCCATTAATCAGCTCCATAAGAAACGAACCAGTCGACTGTGTAAACCGGAATCACGATGAACCGTTACCAGGCTATGATACGACTAAGTGTCGAAGAAGTCAAGAAATCGGAGAACCGCCAGCGTTTGACACCTGTCTCTCAGCGTCCATATAATACAATCATCTGCTCGCGGCGCAGACGTGGCCGCGCCCTTGTCCCGGGGAAACAACACACTTAGCTGCTTCGGCAACATTGGGACTGGCCCGAGGCGAAAATCGGAGGAAAACTCAATATGGCGCAGGTTGTGATGAAAGACCTGACCAAGAAGTTCAGGGACCTCAACGTCGTGAAGGATGTTTGCCTGGAGATCAAGGATAAGGAGTTTCTTGTTCTGGTTGGGCCGTCCGGGTGCGGCAAGACTACGTGTCTGCGTATGGTGGCAGGCCTGGAGGATGTGACGTCGGGGGAGATTCATATTGGCGACAAGCTGGTCAACGACGTGTCGCCCAAAGATAGAGACATAGCCATGGTCTTCCAGAACTATGCTCTCTATCCGCACATGACTGTCTATGACAACATGGCTTTTGGCCTGAAGCTTCGCAAAGTGCCCAGGCAGGAGATCGCCCGCCGGGTGAACGAGGCCGCCGAGTTGCTCGGATTGGCCGAGTATCTCAGCAGGAAGCCGAAACAGCTCTCCGGCGGTCAGAGGCAGCGGGTTGCTCTGGGACGTGCTATTGTGCGCGAGCCGAAGGTCTTCCTTATGGACGAGCCTCTCTCCAACCTCGACGCGAAACTCCGTGTTCAGACCCGTGCCGAGTTGATCAAGCTCCACAGGCGGCTCGGAATCACGACGATATACGTAACCCACGACCAGGTCGAGGCGATGACGATGGGCGACCGCATAGCGGTCATGAAAGACGGCGTCGTGCATCAGGTCGACACCCCTCTCAAACTGTACAACAACCCTGCCAATGTCTTTGTTGCGGGTTTCATTGGCACTCCGTCGATGAACTTCATTGATGCGAAGGTATCCGCGAATAACGGTTCGGTACTGATTGACGGCGGAGGGTTCAAGGTTACGCCGCCGCCCGAGAAGGCCGAGAAGCTCAAAGCGTACGTTGGCAAGGACGTTGTCTTTGGAATCAGACCGGAGGACATCTTCGACAAGAACCTTGCTGGGTCGCTTACGCCAACCCAGGAGAATACGGCGAGCGTGCTGGTCGATGTCATTGAGCCGATGGGCGCAATTGTTACGATGTACCTGAGCTGCGAAGATCACGATATCATTGCCACGATAGACGCAGATACGAAGGCGGTCGAAACCGAATCGATGGAAGTGGTGTTTGATATGGCCAAGAGTCACGTGTTCGATAAGGAAACTGAGCTCGCCATATTCTAGCCCGCGTTACTTGTGTCGTTCCTACTGGCAGGAGGAATCTGCTTGTTCCGAGGTTTCGGACCTCAGGTTCCTCACTGCTGCACCATTTGACACCCTCCAGTCGACGGGAATATAATCTTAAAACCGCAAGGACTTGGCGGTTCTGTTTAAGGAGCCCTTGATGTTTGCACTCAACTTCTACCCTGAGCTGTACGCTGATGCGTTGATGCGTGGGCGCAAGAGCGCCACCATACGCTTGGGCGATAAATCGGACAAGTATAAGAGCGGAGGCATCGTCTGGATCACGGTCGGCAGGAAATATCAGGTACGACAGAAACTGTTCGCAGCGATCATCGACGATGTTGTGGTCAAGAAGATAGGCGACCTCGACAAGCGCGAAGTCGAGAAAGAAAACCTGGAGTTCCGCAGCAACGAGGACGTAATGACTCTGTTGTCACGTATCTACGATCGCGTGGTCACTCCATTCGACCTAATCACCATTATCTCGTTTTCGCCGGTTCGTGAAGACGGCCGCAGGGAATCTGTCGAGGACATCTTCGAGCGGTGGGTCTAGTTTCTGAGTTGGCGTGTGCAGACTACTGAGCTTCACTCACATAACCGTCAAACCCCAGATTGTAGCCGGATGACATTGGGTTCTTTCCGGCGTTTCTGATTCTGACCGTATACGTCCCTTCAGCCATCCCCGCCAAGTCAAACGGCAAGTCGCGATTTCCATAGAACGGGTTGTACAGGTCGATTCGTTGCGCAAGTCGGACGTTGCCCAGGCTGACGTTGAAGCTGCCGTAGTCGGGGCCGACCGACATTAGGAGTGTCAATCGAAGCCTGCCCTTTGAGTCGATCTTGATAGGGAATGACAGCTCCTCACCGGCTCCCGTCGGTCGCCAGACCACTTGCTGCCAGTTCGACAGACCACCTCGTTTTTCGGCGGTCAATGCGCCCTTGGTGGCCTTGAGAGACTTGATGATAGACTCGGCCTGAACAGTCTTGCGGTAGTCGCAGTCCAGCCGCAGATAGGCTGATGGCAGTTTCGACAGCGGCTTGTGAGGCTCGGTCTGGTACCAAAACGCCACAGACGACAGTTCATCCGGACGCTCCTCGAAGCCCGACCTTATAGTTCCGTTCGGGTTTGTGACTTCTCCCTTGTGTTCAATCTCCACCTTCAGCGACTGCTCGAAACACACCGGATCTGGTATGTGCCATCGGTATGCTGACGAACGTCCGTAAGGCATGTTTCCGTCGGCAATCGGGGCGCCGAAATACAGGCCGCGATCCGGGGTGAGTCCCCAGGATTGGCCAAAGTAGTCTTCGGTGCCGGTTCCTCGTATCTGCGGCTCTTTGGCGCCGTCAATGAAGAAGAAATCGTCGCCTTCCCCCCACCATCCTGCTCCGATTTGACGGCAGCTCAACAGCGTGCCGACGTAGTGACCCCGGCCGGCAATGTCTGCGATCAGATAGTTTGTCCCGGATGTCGCCGGAAACTCCTGGCGGTAGGATGCGTGAAAGTAGGCCGTGTTGGCGGGGAGAGAGGGCAGTAACGCCCAGTCTACAATGTAGAAGAAGATGATCTCCGTAGTGCCCTCGTTTGTGAGCTGGAGTCTGGCTCGTTTCGCGAAAGGCATCGGCCAGTAGGAGTTTCTTCCTCGCCCGTCAGTACTGTTCTTCACTACCAGTGAGTCGACCGGCGCGTCTACTCCATGCCCGACCGCGAAGAAATCGCCGAGCGGAGCCAGAACTGACGGCTCTTTCTCGTCATCCCAGTAGGCTCTGAGAGACAGCAGGCGCGAGTAGCCGCGCTCCTTTGCGGCTATGGTCAGCCAGATGTGTCTTATCTCTCCGGGACCTGTCAGGTCAGCAAATGTGAATGTCTCTCCCGGTTGCACTACTACCGAGTCTCTACTGCCGTTCCGCCAGTCAGGGTTGCAGCTTGAAGCGCGCTGGGTCTTTTCGTCTCTTAGCTGAGCCAGTTGGCCCAGGTCAGTCCCTCTCGCTGGCTGTTCCAGGGCAACAGCCAGCGCAACGCTCAGCAGTGCCCCCGCCAACTGAACAGCTTTGAGTGGCAGCGGCCACATCGGCTTCAGGCTCATCAACGGCCACCCTTTCGCAGTTCATCAAGCAGACCGGGCACTCTGTCCGGGGCTTGAGCGGGCTCTGGGAACATTCGCTCCAGGTTCTCCCACCAACCATAGTCTCGTACGTAAACGTAGTCAAACAGCATCACGCCTTGTGTGGTCTGCGCGCACTGCTGCATTGCGGCATCAAACACCTCCGGCTTCTTAGAATACTGCAGAAGATAGAGACCGCCATAGACCCACGTGTCGTTCATCACAACCTCGTCGGACAGCTCTCCGCCCGCCTGGACCGTAAGGTTCTCGTTTACATTCGCCGCTCTGGCTTCTTCGCGAGTGGGAATGCCGTAGTAGCAGCCGGTAGTGATCCAGTCCAGCATATCCGCATAGCCGGTCAGTCTGTAGGATGGCCCTGCCCAGTCGTAGGGTGGGGTATAGTTGGGGCTTGCCCAGTTGACACCGAGTTCATAGTAGGAATCGTACCAACTTCCTACGTAGACGGCAACCTGCGCATTGGGGTTTGTCTGCTTGACCACTTCTCTTGCTTCAGCGAGGAAGTCATGGATCTGAAGTGCCCGCCATTCCATCCATGCGCCGAAGAGCTTGCCGTTCGCCGACTTCTTGCCAGTAAGGGGATCCAGCGTGTATATGTCCTCTGGGAAGCGTTCCACCCTGGAGCCGTACCACTGCTCGAACTGCTGTCTCGACAGGTCGCTGAAGTCGGAGTCAATGCCGGGGTAGCGCATTCGGTCGAAGACTATGCCGGCCACGTCGTATGTTGCGATAATCTCGCGGATCAGAGACAGCTCATATTCGCGGACCTCTGGGTTTGACGGGTTCGCGAACACTACGTAGTGTTCCTCCCAGCCCTTTGAGACGGGCAGGAATCTCGGCTTCGCTTCCAGTCTTGCTCTGGCTCCA
>CAYSLA010000015.1:0-30140 GCA_964431685.1 uncultured bacterium | reverse complement strand
GCGTCAGAGAAGTCAATTGAAAAGGTGATTGTGGCGGTTCCTGAGCGGGGCAGGATGGCACGGAGTCACGCATCATCTATGCTCGGTGCTCTGCCGGCGTTTGACACTTCTGCCGTCCGGTGTGTTATTATCTGAATCCACGTGACGAATCTCAGATTATGGGGAACAATCCTAGCATGTCCAAATCGCTGATAATAGTTGAATCGCCTACCAAGATCAAGACTCTGAAGAACTTCCTTGGTGCCAAGTATGATATTCAGGCAAGCAACGGGCACGTTCGCGACCTGCCGAAGAGCCGGCTTGGGGTAGACGTGGAGAATGACTTCCAGCCGCAGTATGCCGCTATTCCGGAGCGCCGAGAGATAATCAAGAAGCTCAAGGCGGCAGTGAAGTCCGCGAGCACCATCTATCTTGCCTCCGACCCTGACCGCGAGGGAGAGGCCATAGCCTGGCATCTGCAGGAAATGCTGCACATTGCTGGCGCCAGGCGCATCCGGTTCAACGAGATCACGGAGTCAGCAGTGCGTGAGAGCCTGGCCAACGCAACTGTAATCAATTCCGATCTTGTGAATGCGCAGCAGGCTCGCCGAGTGCTTGATCGCCTGGTCGGGTACAAACTCAGCCCTCTGTTGTGGAAGAAGATCAAGAGCAATCTGAGCGCCGGAAGAGTGCAGTCGGTATCGGTGAGGCTGATCTGTGATCGGGAGCGGGAGATCGAGGCGTTCGTGTCCGAAGAATACTGGACAATCGCCGCGATGCTGTCTCCGACCGAGAAACAGCATATCTTCAAGGCAACGCTCGCGACGAGAGCCGGCAAGAAGACAGAGATCAGGAATGCCGAAGAGGCCGAAGAGATTCGGTGTGCTTTGGACGGTGCGGACTATGTTGTCAAGAGCATCAAGAAGAGCCAGAGACGCCGCAATCCGCAGCCGCCGTTTATCACGAGCACACTCCAGCAGGAAGCGGCGCGCAAGCTCAACATGACCACTCGACGGACGATGATGATTGCACAGCAACTCTACGAAGGCATTGAGCTTGGCGACAAGGGGTCGGTAGGTCTCATCACATACATGCGAACCGACTCCACTAGAGTCGCCACGGAGGCGCAACAGGAGGCACACGATTTCATCTCCAAGACCTATGGCAAGGACTTCGCGCCAGAGAAGGCCCGCCAGGTTGCAAAGAAAGGCGCACAGGATGCGCACGAGGCTATTCGTCCTGCGTCCGTCTGGCGCAGGCCAGAGGAAATCGAAAAGTTTCTCAGTTCCGATCAGAATCGCCTCTACAAACTCATCTGGCAACGATTCGTGGCTAGTCAGATGGCAACGGCGCTCTTCGACGTCATGTCTGTTGACATCACAGCCAACGACATGCTCTTCAAGGCAACTGGGGCCGTCGTGCGCTTTCAGGGGTTTATGCGAGTCTACACCGAAGGCCGGGATGACGAACAGTCGGTCGGTGATGAGGAACAGCCGCCGCTGCCGGACATGTCCGAGGGCGAGGTTCTGGCACTCAAGGAACTCAATGCCGATCAGCATTTCACCGAGCCTCCGCCCAGATTCACTGAGGCGACTCTGGTGAAAGCTTTGGAGGAGAAGGGCATCGGACGGCCCAGCACGTACGCCACGATAATCTCGACCATTCTGGACCGAAGATACGTGGAGCTTGATGCAAAGAGATTCAAGCCGACCGAGCTTGGTTTTGTTGTGACAGACCAGTTGGTGAAGCATTTCCCGGACATTCTCAACGTGGAGTTCACGGCAGGTGTCGAGACTAAGCTCGACAAAGTCGAGGAGGGCAGCCTTGGCTGGGTTGCTTTGCTCAGGGAGTTCTACGTGCTCTTCGAAAAGGACCTTGCAGAGGCCACGGAAAAAATGGAACGGGTCAAGATGCCTCCAAAGGAAAGCGATGTAGACTGCCCGAACTGCGGACGCAAGATGCTGATAAGAGAGAGCAGATTTGGTGAGTTCCTCGGTTGCTCCGGCTATCCGGAATGCAAGACCACGATGCCCATTGACAAGAAGCTGGACGTGAAATGTCCCAAGTGCGGCGATGGCGACGTAGTCGAAAAGATGTCCAGGAAGAGGAAGGTGTTCTATGGATGCAACAGGTATCCCGAATGCGACTTCGTGACCTGGGACAAACCCACCAATCGCAAGTGTCCGCAGTGCGACTGGCCTCTCGGAGAGAGGACATTCCGTGGAAAGAAGGCGGGATATCGGTGCCTCAACGCCGAGTGTGACTACCAGTCGCATGCCCGGAAGGCAGACGACAAAGAGCCCGCGGGCGCCGCTGAGGCTCCACCCGAGGAGGCATCTGAGTAGTGCACAGGATAAAGGTTGTTTCCTGCGAGGTCTTCTCGCGGGAGTTCTATTGGGCGGCGGCGGACAGTCCTCACGTGCTCGACATGAGCTTCCTGCCGTTCGGTCTGCACAATACTCCGGACAAGCTTCGCGAGGCGATCCAGTCGGCCGTGGATGAGGTCGATCCTGAGGTCTATGACTACGTTGTTTTGGGCTATTGTCTGTGCAGCAGGGGCACGGCAGATATTGTCGGGGGTTCTGTACCTCTTGTCGTTCCAAGAGGTCACGACTGCATCACTGTCTTTCTTGGTTCGCGTGCTACCTATGACAGGGAGTTCGGACTGCATCCGGGCACGTACTACTATAGCGCCGGGTGGATAGAACGGAAAGAGGGCGAGTCCAGCCAGGGGTCGATTGACGATGTGCAGGCAAGACAGTATGAGGAGCGATATCGGGAATACGTTGAGAAATATGGAGAAGACAACGCGAAGTACCTGATTGAGCAGGAAGCGTCGTGGCACGCCAACTACACGCGGGCGGCGTTCATAGATACCCAAGTTGGGCCCTGTCAACAGTACAGGCAGTTCGTTAAGGGCATCGCGCGTGACAGGGAATGGGACTACGCCGAGATCGAGGGAAGTACGGATATGGTCCGTCGATTGCTCCACGGTGAGTGGGACAGCGAGGACTTTCTGGTAGTGCCGCCGCATCACCGCATTTGTGAGTCATTTGACGAACTCATCCTCGGCTGTCGCGACTGTTCCGACGAGTGTGGCTCGAGGAGCTAGAGGTCTGGGTGGCATTCCTATGGGACTGATGCTTCTTGGCTCTGTGGCCGTTCTGGGGGCCCTTGCAGCGGTCTACGCACTTGTTGAGCCTTATTTCACCCGCATAGTAACGCTGGAGATACGTTTGACCAACCTGCCGGCGGCCTTCAATGGATTTCGCATCCTCCACCTTACTGATCTTCACACACGGAAGCGCGGCCTTCTGGAGAAACGCGCCGCCAGGCTGCTGGCAAGTGAGCGTGCCGACGCCATATTTGTTACCGGCGACAGCCTCAAGGCGTTGTCGGCGGCACCGGTGGTAAGGGATCTGTTGGATACTGTTCACTGCGACGGGCCCAGGATATCGGTTCTGGGTAACGCCGAGCACAAGCCGTGGATCGATCAATCCTACATTGAACAGGCGGTTCGCGACACCGGCGTTCAACTGCTCGTCAACTCGTCGGTGACTATCGAGAAGGGTGGGGCGTCGATCAGGGTGGTTGGAGTAGATGACGCATTTACGGGTCGTGCCGATATGGATGCCGCTTTCTCGGGTGTGGCCAAGGATGAGTTTGTGGTGTTTCTGACTCATTGTCCGTCAGTGTCGGAGGAGGCCGTGCGGAGAGGCGCTGCAGTCGTGCTTGCCGGGCATACGCACGGCGGGCAGGTCCGTTTTCCAGGGCTTCCGATGATATGGACGCACATGCGCAGCAGCAAGCACGTAAACGACGGACTCTACGTGGGCAGACAGCTCACTCCCGCAGCGGCACGGTCAGTTGACGGGCCTGCGGTGTATGTTAGCAGGGGATTTGGAACGAGCAGGCTTCCCATAAGGTTCCGGTGTCGACCCGAGATAGCCCGCATAGTCCTCGCATGTGCGCCGCCACAAGGCTGCGATACAGGGTAATTGCCACGCCAGTTGCTGCCGATAATAGAGCATGCAGAGTGTGCGGGGAATCATTGTGCGCAGATATGCGTATACTCTGTTGTCAGGCGGTGGTTGGTTTCGTTCTTGTGTTGACACCTTCGTGTTCGTCCTGTAAAATGATGGGCGGTAAGCAAGTAGGATACAAGGCGCAAACCTTCATGGCTGTAAACGATATCCAGTCGCTGTGGCGCGAGTTCAAGGTCGAGGGCGATGTCCGAGCCCGAGACACTTTGATACAGCACTACGCCTATCTCGTGAAGATAACGGCTGGCAGAGTCGTTTCCAGTCTGCCGCCGAACGTAGATCGAGATGATCTTGTTGGAGCTGGAATCATCGGGTTGATCAAATCCGTAGATCAGTTCGATGCCGGGCGTCAGGTGAAGTTTGAAACCTACGCCATAGCTCTGATCCGCGGCGCCATTCTGGAGATGCTGCGGGAAGAGGACTGGGTTCCACGTTCGGTCAGAGAGCGTGTGAAGGCTCTCCAGAAGACTTATCTGGAGCTTGAGGGACGTCTGGGCAGACCGGCGACTGACGAAGAGGTCGCGGACGCCATGGGTCTCGAAATGGATGCGTTCCACTCTCTGCTGGCTGACACCGGAAGAGCATCGCTTCTTAGTCTGGACGACATAGTTGTCTCCAGCGAAGGGAATGAGAGCATCCATCTGGCGGATGTGGTGTGCGATGCGTCCGCGGATACCTCTGGTGATGTGGAGTCTGGGGCGGTGAAGAAGTCGCTTGGCGATGGCGTCGATCAGTTGCCAGACAGAGAGAAGCTGGTCATAGCTCTTTACTATTTTGAGGGCTTGACATTCAAGGAAATTGGCAGGATTCTCGAGGTATCGGAATCGAGAGTCTACCAGCTTCACACACAGGCAGTACTCAGGTTGCGCGGATATCTTCAGCGTGACTTGGCGCTCTTTCACTAGACAGCACTGTGTGTGTCGGCGATGAATCCGAGACTGATATCGAATTGTGGAGTAATGACAGGAGGCTAGCTGTACAAAGATGCGAAAGCGGACGTGGGTGGTATCGTTTATTCTACTTGCTTTTGTGGTGTGCCTGACAGGCTGTGGTAAGAAGAATCTCATCACCGTAAATGGAGATGCTGTCAGCAAGGACGAGTTTTATTCCCGCCTGGAGAAGGTGCCGGTGCAAACCCCTACCGGAACAAAAATGGCCGGGGAGTATGTCGTCGAACAACTCATAAATGAGCGGCTGGTGCAAGAGTTTGCCAAAGAGAAGGGCGTTGCACCGACAGAAGAGCAGATCGACAAGCGCGTCGAGGAACTGCGAAAGCGGAGCGGAAACCGGCTGCCCGCAATGCTTCAACAGAACGGTATGACACTTGATGAACTGAAGGGGCGCTTGCGCGTGCAGCAGTCGTTCATCAACGTCATCACCAAGGGTGTGAACATTGACGAAGCAACCGTAAAGAAGGCCTATGACGAAGCGCTGAAGGCGCCGAACTCGCCATTCAAGCGACCCGATCAGATTCGCACCAGCATAATTCTGGTGAAGGATAAGGCCAAGATCGACAAGGCATACAAGATGCTGCAAGGTGGGACTGATTTCGGCACAGTCGCAATGCAGTTGTCTGAGGACGAGACCAAGAATCGACAGGGCATAATGGGCTGGCTTTCACGCGGAATGGACAAGATGCCCAAGGTCGTGGAGGATACTGCCTTCTCTCTGCAGATTGGCAAGTACAGCGCACCATTCGAGGTTCAGGGTTCTTGGGCCATAGTCAAGGTTGATCAGCGCAGACCCTCGAAAATCACCAGCTACAATGAGGTCAAGGATCAGATCAGGGAGCAGCTGTTGATACAAAAAGGATCGAGCGAAGCCAAGTTCCGCGATGAGCTCAAGAAGTTTGTGGGCGATGCGAAAATGGTTGTTACTCTGGAACGCTACAAGGACGTGCCCAGCAATATCAAGAAGCAGGCAATAGAAGTTCCCAAGGTTCCGGACGGAA
Organism: uncultured bacterium; assembly: GCA_964431685.1. Lineage (GTDB taxonomy): Bacteria > Armatimonadota > UBA5829 > UBA5829 > UBA5829 > CAYSLA01. Next base: position 24,167 of record CAYSLA010000015.1, on the reverse strand, counting down.
TGCCGGAGGACTGAGGACAAGTCCAGTTTTCGGTCAGTTGACGGCCGCGGGTTTGGTTACCGGCGTCCGGCAACAATGAGCTAAGAAGATGGCCAGCCTCTACCGCGAGTGTGGAGGCTGGTTTTGTGATGTCAGTTGAGAGCATATCATTAGGAGGAAATCACTGGATGTCTGACAAGAAACGCGTGTATCTGTTCCGCGAAGGCAATGCGACTATGAAGGATCTGCTGGGCGGCAAGGGCGCGAACCTCGCCGAGATGACTAACATAGGTCTGCCCGTGCCCCCCGGATTCACTATCACTACCGAGACCTGCAACGAATACAGCAGCACCGGCAAGCTGCCTGATGGACTGTGGGAAGACGTGCTGGAGGCGCTGGCCGATGTCGAGAAGGACATGGGCAAGAAGCTCGGCGATTCCACGAATCCACTGCTGGTATCTGTTCGTTCCGGCGCGAAGTTCTCAATGCCGGGAATGATGGACACCGTTCTGAATCTCGGTCTCAATGACGATACGCTCAAGAGCATCATCGCCGCCACTGGCAATGATAGGTTCGCCTTTGATGCCTATCGGCGCTTCCTGATGATGTTCTCTGATATCGTGCTCTCCGAGGAGTATCCCAAACTCAAGAAGCATCACTTCGAGGCGATCTTCAACGTGCTCAAAGAGAAGCAGGGCGCAAAGGTAGACACCGAAGTTAACACGGAGGGGTTGAAGGAACTGGTCGCCCAGTACAAAGTATACTTCAAGGAAGTCACCGGAAACGATTTTCCTACCGAGCCAATGGAGCAGCTCAGGCTTGCGATCATCGCCGTCTTCAAGAGCTGGAACAATGAGCGCGCGGTGATCTACCGCAACCGAGAGAAGATCGCGCACGACCTTGGCACTGCCGTTAACATACAGACTATGGTCTTCGGGAATATGGGCGACGACTGCGGCACGGGCGTGGCCTTTACCCGCAATGCCGCTACTGGCGAGAACAAGCTCTTTGGGGAATTCCTGAAGAACGCGCAGGGTGAAGACGTTGTGGCTGGCGTGAGAACTCCTGAGGAGATAGCACAGCTCGAGAACGAGTTCCCCGCGATCTACAAGCAATTTGCGGAAATTGCTAAGAAGCTTGAGGATCACTACAGGGACATGCAGGATATCGAGTTCACCATTGAAAAGGGACGTCTGTTCATTCTGCAGTGCCGCGCCGGCAAGAGAACTGGAGTTGCCGCTGTCAAGGTGGCTATCGATATGGTGAAGGAGGGTCTGATCACCAAAGAGGAAGCGTTGACTCGCGTTCCTCCGGAGGCCCTCGAACAGTTGCTGCACCCGAGGCTCGTGAAACCCAAAGACCTCAAGCCGATAGCAAAGGGTTTGAATGCGGGGCCTGGAGGCGCATCCGGGCACGTTGCCCTGGATTCCAAAGTTGCCATCAAATGGGCTGAGCAAGGCAAGAACGTAATACTCGTTCGCGAGGAGACGAACCCGGATGATCTGGGTGGAATGCTTGCCTCCAAGGGTATCCTTACCTCTCGCGGAGGTCGAACCAGCCACGCGGCGCTTATTGCCCGCCAATATGGCATTCCCACAGTCTGCGGTTGCGGTGACGTGAAGATTGATGACCATAACAAGCTCTTCAAGGCCGGTAGTGTGGTTGTCAAGGAGGGCGACGTCATCTCCATAGACGGCACACTCGGCGAGGTCTACAATGTGGAGTTGGAGACCGAGCCGGCAACGATGACCGGCGACTTTGGGACGTTTATGAGTTGGACCGACGAGTACCGCACGATGGGTGTTCGGGCCAACGCAGACAGCCCGGAACACGCGACAGACGCGGTGAATCTTGGCGCCGAGGGCATCGGTCTGTGCCGCACAGAGCACATGTTCCTCGGTGCGGAGCGCACCCCGCTCGTTGCTTCAATGATTCTTGCTGAGGACGAAGCGACTAGGCAAACCGCCCTGGACAGGCTCCTTCCTCTGCAGCGCGAGGACTTCGTAGGCATCTTCAAGGCAATGGGCGGTCGTCCCGTTACCGTTCGTCTGATCGATCCGCCGCTGCACGAATTCCTTCCGAACATGAGCGATCTGCTGGTTGAGGTTACCGAGATGAGATGCAAGAACCCCGGTGACCCCAAGCTCGCCGAGAAGGAGAAGATGCTTGCCAAGGTTGCCGATATGCACGAGCAGAACCCGATGCTCGGCCTCCGTGGATGCCGTCTCTCGATCTACTTCCCCGGCATAGTAAACATGCAGGTCGCGGCCATCATCGGCGCTGCCTGTCAGGTAAAGAAAGCCGGCATGGACGTCCATCCTGAGATCATGATCCCGCTCATAGCGACTGTTACCGAGCTTACCTACCTCAAGGCACAGTTGACCGAGGTTGCCAGCAAGACTATGGCGGCCGAGGGTGTCGAGGTGGACTACATGATCGGCACTATGATCGAGATCCCGCGTGCGGCCCTTACCGCCGATGAGATCGGCAAGGAGGCCCAGTTCTTCAGTTTCGGCACTAACGACCTGACCCAGATGGGCTACGGTATCAGCCGAGACGATGCCGGTAAGTTCCTGCCTGTCTACATAGACAAGCAGATATTCAAGACCGACCCGACTGAGACCATTGACCAGAAGGGCATCGGCCGCTTGATGAGCATCTGTGTTGAGGATGCAAAGAAGGTCAATCCGACTATCAAGCTGGGTATCTGCGGGGAGCACGGCGGCGAACCTGACAGCGTTAAGTTCTGCCACAGGCTAGGCCTGAACTACGTCAGTTGCTCACCGAAGAGAATCCCGGTCGCGAGGCTGACAGCCGCTCAGGCCGCCATTGAAGACTCCGGCAAGGGAGTGCAGAGAGACAAGTAGCTTGCCTGAATGCCGCGATGTGGCACGGCAGCGACTTCACTGCTCAAGGTCAAATGCCAACAAGGCCCCCCGTCAGTTGAAATACTGCTCGGGGGGCCTTGTTGATCCGCAACTACTCTACGGTTGGGCCTCTTTCACCCCATAGTGTTCCCGTAGATTGTGTTCGTACTCAGGACTGAGAGGCACTGAGTGATTATACTCGGGGCTGGTTCTCACCTGCTCGCGTGTGAGGTTCACTCGAACCGTAGACTCTTGCCAGTCAACTTCGGATACGAACTTCGGCGGCAGCAGTACGACCCTGCCAGGTATCCAGTTTCTGGTGTCTACGACGAGATAGCGCACGCTCCAGTCGGCCTCCTCAAGCAGGAAATCCTGAACGTGTCCGAGACCCCCATCCTGAGCCAGAATGTGGTAGCCGTCCACTTCGTTCATGCTTCTAAGGTGTACGTCGCTGGAGTTGGCGTGGGCGGAAGCCTCAGCGGTGAAACAGAACTGGGCAACCTGCTCTTCGCCTTCCGCATCGGTTGCCTCCGCACACGGAACATCGGGGTTGTCCGGCGAGTTGTAGGGAGTTGGCGGTGCCAGAAACCCCATAGGCACCGTCGGGGTGACAATAGGCAACCCCTGGAACGCAGGCCATCCATAATGCTTGTGTATGGCCGCAAGGTCCTTTGGGGACACCGGCCTGAGCAGGTCAATACCAGGGCTGTTCTCAACTTGCTGTTTGGTCGCCGTGACACACAGTGCGTGACCCTGAAAGTCGGTCGAGTCAATTGCGTCGCGTGAGAGCATGACGCGGCGTCCCATCAGCCATCCGCCCGTATCCATCACAGTGTAACGGATATCCCACGTCTGGGCGTCAAAGAACAGGTCAGCCAGCCTCCCCAGTACATCGCCATTTGAGCGAATCTCAAACCCGTTGAGATGTTTTGCGCTTAGATACATTGCCGACACCCCCTTTTTCTGTATCACCTCTTATTTACCCGCTTAGTTGCCACACGAAACAGGATGTACTGAATGAATGGCTGCCAGAGTATGGATATGCTTCTCTGTCTGGGTGTAATTGACACATCCGAGATAGTGAGTATAATACATTTGGCTGTTGCGTGCAGCGAGGGTGGGGCGGGTGTTTGTCTTTCTGCGCAGAGTGCCATTTGAGGCGTATATCTGGTTCTTGGGTCTGGTCTACCTGGCTCTCTTTTCTGAAGTGGGCGGACCAGACTTGTGCCTGATGCATCGTCTGGGGATTCCCTACTGCCCCGGATGCGGGCTTGGGCGGGCGATCGGGCGCCTTCTAAGGGGCGACATTGCCGGCTCGCTGAGTCTGCACCCTCTGGCAATTCCGGCTGTGCTGATCCTGGCCCACCGAATCGCATGTTTGCTCAGAGCTGCCGCAAGAGGCGTTCCGTCGGAAATGTTGTGCAGGCAGGAGGAGGCTACCATTGGCGAGCATATATGATTATCTCCCTCAGATGGATGCGTATGAAGCCCAGTATGTTCAAGGTCTCGTGTCGGGGATGAACGAGGAGGAACTGCGTCGCTTTGCCACTATGTACTCTATGCGAAGAAGGGACCAGACAACGATGCTCATCCTCGCAGCAATAGGCTTCATCGGAGCCGCGGGCATCCACCGTTTTCTTCTCGGTCAGATAGGAATGGGCATCCTCTACCTACTGACCTGCGGACTGTGCTGGATAGGTACCATTGTTGATCTGGTAAACATCCGGACAATGACGAACGAAGCGAACGTCAAGATCGCTCAGGAAGTTGCCTATATGCTCGGAAGCACGCGCGGTAACCCGCCGTATGGGACGATGTGAGTCCTTGGGACACTGCGAAAACGACATTTACACAAGTGTAGTCCTTTGGTGGTGAGCGCGCGTTAATACTATCGATGGTCGCTCTCTGTTGACACAACGGCGCTCATTGTATATACTTGACCAGGCTTTATCTCGTTCGCGCCGGCCCCGCGCGTCAAGGAATGATGTTGGATAACTATGGTTGGGCAATCAAGTGGGAGGGTCTTATTATTGGACAAGCTTTTGGTGACGGGGGGCTCCCAGCTTAGGGGCAGTATCGTTTCCAGTGGAAGCAAGAACAGTACCCTTGCAATTATGGCCGGAGCTTTGCTCGGCAAAGGCGAAACAGTTCTCAGGAACGTTCCTTACATAGGCGATGTAGAAACCATGATAGCCGTCATCCGTGCACTCGGAGTCAGGTGTGACCGGGAGCCGGGCGGAATCGTGAGGATCGACGCGACTGAAATTGGGTCCACGCAGGCTCCATACGATCTGGTGAGGCGTATGAGAGCCTCGTTCTGCGTTTTGGGTCCGGTTCTGTCGCGCAAGGGATACGCCAAGGTCGCGATGCCCGGCGGCTGTGATATTGGCGCCAGACCGATCGACTTTCACGTAAAAGGTCTCCAGGCCCTGGGTGCGCACGTGAACGTGAGCCACGGATACGTTGAAGCACAGGCCGATGTGCTGACCGGTTCGCAAGTCTATCTGAATTTCCCAAGCGCTGGGGCTACGCAGCATATCATGACTATCGCCTCCTTGGCCGAGGGCGTGACCACGATACACAATGCTGCCGCGGAGCCGGAAGTGATGGAATTAGCTCGCTTCCTGGAGAAGATGGGAGCCGTTGTGCATGGAGCGGGGACTACCACGGTGAGCATCGAGGGCGTCGATGAACTCCGGGCCACTGACTACGAGATCCCATTTGACCGGATGGAGACAGGCACATTTGCGGTGGCGGCTGCAATCACTCGAGGAGACGTGCGCATCGAGAACGTCTACGAGGAACACGTTGAGCCATTCGTAATGAAGCTTAGGGAAGTCGGTGCCGTGGTTGAGACGCACGGTCGTACTATGCGTGTGCGTTGCGATGCTCGGCCCATGGCCACGGACATAATGACCATGCCGCACCCTGGTTTCCCGACAGACATGCAGCAGCCGTTCGCAGCGCTGCTGTGCATAGCCGATGGCACCTCCGTGGTTACAGAGAACGTGTATGAACGTCGGTTCCGATACGTAAGTGAACTCATTCGGATGGGAGCCAATATCAAGCAGGAGGGCCGCACGGCCGTGATCACCGGCACGCCTGTGCTTAACGCGGCGCCTGTGACGGCTTCGGACCTGCGAGCCGGTGCTGCGTTGATATGCGCCGCGCTGGTCGCGGATGGCGTGAGTGAGATCAGCGGCATGGAACACGTTGCCCGCGGTTACGACCAGATGGTGGACAAGCTCAAGTCCCTTGGTGCGGACATAAGATATAGCTGTGAGAAAGCAGAAAGGGAAGTTATCTGTGTTGAATCTGGTGCCTGAACTCGGCATCGATCTTGGTACCGCCAATATTCTGGTCTATCTGAAGGGAAAGGGCATCGTTCTCCGTGAACCCTCGGTTGTTGCCAAGAATACCGGCAACGGCAATCTGGTGGCGGTTGGGGAAGAAGCCCAGTTGATGATAGGGCGAACTCCCGGCAATATCGTGGCCATCAGACCGATGTGTGACGGGGTTATTGCCGACTACTCAACCACGCTCAAGATGCTGGAGTTCCTAATCACCCGAGTATGCGGCGGGCGAAAGAGGTTCTTCAGACCTACCATCATTATCGCCGTACCATCACAGGTCACGCCAGTCGAAAAGCGCGCTGTTGTGCAGGCCGCCCGTAGCGCCGGCGCAAAGCAGGCCTACCCAATTGAGGAACCGATGGCTGCGGCTATCGGTGCCGGACTGCCGATCAGCAAGCCAGGCGGAAACATGGTTGTCGATATCGGTGGGGGCACGACGGACATCGCGGTTCTTTCTCTGAACGGGATAGTCCTCTCCAAGTCAGTGCGGGTCGGCGGCAACAAGATGGACGAGGTGATCCAGCGTCACATTCGCAGCCGCTACAACCTGATGATCGGTGACCGCACAGCGGAGCAGATCAAACTCAAAATCGGAAGCGCGTTTCCAATGGAAAAGGAACTCTGCCTGGAGGTCCGGGGACGTGATCTTGTCGAGGGGCTTCCAAAGACCATTGAGATCACTTCTCTGGAGATGCGAGAGGCTCTGGCTGAGCCGGTGGGTGCTATCATCGATCGCGTTAAGTCCGTGTTGGAGCAGACGCCTCCGGAGCTTAGTTCGGACATAATCGAGCGCGGCGTGATGTTGACCGGTGGCGTTGCCTACCTGCGAGGTCTGGACAGACTGCTATCGAGCCAGACCGGGGTTCCTGTGCACGTTGCCGAAGACCCACTCTCGTGCGTTGCAGTGGGCTGTGGGCGCGCATTGGACCACATCGAGGCCGTTCGCGACCGGTTCATCGAAACCGGCTTCGAATAGGACAGCGCTTCTCCAAGCATAGTCTCGCTTCTCACGCTAGCCACTTCAGGCCAGACGACTGGTAACTGTCACGCAATGCCGGACACGGTCTCACACCCACTGGCCCTGGGGAAAGCGCTGAATCCGGTTCGGCGCCACGTGGCGCCTACCCCACTGGATTCTGTCTTGATTTGACCTGAGACCCACTCAAACGATATAATAATTGACGGTCTGTCCACTGGAGGAGCACTAACGAATGGGTAATGTGAAACTGAAAGCGAATCTTCGCACTGATATGAGCAAGAGCCGGACGAAGGCGATCCGCAATGCGGGTAACGCCACTGGGGCAATATCCGGTCGCGGCAGCGAGTCCGTGGCCGTTGAAGTAGATTTGAAGCAGCTCGTTCAAGGTCTGAAAGAGTCCAAGGGCGGTCGAACGTCGATTATCGACATGACAGTTGCCGGTGCTCCGGATGATGTCAGCGGAACCGTTATACTAAAGGACTTCCAGCGGGATGCCATCGGCAAGAAGATCCTGGACGTGCGATTCCAGCGGGTTTCTATGACGGAGAAAGTCAGCATGACTATTCCTATCGCGCTGGTAGGGGATTCCCCCGGTGCCAAGGAGGGCGGGATAATTGAGACGCTTGCTGACAGTGTCCTGATTCGTTGCCTGCCAGGGAATATTCCGCCTCAAGTGGAGATAGATATCTCCGGTCTGGGCATTGGAGATCACGTGCGCATCGCTGATCTGGCGTCGCATGAGGGCGTGGAAGTCATTGGCGACCCCGACACGTTGCTGGTCACCTGTGTAGCGCGTCACGTTGGTGTGGCGCAGGAAGAGGAAGTTGTGGAGGAGGAAGCAGCTCCGGAGTCCGAGTAGCGCCAAGCCTCTCAGATTGTGCAACAAGAATTATGGGCCGGAAGATTCCTTCCGGCCCATTCTACATGGTAGCTACTTTCCGTCCTTGAGATGAGTCATCAGCTACTTGATGAACTCTCACTCTCAATCGAAAGCGACTTGAGGTCGGCTCCCTTTACGAAGAAGATTCGCCCGTCCTCCAGTTCGGCCCTGATGGTATCACCCTCGACGAACCTGCCGAGCAGTATCTCTTCAGACAGAGGGTCTTCAATCAGCCGCTGAACGGCTCTTCGCAGTGGCCTGGCGCCGAACTGAGGATCGAATCCCTCATTTCCAAGTAGCTCGCTGACTTCGGCTGTAACCACCAGGTCCATCCCCTGGCTCGTCATCTGCGAGCGCACCTTGTCCAGCATCAGGTTGACGATCTGCAGTATCTCGTATTTGGTCAACTGATGGAAGACAATGACGTCGTCGACGCGGTTCATGAACTCCGGTCTGAACGTTCGCTTCATCTCTTCCATTATCCGGTTCTTCATACTCTCGTAGCCCCGCTGTGTTTCCACAGCGCTGTCGGAGTCACGGAAACCGATACCGGGACCGCCGACTATTGACTGGGCGCCAATGTTGCTGGTCATGATTATGATGGTGTTCTTGAAATCGATCACCCGGCCCTGGCTGTCGGTCAGCCGTCCGTCTTCCATAACCTGCAGGAGTATGTTGAAGACCTCAGGGTGCGCCTTCTCGATCTCGTCGAGAAGCACCACCGAATATGGCCTCCGGCGCACGGCTTCAGTAAGCTGCCCGCCCTCGTCGTAGCCAACGTATCCCGGAGGAGCTCCGACCAGTCTGGATACTGCGAACCTCTCCATATACTCGGACATGTCGATTCTGATCAGCGCGTCCTCGCTGTCAAAGAGGAACGTGGCCAGGGCCCTGGCCAGCTCGGTCTTACCCACACCAGTAGGTCCAAGGAAGATGAAGCTGCCAGTGGGTCTCTTGGGATCTTTCATCCCGGAGCGCGCCCGCCTTATTGCCTTCGATACAGCCACGATGGCTTCGTGCTGCCCGATTATCCTTCCATGGAGTACGTCTTCCATCTTGAGCAGCTTGGCGCTTTCACCCTCGACCAGCCGGGCAACCGGAATGCCGGTCCAGGAGTAGACGATGTGCGCTATCTCGTCCTCGCCCACCGTGGAGGGCATGTTGCTCTTCTGCTCTTCCCAATGGCGTTCAAGTTCAACAACTTTGTCGCTCAGAGTGTGTTCTTCTCCCCGAAGCTCCGGAGCCTTGTCATAGTTGGAGCCGCCCGGCAGGGCGTTCAGCTCTGACTGAACTCTGGCCAGCTCCTGTTTGGCTGCACGGAGTTCGTTTGGAGGCATCGCAAGTCTCAGTCTGACTCTTGAAGCCGCTTCGTCGATAAGGTCAATGGCTTTATCGGGCAGCGAACGGTCAGATATGTACCTGTCTGACAGAGATGCCGCGGCCCGCAGCGCTTCATCATTGATTGTTACGCCGTGATGGGACTCGTATCTATCACGCAGACCTTCAAGTATCTGAATTGTGTCGTCAATGCTCGGCTGGCGAACTTGGATTGGCTGGAATCTGCGTTCCAGAGCCGCGTCCCGCTCAATGTACTTGCGGAATTCATCCATAGTTGTAGCGCCAATGCACTGCAACTCGCCCCTTGCCAGGGCCGGCTTGAGGATGTTTGATGCGTCAATCGCCCCTTCCGCCGCACCGGCTCCAATTAGCGTATGCAACTCGTCAATGAACAGAATGACTTCGCCCGCAGCCTTGCGGACTTCTTCCATCACTCTCTTCATCCGTTCCTCGAACTCGCCTCGATATTTGGTGCCTGCCACTAGCCCGGCCAGGTCCAGGGCCACTATTCGTTTGTCTCGCAGCATTTCCGGCGTATCGTTATTCACGATTCGCTGGGCCAGTCCCTCGGCAATAGCCGTCTTGCCTACGCCCGGTTCGCCGATCAGGCAAGGATTGTTCTTGGTGCGTCGCGAGAGAATCTGCATGACTCTCTCTATCTCAGTCTCGCGTCCAATGCACGGATCAAGCTTTCCCTGCCGCGCCAGCTCAGTCAGCTCGCGGCCAAACTCATCCAGGGTTGGCGTCTTGCTTCTGGTTCGAGTGTTCTGAACCACCGGCGTGTCGCCTTCCTGCAGTCCCATAACCTCTTTGCGTGTGCGCTCCAGGTCCACTCCCAGCTTCTGGAGGGTTCTGCCAGCCAGACCCTCACCTTCGCGGATGAGTCCCAACAGAAGGTGCTCGGTGCCGATATAGTTGTTGTTCAGGTTTCTGGCTTCGTCGTATGCCAGGTCGATGACACGCTTTGCTCTGGGAGTCAACTGCATATCTTGTCCCAGTCTTCCGTCGCCGCGGGTGACCTGCCGTTCGATTTCGGAACGGATCTTTGCCAGGCTTACGCCCATTCGGTCGAGAATTCTTGCGGCCACACTGTCGTTCTCGCGCACCAGCCCCAGCAGCAAGTGCTCGGTAGAGACGTAGTTCTCGCCAAGTCTTGCTGCTTCTTCCTGTGCGAAGAAAACAACTCTGCGTGCTCTTTCAGTGAATCTTTGCCACATATTACATTGCCCCCTTGCGCGACCGCCCCACGCTACGCAGACTACTTGTCCGGGCGAAGGTCGCATCGCACCCGTCTCAAGGACGGACAAATCAGCATTTACTACTTCTTTATTCCTTAGACGACTTCCTTTGTCCAAGGGTTCGCAACACAATTTTTACGCTGACACTAATGTTATACCCAAAGTCTTCGTGCGAATCAACGCTGCTCTTGCACTTGATTGCTCAAAACTCTCGCTAGAAGCAGCTCGCGAGCCTGCCAGGATTTCGTTGATGACTGTCACGGAGCCGTTTCCCAGTCTGGTGGACAGGGCAAGCCGTACAGGTGAAACCAATGTCAGCGCTTGTTCCACTGACAGCGCTCTTGCATTCTGAAGCTTCTGCAATGCCCGGGAAGCTCTCGATAGAATGTCGTGACGCCGCTCGTCAAGAAGCTCGCTTCTGGCTTCTCGCTCCTCTCTCACCAGGTAAGACGCAGTGGAGCGCACTCTGTCTGCGATTTCGCTTTCCGTGATTCCCAGGGTGAGTTCATTAGAGACCTGGTATATGTCGCCAACCAGTTTCGAACCTTCTCCAAACATTCCACGAACGGATGCGCCCAGATCGTAAGCGGCCCGCAGCGTCTTCCGGAGTCGCCCGCACAGTGCAAGGCCTGCCAAATGCATCATGACCGATATGCGGAGGCCGGTCCCAACGTTTGACACACTTGACGTGAGATAGCCGTACTTTGGAGAGTAGCCGAAGCGCAAACGGCTGGAAAGCTGATCGTCGGCCCAGTCCACCATTGCCCAGGCTGATGCCACATCAAACCCAGGCTGAAGCGACTGAACTCTCAGATGATCCTCCTCATTTACCATTATCGACAGTTTGCCCGTCGGCTCCAGGATAATTATCCGATCTTCTGTGTTGGCCGAGTGATCCGGGCTGATCAGATGGGTGTCCAGCAAGCTGTCCAGGGTGGTGGAGTCCGTTTCGGCAAGTCTGATTGCGGCGATTTTCGGGAACCTGGTTTTGAGCACGTCGACGGCTTCAGTCACCGCAAGGGACACGCCGGCCAGTTCATCCGCCGACGCGCGGTCAGGGAACGGGTAGTCTGCGAGGTTTCTTGCAAGCCTTGCACGAGTGGATATGACCACGTCCGATTCCGAACCCGCGTCCAGCACCCAAGAAGCCCTGACTGGAAGAACGTTGCTCATAGGAATGGGGACTTACCCACGTGCTGCGAGTGCTCTTGCGCCTTCAGTATTGAGTCTTCTATATCTGAGGCAAACCTGACATAGCACTCGCAGCAACCCGGTCTCCCGTCTGTTACTATGTCGGCAAGCGTGGTGCCGCACGAATGACATGCAAACGTTGAAGTGTCTCGCGTCAACGTGCGGCGGCACATTCCGGTCAACAATCGGCTTAGGTTTATATTCGCAGGGCCGCAGTATCTGGCGTGTTCAACGGAGCAGTCGACACACATAAATGTTCTTACAGCCACATCACCTTGCCGCAATAGTACCACGCGCTCAGCGTGCCTGCAGGAACAGACTTCACAGAGCGGCGTGGTTGTGGGCACCCTAGGCTCCCTGCCTGACAATGTAGTCGCGGAATGCGGACTCCAGTCGTTTTGTCAACGGCCCAGGCTTGCCGTCTCCTACAGGGCGTCCATCCAGTTTGACCATCGGAATTACTTCCGCGGCAGTTCCGGTAAGAAATGCCTCGTCAGCGGCATACAAGTCGAATCTGGTGAATACTGTTTCGGCAACGGGCACGCCCATCTCCCGCAGCAGGTCCATCGCTGTCTGGCGAGTGATTCCCTCAAGGATTCCTACGTGAGCCGGAGGAGTGAAGACCTCACCCTTCTTCACATAGAAGATGTTGTCCCCAGTGCACTCAGCTACGTGGCCGCTCTCAGTCAGCATCAAACCCTCACCAGCGCCGACGTTGTTAGCCTCTATCTTGGCCTGGATATTGGCAACGTACTTGCCAAGCGATTTTATGCGCCATTCCAGTACTTGCGGGTTTGCGACGCGAGTTGCCACCGTCACAACTTCCAGGCCCTTCTCGTACATCGAAGGTGCGTACAATGCCAACTTGTCAGTCGATATGACTACGGTTGGCTCAGTCTTGATGTTTCTTGGGTCAAGGCCGAGTGACACCCCCCGAGAAACAGTAACGCGTATGTAGCCGTCCTTGACCTCGTTCATCTCCACGAGCTTCTTGATGTTCGAAGCGAACTGATCTGCAGGGTACGGAAGCGTTATCCACAGAGCTTTGAGAGAGTTGTAGAGTCTCTCAACGTGCTCGGCCAGCTTGAAAGGTTTGCCGTTGTACGCTCTGATCCCCTCGAACGCGCCGTCGCCGTACAGAAATCCGTGGTCATAGATCGAAACGTACGCTTTCTCGTTAGGTACAAAATTGCCGTCTATGAAGACCCATTTATCCATATTTGCATCTCCTGTCACGCAAAGTATACCATAAGCCTCGTACCTCGTTCAAGGGTAAGAGCTCAGACTCGCTGAGTACTACGTCATGCCGGACTTGATCCGGCACCCATCCGGAGAAGGTATGGGTCCTGAATCAAGTTCAGGATGACGTGGTTTCTCACAAAGACTGAGCTCTTACGTTCAAGGCCGCGAGTTGCTTGCCTGCAAAAAGGCCCGGAGGCGGTTTACGCATCCGGGCCGCAGGCTCAGAGCCTGTCAGTGCTCATCTCGAGAACAACATCTGCGCATACGTCGGTAGAGGCCACATTTCCGCGTCAACCATCATCTCCAGGGCATCTGCGGATGCTCGCACCGTATTCATGGCCGGGATAACCGCGTCTCTGAATGCCTCTGCCTGTTTGGCCGTCTCGCCGATGCTTGACGCCTTACCGGTGGCCGCTTCCAGAGCGTCGATTGCCTTATCGAGCGTATCGATCTCAGCGGTGATCTTCTTCAGCAGCCTGGCCGCTGTCGCATCCGAACCGCCCGCCGCTTTGATGGTCTGTGCAGAACCAGCAACTGATCCCGCGAAGTCGATGCTTGCGGGTAGAATCTGGCGCCTTGCCATGCTCGCCGCCGCAAGCGCCTCTATGTTGATTTCCTTGCAGTATCTTTCCACCAGGATTTCGTGTCGAGCGTGCATCTCGTGCGCAGAGAGTATCCCGTGTCTCTCAAAGAGCTCCACGACGCTCTTGTCCAGCAGGTCGTTCAAGCTGTCAACGCAATTGCGGACATTCGGCAGTCCGCGTCTCTCGGCTTCCACAACCCAGTCCTGGGAGTAGTTGTCGCCATTGAAGATAATCCGCTGATGCTCTTTCGCTATCATGTGGAGAATCTCCTGCACCTTGGTACCAACGTCTTCCGCACCGTCCAGTTCGTCAGCGATCTCCATCAGTACGTCGGCCACGATCGCGTTTAGCGCGAAGCTCGGTCCTGAAGTCGACTGTGACGAACCGACCATTCTAAACTCGAACTTATTGCCGGTAAAGGCAAACGGAGAAGTGCGGTTGCGGTCGGTGCTGTCCTTGGGCAGAGGCGGCAGCGTGGAGACTCCGAGCTTGAGTTCTCCGCCCAGTTTGCTTGCCTTTGCGCCGCCTTCGGCGAGTTGAGAAACGATCTCGGTCAACTGGTCGCCGAGGAACACAGACACGATCGCGGGTGGCGCCTCGTTAGCGCCGAGTCTGTGGTCATTTCCGGAAGTGGCGACAGTTGCTCTCACAAGTCTGGACCATTTGTCCACTGCCCTGATACTCGCGCAGAGGAATATTAGGAACTGCACGTTCTCGTGTGGAGTGACTCCCGGCTCGAGAAGGTTAACGCCATCGTCTGTGGCGATGCTCCAGTTATTGTGTTTGCCGGAGCCGTTGACGCCTGCGAAAGGTTTCTCGTGCAGCAGGCAAACGAATCCGTGGCGGATGGCGACCTTCTTGAGCGTTTCCATCGTCAACTGGTTGTGGTCGGTGGCTACGTTCACCGTTGCGAAAACTGGGGCCAGCTCATACTGGGCCGGGGCCACCTCGTTGTGCTGGGTTTTGGCTGACACGCCAAGCTTCCAGAGCTCGTTGTTGACCTCACTCATAAACGAGGCAACTCTCTCGTGAATCGCCCCAAAGTAGTGGTCTTCCATCTCCTGCCCCTTGGCCGGAGATGCCCCGAAGAGTGTTCTGCCTGTGAGCACCAGGTCAAGCCTGTCTTCGAAAAACTTCGCGTCCACAAGGAAGTACTCCTGCTCGGGACCGAGTGTAGAGATAACCTGGCGAGCCGTTGTGTTGCCCAGCGCGCGAAGAACTCGGAGAGCCTGCTTGTTTACCGCATCCATCGACCTCAGCAGCGGAGTCTTTTTGTCCAGAGCCTCGCCGCCGTACGAACAGAAGGCGCACGGGATGAACAGTGTTACGTTGGTGCCGCTGTCTTTGACGAAAACGGGCGAAGTGCAGTCCCAGGCCGTGTAGCCGCGGGCTTCAAAGGTTGCACGCAGGCCGCCCGATGGAAAGGAGGATGCGTCAGGTTCGCCCTTGATGAGTTCCTTGCCGCTGAACTCCATTATCGTGCGCCCGTCAGCGGTGGGCGATATGAAAGAGTCGTGCTTTTCCGCCGTCATTCCGGTCATCGGCTGGAACCAATGGCAGAAGTGTGTCGCACCCTTCTCGATAGCCCAGTCCTTCATCGCATTTGCGACCATGTCGGCGATGCACGGGTCAAGGCCCTCGCCCTCATCGATGGTTCGCTTCAGGGACTTGTAGACGTCTTTAGGCAGTCGCTCGCGCATTACGGCGAGACTGAAGACGTTCGAGCCGAAAATCTCGGTTACCACAGTTCGTTGTCCGTTCATGTTCTGTTTTTACCTCTCTGATTCCTATCAGCATTTTGATTCAGCACCATTGCAGTCTTGTCCTTCATTATGAGGCAAGGATGTTTCGTGATTGTTTCCTGCCTTTTAAGCCTTTGTATCTACCGCAAATTCGGGTTGCGTTTTCCGCTGAGAGGGGCTATGGATGTTTTCACGCAGGAAAACTGCCGCCGAATGCCGAAGAAGTCTGCGGTGACCGCTGTAGAGGACGTTGAATCGTTTTGAATTATATGTCAGGCAAAAACTTCAGGTTTATGCTTCGCTGGCGCGTGCCCCGAAGTGCATTGAGCTGGTTTTCAGGGCACGCGCCAGCGAAGTACAGTTCAATGCTGTTATTGACGCTGTGGGTCGCAGCGATCCAGGTGTGCTCTGTTGGGGCTGCTGACCTGTCGGAATACCAATCCCACGTTTCTTCCGCGCTGGACCTGATAGCGATTGGCGAATGCCCGGCGAGCTTGGGCCAATTGACGACGGCAGGTATCTACAATGGTGGTGATCCGCTTTATGTTACTGCCATGGGGCTTGCGCTGCTATCGGGCGGGTTGCCGGCTGATGCGATGCGCGAGTTCGGCACAGCCGCGAACCTGGATAAGACGCGGGCTGAACCGGTCTACGGCGAAGGTCTGATCCGGCTATCTGAGGGGAAACTGGCCGAGGCTGTGTCGTGTTTCGTCAACTGCGGGCTTCTGGACGTGCGGCGGGGTGCAAGAGGAGCCATCGAATACGCCAGGCTGGCGGCAGGCGGAAAGCACCCGGACAAGGGCAGTGCCGGCGATGATCCCACCCTGATGGCTTTGGCGGCGCTCGGGCTGGAGTCCTCCGGGTTATGGGAGGATGCGCTGGAGCTGTGGCAATCTGTCCTGGACGGCGCCGGGAGGTGGACATACCGGGAGTCGTCTCGTGCGGTGATGACATTTGATTTCTCAAATCCGGTGCGTTTCACCGGCGTGCCCGTCAAGTCTTCTAAGCCGTCCATCGCGTCAAGGGCGGGCAGTCTTACTGAGGTTTCGGGAGTGACCACTCTGAACGCCGATGTAAGAAAGGCGGCCGCGGTGGAGCTAGTGAGTTTCTACGTTGACGGTCGACTTGTCGGGCTGACGAACTCAAAGCCGTTTGTCTATGAATGGGATACCGCCACCACATCGAATGGCCCGCATACTATTCGTATTGAGGGTGCTTCAGCCGACGGTCTTACGCTTACGAGCAAGACCCTGGAAGTCTTGGTGAGGAATAATCCAGCACCGGAGACGGAAGGCGGTAGTGCTCACGAGCAGCTTTATGATCAGCTTTGGGACCTGATGACGTTGCGTCCATCCGTTGCCGCAGTGAACTTCCACATCGCGCGCTGCGCCGAAAAGACATCCGACGTCCAGAAACAGAGGCTGGCTCTTATCCGATGCGTGGCGGCCAATCCTGGCTATGCGGACGCGGCGTCACAACTTGAGAAACTGGCGGGGAAGGCTAACGCCGCCAGACTGCCGCAGGAGAAGTCCGCCGCGGTGCTAATCGACTTTGGAACAGGCGGGCTGAGCGATGAGCTGGCCGATGCCCTGGCCATGAGATCAGGTGGGTTGGCTGTTGCAGTCTCGGGAACATTGGCGGAGTCTAGTGCGTCATTACTGAGGCGGATTGTGTCATCAGGTGTCCCGGTTGTTTCCTCTGGATATGGGCATCGTGCCATTGGCTCTATGCCGTTCGAGCAGGCAGCCATCGAGGTGTTCCGCGGAATTGCCAGCATTCCGAATGTGGACGGAAGAAGCAACTTCGTCCTTCTGAACGGAAGGTCTGCAGGCAAGTGGGCGTCAAAGCTGGCTGGCATGGGCGTATCGGTGATTGTGCCAAGTGCGGAGTGCAAAGTCGCCAACCTGGCGGAGTGCCTGGACAAGGCCCTCAAGCCAGGTGCAGTTATCGCCGTATCAGCCATCGAGTTGCGTCCGGGCGATCTATCGGTCATCGAAGATGCAGCAGAGCGAAAAGGTATCCGCCTGCTAAGTCTGTCCGACGTGCTCGAGCCCCGGTGATTATTGTCTTTCTGTTTTTTATGAAGGATATATTGGGGCAGGGGAATAATAGACTATTGGTGTGTCGTATTACCCGGGCCGGTGCGGAGATATTGAATCATAGCAGCAGGAATCACGCTTCGGGACTGTCTTTCGTCCCGAAGCATATGGCGGATGTTTGGGCTTCGGGACGAGAACCTGTCCCGAAGCATAGCATGTATCCTGTCGGGCAACTGCGATCTATTGGTTGAGGAGTCTTGAGTTATGCGTTTTCACGTAGGCGTTGTGTTTGCTGTTTGTATGTGTGTGGTGCTGATTGCCGGCTTGGGACAGAATGCTTTTGCCGCGGCAGTGACCCAGAAGGTAAGTGTGCCGAAGCGGATAATCGAGGGTTCAACGGTCACAGCCAATCGGTCTTTCTACAGATCCACCATGCCTGAGACCACGCTGGCCGGCATCACCCTTGGCCGTCGTGCTCGCGAGGTTCTGCTCAAGTGGGGCAACCCGACAAGGTTGACCATTGGCACTGCATCAGCAGGCGCTGCGCCCGAACAGGGCGCGCCTGCGGGGATACCGATGGCTCCCGCTGGAGGACTTAGCCCCCAGATGCTGGGCGCTCTCCAGCCTGCGGCAGATGCATTTGCCGGTATGTACGGAGTGCAGGCTCCAACCCTGAGTAGTCTGCCGGGTCTGGGTGCGTTAGGTCTGCGCGCTCCCGGCGGGCAGGGCGGTTTACCTGGTCTGCCTGGTCTGCCAGGACTACCTGGCGCGCCCGGTGCGCCGGGTGCTCGGGGTGTATCCGGAATGCCGGGAATGCCGGGCGGAGATCAGACTGGACAGGCTCCCGCGCCGGTGCTGACATACGGTGAGGTAACCTATACATACGATATGCCCAACGGCATTACGATGGAGTTTGTGCTCACTGAGGGGATTGTCACTCAGATCACGGTTGGCGGGGTTGGCCCGTGGTCGCTTTCGAAGACCCGGATGGGCCTTCAGTTGGGCGATACGTACAAGCTCGTCGTATGGGTGTGTGGATATCCCGAATCTCAGGCGTACGTTGGACGCTTCCTGCGAGTAAGCTATGTCAGCAAGGGACGGGTTATGTATACGTTCCTGGGCAAGAAGGTAGTTGGTGTTACCATATCCATCGAACCCGACAAGCTCGTTCTCGACTAATTCACTCGTCCCGCGGCGGCGTGCGGACATCAGAGTGTTAGAAGCATTTGCGCGCATCTGGCGGCATCTCCGATACCCGCTGGCGCAAGTGCTTCTTTGCTTTCTTATGCACTATATCAGGCTTGCCGATTAATACGTCATGCTGAACTCGTTTCAGCATCCACCCACGAAGGGATGGGCCCTGAGTGCCCTGAGCTTGATTCAGGGCTGGAGTGACGTGGAATTCGGCCGCTATCCAACTGTCTCGTGAGATATCGCTGGTGAACTCAGATGGCGGGGTTTCGCTACCCTCTGGAGGAAATTCGTGGAAAGACAGACATCGTAGATGTCATATCTGCGCACGTCTCGCTCCAAAAGCGTGGAAGACGCTATATTGGGCTGTGTCCATTTCACGCTGAGAAGACTCCGTCGTTTCACGTAGACCCTGACCGGCAGAGCTGGAAGTGCTTCGGCTGCGGCGAGGGCGGCGACGTGTTCGCGTTTTCGCAGAAGGCGGAGAACCTCAGTTTCCCGGAAGCAGTGGAGCAACTCGCGAAGAAGGCTGGGGTCGAAATCGACCGGTCCCAGGAAGCTCAGCGGCAGATTGGTGATCGAGAGCGAATAGTCAGGGCCAACAATGTGGCGTGCTCGTTCTTCCGTTCCAGCCTGACGCGGAGCAGGGCGGCGATGGACTATCTCGCTGGGCGCGGTCTGGGCGCAACGGTTGTTGAGAAGTACAAGATTGGCTATGCACCCGACGACTGGGAACAGCTTGCCGCCTATCTGACTCGAGAACGGGTGGGGGTGGACGATGCACTCAAGGCCGGCCTGATCGTGGCTCGCGAGAGTGGGTCGGGTCACTACGACCGCTTCAGGAACCGGATTATGTTTCCGATAATGGATGTCTCCGATCGGATCATAGCTTTTGCAGGCCGGGTGCTTGGCGACGGTGAGCCCAAGTATATGAATTCGCCGGAGACACTGGTGTTTGCCAAGAACCGGGTTCTCTATGGGCTGAACTTTGCCAGGAAAGCTGTTGCGGCGGCGGATCAGATAATCATTGTGGAGGGCTATCTGGATGTCATCACCGCGCAGGAAGCCGGGTTTGAGAACTGCGCGGCGCCGATGGGTACCGCCCTTACTGAAGAGCAGAGCGCGACGGTTGCGCGCTACACCAAGAACGTGGTGCTGGCTTTTGACGCGGATTCGGCAGGGCTAAAGGCGGCTCTAAGGTCCGCGCCATTGTTCGAACGTGCCGGCACAAATGTGCGTATACTAGATATGCCAGAAGGCGAGGATCCGGACAGTCTCCTTCGGGGCGGGGATCGGGCGAGGTTCGCGGGTCTGCTCGAGAAGGCGCTGCCCGTAGCGGATTTTCGGATAAAGAAGATTCTGGCTTCGCACGATATGAGTTCGGATGAGGGCAAGTCAGCCGCATTGCGTGAGGCGGCGGAGGTTCTCGGGGAGATAGAAAGCGCGATGGAGCGAGAGCGGCTAATCCGCTATCTTGCGCGCTTTCACCCGAACTTCAGCAGTGGTACTGCCCATGCCGAGGATCACATACGCAACGAGGCCATGCGGGCACGGGCAAGGGCTTCGCAGGAGCGTCGCGGTCAGTCGACGCCCAGGCAGAATGTGGGTGCGCAGAGCCCTGCAAAGAAGCCCAGTCTGGTCGAGAAAGCCGAGAGACTGATTCTGGCTCTATTGGTGCTAGAAAAAGAGTCTCCGGACAAGGTGTTTGGGACCCTTCCGGCGAAAGAGTTTAGTACGGAGGGTGCGAGCGCTCTTGCGGAGCATGTGGATGGCGTCTGGCGCGCTGATGGCAAGGTGTCTGTCGAGTCGTTGCGCTCATCGGTGATGGGCACCGCGGCTGAAGCCTATCTGACTGATGTTTTGGTTGGGGTGGACGACGCGGAGTTAAACCACACCCTGGATCAGCTCATCAGGGTTGTCGATACGCACAGGAAAAATGAGCGTAGACGGAGGATGGGCGACCTTGCAAAAAAAATACGGGAAGGGACTGTTGGCCAGGGCGACGAAGAGTATGAAGAATACCTGAAGTTGCTTAAAGAGACATCCGGCCCGTTTCGAAGATGATGAGACGAATGTTTAGTATTGACGCTGGATAGGGCAGCGGGAGTGCTGCCGAATATTGTTTTGTGCAGTCGGTGTCGTTCGAAGGGAGATGACGAGACTTGGCGGTTGACATACGAGTTAGTGACCTACTCCAGAAACTGATAGATGAGAGCAAGGCCAACGGTTTCGTGACGTACGATCAGATCAATGATGTGATCTCGCATGAAGACCTGAGTCCGGAGCAGGTTGACGACATTCTACAATTGTTCATTGACGAGGGCATCCGAATCGTTGACGAACAGAAAGAAGATGTCGGCTTCGACGACTTTGATGAGGATGAGTTCGAGCCAAAGGACGGCGAGGCTGCGGATGCGGAGTTGGTCGAGATGGAGGGAATGGCCCTCGACGATTCCGTGCGGATGTGGCTGCGCGAGATCGGCAAGACTCCTCTACTGACGATGAAAGAGGAGATATCCCTAGCAAAGAAGATCGAAGCGGGCGATGAGGAATCGAAATCAGTGCTCACGGAAGCCAACCTTAGGTTGGTGGTGAGCATTGCCAAGCGATATTCCGGCAGAGGGATGAGCTTTCCGGATCTCATACAGGAAGGCAACATAGGCCTTATCAGGGCGGTTGAGAAGTTCGACTACCGCAAAGGCTACAAGTTCAGCACGTACGCCACGTGGTGGATTAGGCAGGCGATCACAAGAGCCATCGCAGATCAGGGACGTACCATACGTATTCCTGTTCATATGGTCGAGACCATAAACAGGCTCATCAAGACCACGAGCCAACTGCTGCAGGAACTTGGACGTGAGCCCACTCTGGACGAGTTGTCGAGGGAAATGGGGATGGCGCCCGATCGGGTAAGTGAGATCATTCGTATCGCTCCCGAACCTCTGAGTCTGGAGACTCCTATAGGCGCGGAAGAGGACAGCCACCTTGCCGATTTCATCGAAGACGCGGACGCAGTCGCGCCCTCGGAGGCCGCGTCGGTGATGATCCTGCGTGAGAAGATCGAAGACGCGCTGAACCGGCTGACTCCCAGGGAGGGAGACGTCCTCAAGATGCGATTTGGCCTGGACGACGGATACTCCAGAACGCTTGAGGAAGTAGGCCGGCATTTCAAGGTCACCAGAGAGCGCATCCGGCAGATTGAGGCCAAGGCCCTCAAGAAACTCCGCCATCCGAGTCGGACCAGGCGGCTGCGGGAGTATTTGGAATAGCTTGTGCTGTCACCCGGGGTGTTTCGGGATTTGAGGGTTGGGCCACGGGGGGCAGATTACGCACAGGGCGGAATCCGACCCGGAAATCCCGAAACCAACCAGCCCGACAAGTTTCGGGACTTCCATTTCGCTGAGCTCCATTCAAGTCCCGAAACACCGGGAAAACCTGCAGAATGTGGGCGGAAAGGCTAAGCCGTATCAGGTGAGCCAGTTCTTGAAGATCGTTGAGAAACATGGCCTTGAGCTGGAGGACTGACAATTGAAGGATTATCATATCAACATCTTCTTCAGCGAAGAGGACGGCGGCTATATCGCCGACATTCCTGATCTGGAAGCATGCTCAGCGTTTGGGAGCACCCCTGCGCAGGCACTGGACCAAGTGGAGATAGCCAAGAGCGCCTGGTTGGAGACCGCAAGAGACCACGGAAAGCCAATACCGGAGCCCAAGTACAAGCCGGCGATCTATCAGATCGCCTATTGACGCTCCAATCTACTACAACGTTTCGCCTATGCTTCGGGACTCCCTTCATCCCGAAGCATAGTCGTTATCGGGTGCGATTCCAAATCACACCCGATCTGTGCTCTGCTGTGGCTGCAGCTAAGTGGGTCCATCGAAACGGCCGCTGAAAAAAAAACAGAAAAAAGTTGCCAAAGCCCCTTGACAACTTCATTACCACATGATATCCTACGAATAGAGGTGGTTGGCCCTGATACTTATACCTATAAGTACAAATGGCTTCTATCGAGATAGCTGGTGGAATGTTGCCGGATATCTGTGATGGGTGTCGATGGCAACCTCAAGAGATCACTAATCGTAGCCGATACTGAGAGCAGGACGCAGTTGGCGCTCAACTTATACCTATAAGTACAAGGCTGGCAGCTAACTGCAGTGGGATGGGACGGAATTCCGAGAATGGCGGAGAGACTTTATGGGTTCTGATGTTCCGAAATACGCGCGAATCAAGGCCGATATCATCGAAAAACTTGGGGCTTCTATCGCGGCAGACAAGATAAGGCCGGGCGATAAGATCCTCTCGGAGACTGACATCATAATGGATTACGGCGTAAGCCCGAACACGGCCAAGCGCGTGTTGAATGATCTCGTCCACGAGGGAAAGATTTACAGAGTGCGGGGCAGAGGCTCGTTCCTGGCCGATTGGCAAGCGAACGGGAATGACGCCACAGACAGACCGAAGACGATCGGACTGATTGTTCCTGGTGTGACATTCTCCTTTTTCGCCGAGATAGCCTACGGATGCGAAAGGGTGGCCCGCGAGCGCGGTTACACCGTAACTCTCTGCAATTCGATGGATGTGGAGAAAGAGGCCGAATACCTGCAGAGATGCTGTGAGGCGCCAGTGGATGGGATTATCATCTGCGTAGCTGGGGTTGTTACCGAAGGAGGCGTTGGTCATCCGGCTGCTACATTCAAGATCAGCAACCGTGAGCTCTTGACCCAGGTAAGCTCAAGGATCCCCACCGTGGTGCTTGACCAGTTCATAGACGGCATAGACGCGAGCTTCGTGTTTAACGATGACGCGGCGGGCGCAGTGGAAGCAGTACAGCACCTACTGGACATCGGGCGCCGAAAGGTTGTTCATCTCGCGGGACCTTTGGGCCATGCAGGTAGTGATGCACGACTAGAGGGTTACAGGAGGGCTCTGCGCGGAGCAGGCCTTGAGATGGATGAGAGTATGGTCAAGCGCGGTGACTACTTTGAAAGATTCGGTTACGAACACCTGAACGCGTTACTTGCTGAGAAGAAGGATTTCGATGCGGTGTTTGCCTGCGATGACAAGGTTGCGACCGGCGCCTACACTGCACTGCTGGAGCACGGATTCAGAGTGCCGGAGGACGTCGCAATTGTTGGGTTTGCCAACGAAACGGAGCCTCTTATCCGAGGGCTCAGGTTCACCACGGTTGATCAACAAGCTGAGAGAGCGGGAGCGGAGGCCATGGAGCTGTTGGACTACAGGATAAACAGGAGATCGAGAGTTCCCCACTCCGTAGTAAAGATGATTCCCACGCGGCTTGTGATTCGCGAGAGCACAATAGGAGCACCCAGCGGTGTGCGAACGGCTGCTGCAGTTCAGGAGCCGCTTGCTGTGGGGTAGCACATTCGCCCTGATTGCCAGGGAGTGGTGCTTTCAACCAGTGAAGGACAGACCAGCAAGTCTGTCGAGCGGTCAGCACGACGCTCAGTGACCAGGTAGTCTAAGGCGAGCCTGTCCCAGCCATAGTTGAAAGTTGGCGGTGGCTCAACTGAATGTTACGC
>CAYSLA010000014.1:24137-38315 GCA_964431685.1 uncultured bacterium | reverse complement strand
CATTCGGCCCGACGGCGGAGCTTGAGGCCTTGATAAAGATGACCGGGGCTGGCGGGTACTTCATGCCGCTCTCATCGGCGTGGGCGCGGTAGTTCAACCCAATGGCGAAAATATCCGGCGGTTCCACCGACGCAAGGAGCCTAACCGCATCAAGGCGATATTCCTTGCCGGTCTTATCAAGCCCTTCCCACGGCAGTCCCTTTATGGCGCTGATCTTCTCGCCATCTATCAGACGGTACTGTTCTCTTCCATTTGCTGCAAATCTGACTATTCTCCTGCTATTCTGCCTGCTTCCTTTTGGCGTCTTTCATCAATCAAGTTGTCTGCAATATCGGCACCGAGTGCGGCACAAGATATGGGCCCTCGGGTATGACGGCAACCCGCTTGTCACCGGACTCGTTTGCGCTCTTTACAACTGCATCCGAGAGTGATTCGACAGTCTTTACACCCGTCGACTTCATCTCCGATTCGGAGAGCCCTGTCGTATAGAGAGATACTCTTGCGCGGGTTGTAGCCGTGAGGAGCATCTGCGTTTGCCATTCATCAATCCCCGCATGTTGTTTGTCGCGTATTTCGGTTAGGAATTTGTCGGCACCGACTTCTATGAGTCTGTTCTGCGATGCCAGGAAGTCGGCAGACCCGAATCCCTCTGCGCATTCCGCGGCTATAAACAGGTTTCCCCCGGGCTCGACGATATCCATCGCCGCTACCATTCCCTTGCAGACCTGGTAGAACACCGTATCCAGCGGGTAGCCGGCACACGTGGTTACCACCGTGTGGAACTTCCCTGCCACCGGAACCTGGGCGTAGGGTCTGCCGGTACTCCACCGCCGCAAGGTGGCTTTCGTGAGCTTCGCCGAAGTTCACGAACGAAAGCCTTCGGTGCTCATCGATCACGGTATTGGGCGCATAGACCTCGCCGACATTGCGCATAATCTCGATCTGGTCCTCGTGCACTGGATTCCCGCTGAGCACGCAATTCGCGGCTCCAGGATTCTCCGGCAAACTCCGCTGAGTGGATCCGAGTGATCGTCTGATAGTGCGCCATTCCCGGCGCAATGAGCTTTCGTCCGCCGGAGTAACCTGCCATGAAATGTGGCTCCACGAGCCCTGTTACTATGCGCAGGTGTGCCTCAACGAATCTCTTGTCTATCCTGACAGGTGTTCCTCGGCTGGTTGTTGCAAGGTAGCCGTGATCCAGGTCATTCCTGGCATAGTGATTCTCTACTCGCACTGTCTTGAGAACCCAGTCGTCTCCCACTCTCAGCCCGCAGCTCATCGCCAAGGTTCGGCCGGTGAAGCCCTGTTGCGACGAGGACGACAATCTTGTCTGTGCGGATCCCGGAGTCGATTATCTGTCTTATCATCAGTGGCAAGAAGACTCCATTGGGCACCGGTCTAGTGACGTCACATATCGCTATGCAGGCACTGTCCCGTCCTTGGGCAAGGACCCAGTGGTCTGCACGACACCGGAGTTGACAGCGCTTCGACGACGGCCAGGTGCGCGTCCGAGACCACCGGCAGGGCCGGCTTTCGGACGATGGTCAAGTCCAGGTTATCTGGCAAGTTTAGCGCGAGTCCTTCCTTACCATAGTTCAAAGCTATTCGCAAATCAACTCTCGTTGTCGGGATGGCTCATCCCGGTACATGGACGGCGCAGACAAAGTGTGCGGGCCGGGTGGGACGTGTTTCGGGGGCTACCAGAAGAAGTGTTGTGCTACGAACCACAGTCCTGCGCTTGCCAGAAAAGTGGCGCCGAGGTATCCCATATCTGAGAACGCTGAGGCTCGGTCGTCCTTGTTCCCGAAGAGCAGGGGGACCTCGGTTACGATAAGAAGGAACGAGCCCAACATCACCAGTCCCAAAGCGCTATGCAGCAAAGCAGGCAGAATCTTGGTCAGACCCAGCCACCAAAGCATGCCGGCAGAGACCAGCAATATCACGACCACACCGGCCGTAAGCACTAACGCAGCGACCAAGCTGTTGCACTCCAAATCGTTAACGACAGCAAAACCGCTCACAGCGCCCCGCATCTGGCGAACCAGAAGCACGGTTCTGTCGTCATTTAGGTATGAATAGACCGAAGTTATTGTACCGAAGCGCCATGCTGTTTGTCCAATCAGAGTAAGAGCTCAGTCTCGCTGAGTGGAACGTCATGCCGGACTTGATCCGGCACCCATCCGGAGAAGGGATGGGTCCTGAATCAAGTTCAGGATGACGTGGTTTCTCACAAAGACTGAGCTCTTACCAATCAGAGGTTTACAGAGTCTCTCTGCGGTGGTATACTTGACGGCAAGGTCTGATCCAGATGCACTACGTGAGACAATACATGCGCTTCGCAGTGGCAACAATACTCCTTGCATTATCAATGGTCGCTGGCGCGTCAGCGCAACTGCGGACGTCGAATTACCGGAGTATCGACAGTCTCGCCTCTCGGATCGCGGCCTCCCCCAACGTAACGGTGAACTCCGCGGTGCGCTCGTTGGCAGAGCTTTGTAAGACCGACGTGCAGCGGGCGCGTGCGGCTTACTCATTTACCGCCAGCTATCTGCTCTACTCGCCCACCGAAGTTGCTTCCGAGCCCCTGACACCTGACGCGCCGCTAAGCAGCGTATTCGGCGGCAAGGGCATGTGCGGCGAGTACGCAGCGCTTTTCAACGCGGTTGCCGCAGGTCTGGGCTTGGAATCGGTTACGGTCATCGGTGTGGCAAAGGGTGATGGCTACCTTGTCGGCGATTCGGCCAACAACTTCGGACACGCCTGGAACGCAGTCCAGGTTGACGGACAGTGGAGGCTATTGGACTGCGCGTGGGGTTCGGGGCTTCTCGCGCCGCCCGACGGCGGTGTGCAGCCAGACTATCGGCCGCAGATCAGCGATGAATAATTCCTTGTGCCCCCCGAGAGGCTGATATACACGCATCTTCCCAGGGATCCCAAATGGCAACTTATTCGCACGCCGATTGACCAGAATCAGTTCATGATGCTGCCCCGTCTACGTCCGGAGTTCTTCGCACACGGGATCAGGCTGTCAGATGGCAGCACCGGCGTACTGAGGCCGATCTTCGAGAGCGTGCTCGAGTGTTGCGTTGCTTAGGGCTTGCACCTGTTTGCCAGGCTGTTCGACAGTTCCGGTCAGCCGCTTCGGATCCGCTGGTCCTGGCCCAAAGGGAGCAGAGACGCTTCGTTGTGCGTGCAGCCGCGCCAACCGGCGTTTCGTACCTCAAGCTCTATGTGATTGACAGCGGATCCGAAGACAACTCAGGCAAGTGTGTCGCGGCAGTTCAGGGTTGAGAACACCAACGGGGACTGCCCTCTATCTGCTTTTCCTCAGATGTCTGCAGGTTTTGAGCGTGGAGAAGCGAGTATAGCAACACCCCTCCGGGGCACTCTCTATGCTGACACACTGCAGGCGTTCAAGCTGAGTGTGCCTCGGGCGGAGACAGTGCTGGTAGCGCAGGGGAATAGATGGGCGCAACTCAAGAGATCGGCCGATGAGTTTGTTGGAAGCGTCAGTCTGAAGCCGGGTGAGGTGCTCGCGAGCCGGCGCGCCGGCGCAATGACACAGCCCCCCTCTCTCTTTTCGGGCGCGCCCCGTCCCGCATGTGCACGCGGCAGGCCGGAAGCCCGCACCAACCGCAGCTCCGTCTAACCCCTCCGAAACTTCAGGGGAGGTGTTTCGGACTCTGCGGGGTAGACTCCCGCTTTCGCCGGAAAGAGGTGTCATTCCCGCGAGAACGGGAATCCATCCACTTGGCGCCCAGTCAGACCGCTTGTCCATAGTCCAGAGTCAAGCGGCCTTCTGGGATGTGTTCGGGTTTTTCCACACCATCCACGGCGTCTCGTCTCGCCTGCACAGCTCTTCCAGCATCTTGAGCTCTCGCAGATTGTCCATGCACTGCCAGAATCCTTCGTGCTTGTAGGCTGCCAACTGGTTCTCGCGAGACAGGGCCTCAAGTCCGTCGGTCTCCAGGCTGCTGCCGTTCCACCGCAGAAGGTCGAACACCTCCGGCTCGAAGACCATGAATCCGCCGTTAATCCATCCCTCGCCCGTGTCGGGCTTCTCGGTGAAGTCGGTGACAAGATCGTCTTCCACGACCAGCCCACCAAACCTGGCCGGGGGCCGTACCGCGGTCACTGTTGCGATCTTGCCAACCTTCCGATGGAAAGAAAGCAGGCTGGCAATGTCCACGTTGCTTACACCGTCGCCGTAGGTTGCCAGAAACGTTCCTCCAGCGAGGTGAGTCTGCAGGCGCTTGATTCGGCTGCCGGTCAGGGTCTCAATACCGGTGTCGAAGCAATGAACGGTCCAGTCTTCGCAGTCGTTCTCGTGCCAGACTGCTCCCCCGCGGCGCATATCGATAGTCACATTGCCGCTCAGAGCGTAGTAGTCGAGGAAGTAGCTCTTTATGATCTCTCCCCGATAGCCAAGGGCTATGTAGAACTCGCTGTGCCCGAAGTGGGAGTACAGCTTCATTATGTGCCACAGGATTGGCTTGCCGCCGATCTCCACCATTGGTTTCGGTTTGGTTCCGGTTTCTTCAGCGAGCCGAGTTCCCATTCCGCCGGCTAGTATCACAGTCTTCATGTTGGGGTCCGTGTCCGTTAACCGGCTTTCTTCTCACGTGGGAGCACATTGAAGCGCTCCCCTACGGCGTCGACATCCACATCGCCCGCAGCCATCAGGTTTTCCTGCCTGATCTGCTCCAAAAGCTCCTTGCGATGAACCGGAATGGTCTTTGGCGCGCTGATTCCCAGTCTCACCTGGTCTCCGCGAACCTCAATTACCATCAGTTCCACATTGTCTCCGATGACTATTGATTGTCCTACTTTTCTAGCTAATACCAACATATCGAGTGCATCCTTTCACTCTTGTGCGTCCTTGCGCTGAGAAAGGCCCTATCTGCCATAGGTGTTATCGTCAGGCACCACAAGCATCAGTCCGCACGAACGGCCGATGACCGCACCTGGCATTTCTCAACTGTGGACCGCTCGCCGTCCTGGGATATCACGTTCTCAATGAGTCTGTGTTTCACCCCATAACGTTCATCCTGAATTATTATCTGCATTCCGAGCAGAGTTCTGGAGTTTACGATGACTGGCGCGACCAGGTTTGCTGTAATCTCGTCGGACCTCTTGCCCACAGTGACAATCGCCAGAACGATAACGTCTTCGGATTTGTCTATGCCCAGGGCCTCAATGTGCACATCCGGAATCTCAATTTCGTAGTTCGTGAAGTAGTCAGCCGGATCTATGACCACAAACGCGAGCGAAGGTTTCTCCACGGACTGAAGCCATCGGAAATTGGTGTCCGGTCGGTGCTGTATTAGACAGAACTTTGTCTGGTCGTCAAAGCCGAACAATCCGCTCGGCGTGTGGAGTATCGAGTTGTCGTCAATCTCGATTGCCCCAAAGCGTGTGGTGTCGATTTTCACTTGTGTCCTCCATTCGATTTGAGTGTCTACCGGTTAATGTTCGCCAGTGACAGCTCAAGCATACGATTCGTGATACCCAGGGCAGCCTGGTAGACGTTCTCCTGTGCCTTGAGATCTACGATAGCAGTAGGCAGATCTATGTCTTCGATGTCCGATAGCATCTGCTGAAGTCTGACTTTTGAGTCGGAGAGCGAAGACTTTGCGGAGTCCATCCGCGCTGCCCAGGCGCCCACTTGTGCCTGGTGTGACAGCAGATTATCGTAGTGCTTGTCAATCTGCTCAATGTGATTACTAACCGCGGTTCTGTCTCTTGCCTGAATCATATCTCTCAGGCTCCTGACTGCACTGAATATGTCGGTGGAGCCTGCTCCCAGATGTCCGTCGAAGTTCAGCAGGCTACTCCCACTTACATTTGTCGGCACCCAGACCCAGGATAGCACCTTGGCTTTCCTCTGGGTGGCATCACCATCGAATGTGTACGTGCCCGCTGTGTTAAGAATCGCTGGTTGTTCGGTTCTTCCACCGCTGAAGACGTAGATGTCTGTGTGTTTGGTATTGGCAATGTCCTCCATACCGTCGAGTATGCTGTTGAGTTCCTGCACGTAGGTATCTGTTGTCTGACCGCTGAAGTCCTCTGTGGACGCAGCCACGGCGATTGTGCGGACTCTCTGCATCACGTTTGCCATCTGGCTGATCGATTTCATCGTCACATCCAGGAACGGTCTGCCGACTTGGATGTTGTTTGAATACTGCTCGACGCTGCTTAGTGAGGTTCTAATCCCCAGGGAGGAGTTGGTGCCTGGCACATCATCGCTGGCTTTGGTGATCTTCTTTCCGCTTACAGCGCGCTGCTGAGCTTCACTGAGCTTGCGGGAAGAGACATCCACGAACATTAGTGCCGTCTGTATTTGTTGGCTGAGAGATGTCCTCATAATACCCTTACCTTCCGATGCCTACGAGCACATCAAGCAATTCGTCCATCGCGGTCAAGACTCTGGCGGACGCGTTGTAGGCCTGCTGAAACTTGATCATGTTGGTCATTTCCTCGTCGAGAGAAACGCCAGATACCGCCTGCTGCTGCATGGTGAATTGATCCACTACCAGCTTATGTGCCGCCGCCTGCCGCTGGGACATCGCAGACGAGGCTCCAATATCACCAATCATTTCACGGTAGAGCTGGTTGATAGTCAGTCCACCGGACACGACCGTATTCTGGACATTGGATATGGCTGTGGCGACATCGCCATCTCCGACGCCTCCCGTTGCGGAGGCCGCGATCAGTTCTGGGCGGTCGACAATCGTGGCGGAAAGACATATACTGCCGGCCGTCAGCTTGGTCGGATCGAAGAAGTTGCCTCCGGGAATCGGATTTCCCAGAGCGTCCTTGAGCATAGTGTTGCCCGCGGGTATTGGCGGTGTGGCCGTGGGGTCACCCGCGTGAATCCTGTTGACCTCTGTTACAAGATGTCTGGCCACACTGTCAAGGGCGGCCATGTACTTGGGCAAAGACACATCCCGCAGTTCGCGTATTGCCGAGAGTTGGCCGCCGCTAAGGGAGACTCTCGCACCATCGGATGCCCACTCAATCTCCCTGTTGCCGCCAGGGGCCAGTGTGGTCTTGAGAGCATTGAACTTGCTTCCCTGCACCAGAACCCGACCGCCAATAGATATGATGAAGCTGTCTTTGCCTTCGCCGTGCTGTTGGATGTCCGCCAGCTTGGCGAGCTCCAGAACCAGTGCGTCTCGGCGGTTCAGCAGGTCGTTAACCGGCACCTGACCTGAATCAAGCGCTGAAATCTCGTTGTTAAGTCTGGCAATCTCCTGGCCGATCGCGTTAACCTGGCCCACCTTATCGATGGCCGACAGGTTGAGGTCGTCCACTGTGCTACGCATCTGTGAATTGAGATACTGCATCCTCGCGCATAGAGCCTTCGCGTCTTCGAGCAGGGCGCTTCTCACCGGGATGGATTCCGGACTGGTTGCGACCCTTTGCCACGAGTTCCAGAAGTTGTCCAGATCGGCCTGAAGTCCCGTGTCGCTTGGTTCACCTATCAGGGCTTCCAGCCCCAGCATCTTGCCCGACATGAAGTCCCATTGTGAGCTCTTCTGCATAGCGTAGCGCAGTCGGTTTTCTATCAGGGCGTCCCGTATGCGTTCGATGCCGCCTGTTCCTACGCCAGCTCCAAACGCAGACGTGCCTGTAGACGACGCCTCCTGTGATTGGGCCAGCACCGCCCGCTCTGACATGTTCACTCTTTGTCGCTTGTAGGTCGGGTCGTTCGCGTGCGCGACATTGTAGCCGAGAATGTCCATTGCCTGGCGCTGTGCGTTCAGGCCCGACTGGGCAATGTTTATCCCAAAGAATGTACCGGCCATTTTCTTTTGCTCTACACTTTCCGGTCCAGGCTTAGAACGTCTGCTCGACTCTCCGGCACCAGACCCGCGTCCGAATACACAGTGGCCGGGGTCGTTGCCACGGCCCGCAGACATTCCGTAACAATGTCCAGACCGTTCTGGAGCAGCACTCGGTTGGTCTCATTGGCATCGGCAACCATGGCAGCGAGAGTAGATATCTCCTTGGTGGCCGCCGTGATCATCTGAGCGTGAGGGCTGCCGGCAATCTGCGCGATAGATGACGCGTCAACCCCGTCCGCATCATATGCTTCGGGACGGTTGTCCCGAAGCATAGAAAACGGAGGGGAGAGGGGGAGGTGTTCCGCATCATGTGCTTCGGGGCAGTTGTCCCGAAACATAGCATTCGCCTCGATCGCCAACTGCCTGCTAACAGCAGCAGCCCGCTGATCAGCCTCGCCTATTCGTCTGAGGACTTCCTCTTGTGCCTTCGTGGCGACTACTATGCCCTCGGCGTCATTATCAACAAGCGACCTCTGTTGGTTCATTGCTGTCGCGTATGAGTACTCCATCAGATCTTTGATCTCGTGAAGACACCCCAGTAGTGAGTTGATTTGTTCGTCTCTAGTGGCCATATTGCTCTATGCCTCGCCTCTTGATGCGCGGTTTATCATTGCTGACGCCGTGTCGGCCGCCCGAGGGCGGCTTCCTTCCAGAAGCTCCAGACGAGTCTGCAGGACCAGTTCGTTTCTCACGCTCGGCAGGCAGTCAATAGTCCTTCTGGCTTTGTCTATCGCTGCCGCGAAGCACGAAATGTCTACAACGTCGGCCTTTCCGGCTCTCGCCACTGAGGGAGTGTTGTTGGTCTTATATATCTGCTGCAGGGCTACTCCCATCAGATGATTGCTGCGTGCTGGGGTGATTATCATTTACGTTACTCCTTCATCTCGCGCGTCACCGACAAACCGTGGGGACGTTTGTTCGGTCGCCCGATCCGTGATCGCGATCGCCTGGTCACTGCGAAGTTGACGGTACAGCATCTGGGCTATACCAACGGCAGCCGATTTCGATACGCTTTGGCAAATCTCGCTGTCCAACATCTCCTGGAAGAGTTCCTCTTCCTTGCCGGACCCAAAGAGGTCCGTCTTCACGACTGTCTTTCGCATTCCCTTGAGCATAATGCCGGTTAGCATTGCCTCAAAGCTCCTGCAGGCCTCCTTGAGCTTCTCGTCCTCTCTTGTCGTTTCGGGACACGCTTGTCCCGAAACTTCGACCGCCGATCCGACGTTTGTGTTGTTTCGGGATTCTGGTCTCATCAGGCACCCAGCATTGTGCATTCCGAAATCCCGAAACATCCAATGTGTGCTCGCTGCATCCACGCGCATCATATCACCTCCAGTTGGGCCTGGAGGGCTCCGGCCTGCTTTATTGCCTGGAGGATCGATATGAGGTCCCGGGGCGTCACCTTCAGGGTGTTCAGTGCCCTCACGAGCTCGTCGATTGTGCTTGCGTCCTTCAGGCGGACGAGACTGTTTTTCTGTTCCTTCACTTCCACGTTCTTCTGCTGGGCTACGACTGTCGTTCCTCCGCTCAATGGTTCGGGCTGGTAGACGTCGAGGTCCGTATTGACTTCCACTGTCAGCGCTCCGTGCGAGACCGCTACGGGCGTGATGCGCACTGAGCCTCCGATGACCACAGTACCCGTGCGCTCGTTAACTATGACTTTTGCCACCGTGTCTGTGGTGACCTCGATGGACTCGATCTGTGCTATAAGCCCAACTACATCGCCGGTGTAGCTATCCGGCAGCGACACGCGAACTGAGTTGGCGTCATTGGCAGCAGCGACAGCAGATCCCAGTGCCTGGTTTATCGCGTCGGCTACTCGTTTCGCGGTCGTAAAGTCGCCCTTGTTCAGGGTCATTGTGACCGCGTCAGATTCCTGGATGATTGTCGTCGTCGCTCGTTCGACAATTGCGCCCTGAGGAACTTTGCCCACTGTTGCGTGGTTCTTTGAGACAGACGCACCTCCTCCGCCGGCGGAAAATCCGCCAATGGAGATCGGGCCCTGCGCGACTGCGTAGACTGCTCCGTTCGCGGCTTTCAGCGGAGACTGAACCAGTGTGCCTCCCTGAAGACTGGGCGAGTCGCCGATGGAGGATACGGTTACGTCGATTCTTGTGCCAGGCCGAGCAAACGGCGGAAGCTCAGCGGTTAGCAGCACCGCGGCCACGTTCTTGAGCTTCAGCTTGTCGGCCGGCACCCCAACGCCGTAGGACTCCAGCATGTTCGCCACGCTCTGCGTTGTGAACCTGGCCTGCTGGCTGTCACCCGTCCCGCTCAGACCTATCACAAGTCCATATCCGACCAGTTGGTTCGACCGAACGCCGTCCACGTTAGCTATGTCCTTGATGCGTACGGTCTGGCCAAGCGCAGTCGCAGACAAAGCGGTCAGGCCTATCAGCAGCAGCACCAGTCCCTGAAGCCATCCTGAACTTGATTCAGGACTTCGTAGTATCAGTTTTCTTCTTATGTTCGCCCAGTGTGTGTAGTTCATTTTTATCAGTCCATCCAAGTGACCGCACGTCCCGGCAATCGACATTGCCGCGTGACGTGTGACCGTCGACGTGCGGTCTAGAATATCCAATGCAGCAGCTTCGTGATCAGCCCTTCCTTCTGGCGGTCACCGATTGGCCCGCTGCCCTGATACGCTATTCTTGCGTTCGCTATATATGTGCTGAGAATGGTGTTGTCAACAGAAACGTCCTGGGGACGAACTGTTCCGGTCAACTTCATCTCCGCCTTCTCTCTGTTGGTCTGCACAAACCTGGTGCCTTCTATCTCCAGGTTTCCGTTTTCATCAATCTTAGTAACCTTCACCGTTATCTTTG
The DNA here is from genome assembly GCA_964431685.1 of uncultured bacterium. GTDB lineage: Bacteria > Armatimonadota > UBA5829 > UBA5829 > UBA5829 > CAYSLA01. Next base: position 27,643 of record CAYSLA010000014.1, on the reverse strand, counting down.
CGCTCAATGTGCTTGTTCGGCTGGTAGAGCCGTTGGCCTTCATATTGTCGCTGAGGCCATACGACATCATCGGCAGGTTCTTCAAGAATGGGCCGATGCCGGGCTCGTTGCTGAGGCCGCTGGACTTCTTTGCATCGGTAGTGGCCTGCTGGCTGGAAGCGGCCGACTCCACGATGATTATCGTCAGAAGGTCCCCAACACTTGCAGCTTTCTTGTCCGTGTAGAGACCTTTGCTGTCGTCAGTCCACAGCGACTCCGCCGCGACTGCCGAGAGCACTGTACCAATAACTGCCAGAGACACGACTGCTATCACGATAAGTCTGGACATGCTTCTTGACTCCTTCCCTCGCAAGGGAGCATTTCGAAGTGCTCCCCTACCTTCATCTGAATAACTCGACAATACCCTGCTGCGATACGGTGCCGCGAAGGTCACTTGACGACACGTCCGGCCGAACCGCGACCACATCGCCCTTCCAGGCGTCCTGTTTTGCGGTTGCCGTGGTGGTAAGTGTGACTGCCCCGCAGTGTACCAGGACCGTCACTGTGTCACCTCTACGGATTATGGGGGGTGATTGCACGTCGTTTGAACTCAGCAGGGAGCCCACCGCGATGGTTCGCTTCGCTACCAACTGATCGAAGGCCAGCAGCGCGGCCACAGTGTGCGATGTGGTTAACGCGCCTACCTCGCGTTTCTCCACCCGGGTGTTTTCGCTCGTTACTGCGTCACCCTGTCGGATCTGAGCGGTGGCGACCACCACGTCTGCCAGAGCTTTGACTCGCAGAGTGCAAGTGGTTCTTCCTACAGTCTTTCCGCCGGATACAACTTCAACCGACACACTGTTGGTTCCGGGCCTCGCGGCCAGAGCGAGCAGCTTCGTCGATATCGTGATATCACCGCTGCCGTTCACCACCAGATCTTTGGGGGCCCGTTCCACGGTCACGTCATAAACTCGTCCGTCGTGCGGCAGCAGCGAAACGAGGCACGCTTTCGCCTCTTCAGCAAGCTGCTCGGAAGAAACTGAAGTAGACCGGCCGCTGACTATGGTCTGTTTGGCTCCGGATATCACAGTGCCCGCGAGCAGATTGGCGGCCTTGATCTTAAGGCGAACGTAGTCGCTTTGGATTGCGCGTTCGGAGCCGGCAACCGGTGCTGTGGCCAGTGTGATATCTCCCACGCGGCGTGCCCATGCAGGGTCTCCGGAGACTTCAGCTATGTCCTTGATGCACAGAAGCGACGCGGGAGCCACGCTGGCGCGTTCTCGGAGTTCCACCGTTACCGCTGCCAGGCTGCACTTTGCCATGCAGGCCGCGAGAATAGCGGCTGTGAGCACTGATATGCTGGTTCGTCTTGTCATTTCATCTACCTGCGCAGATTGTTCGCCGTGTTGAGCATTTCATCGGCGGCCTGGATAGATTTTGAGTTGACCTCGTAGGCACGCTGAGCAACGATCATATTGACCATCTCCTCAACAACCTTCACGTTGGACATCTCAACGAACCCCTGCGCAATCGTCCCCATCCCATCCGCTCCGGCGGTCCCAGTGATCGGGTCGCCCGACGCGTCTGATGTAGTGAAGAGGTTCTTGCCCTGGCTCACAAGGCCCGCGGGGTTGAGAAACCGCGTCAGTTGGATTTGGCCTAGTTCCGTCGCGACAGTGGCCCCCGCCGTCTTCACGGAGACAGTCCCGTCTTCGCCTATGGTGATCTCCATCGTATCGGCGGGAATAGTGAGCTCGGGCTGCACCGCGTAACCGTCCGAGGTCACAAGGCGGCCCGTGGAATCCAGCTTCAGAGCTCCGTCTCGAGTATAGGCCGAACTGCCGGAAGGCAGCATCACCTCGAAGAAACCGTCGCCTTCGATAACCAGGTCCAGTTGATTGCCCGTGTTCTGGAAGTCGCCTTGAGTGAAAACCTTCTGAACTGCCGCCAGCCTCGTTCCGAGACCCACCTGAATGCCCGTTGGGATCTTCATCCCTTGCGCCTGTGACGAGCCCGCGGCCCGCAGAGTCTGGTAAAGAAGGTCCTGAAAGTCAGCGCGGCTCTTCTTGAAGCCAGTGGTATTGACGTTCGCAAGGTTGTTTGCGGTAATATCCATGTTTGTCTGCTGTGCCGACATCCCAGTTGCCGCAGTATAGAGACTTCTAATCATTGTTGAACCTGCCTTTTGCTATTCCCGTGTTCCATTCCGCTAGACCTTGCCGCCCTCGTTGATCAGTTTGCTGAGGGACTGGTCTACAGAGGCTATCACCTTCTGATTAGCCTCAAAACTTCGCATGTTAGCTATCATCGAAACCATCTCTTTGAAGATGTTGACGTTCGACTGCTCCAGTGATCCCTGGCTAATCTGAGTTGATGTCTTGTCAAAGCCTGCGATCTGAAGTCTATCGACGATCTCGCCGTTTGCCACAATGGAGCCGTCTTCGTGAAGCTCCCACTTCTCGGAAGGTATCTTGATGGACCCGCGCTGGCCCTGCACCTTTCCTCCGTCGAGGGTGCAGAGTTCATTGACGTTGTTCAGGACAAACGCGCCGGACCTGGTGGTGTAGATATCCGTGCCGCGGGCCGCGGTGAATGCGCCGGGTCCCTTGATGGAGAAATCGAGCGCGTTGCCTGTGATCTTGAGCATACCCTCCGAGTTGTCCTCGGCGGTCTGCACTACTGTCGCAGACGACGGCGCACATACGTCCGGGTACGGTTGCCGTCTTGTGGCGCTTGGATTGATGCTGCCCTGATTGGACAGCACTTCCGCGAATGAACTGACGAGCGCCTTCTGCGCCTTGTAGCCTGGCGTCTGCACGTTGGCGATGTTGTTGGCGATTATGTCTTGCCTGACGGTCTGCGCTACCATTCCGCTCGAAGCAGTGTATAAAGCACGTATCATCTGGTCCTCCAGTCAACATATCGACAGAGGGTCAAACGGGCTTTAGCCGGAGGTTCAGAATCCGAATACAGGGGCTTCTTTGCTATGCTTCGGGACGATTGTCCCGAAGCATATGAAAACACCTCCCCCCTCCGTCTCGGAGGGGGTTAGGGGGAGGTTTATGAACACAAGACGCGTCACCCGGAATACCTCCCCCCTCCGCTTCGGAGGGGGTTAGGGGGAGGTTTCTGAGAGGTGGTACAGACGGGACGGCGCGGCAGTCAAGTTCAGGGCCGTCGCATCGGAGGTATCGTGCGCGTGACTACTTCGCGTAGGCGCGTTCGACTTTCTCGAACGCAGCGACTGTGTCGGCTATCTCGCGTTCTCCCCACGCCTCTGACAGGTGCAGGTTAAACTGCATCTCGGTCGCGGCCATCGCGTTGGGGCAGGGGAACTGACGGTCTGCATCGCCGGTGTACTGCGGTGCGCTCCACGGCAGTTGGCTTGTTCCAAACACTCGGCGGTTCACAAACCAGTCGAACAGGTGCGGCATCGCCGCCCTATAGGACACATTTATGGGGACTGAAGCCTCCGTCGCGACCGCGGCCAGGAAGAGGTCTTTGTTACAGGACACCGCGTCTTGCTC
>CAYSLA010000014.1:4486-24037 GCA_964431685.1 uncultured bacterium | reverse complement strand
CCGTCGCGACCGCGGCCAGGAAGAGGTCTTTGTTACAGGACACCGCGTCTTGCTCAAACTGCAGTCTCCAGAACCAGTAGCTGTGACGCGCGCCTTCCACCTGTGGTGGAACTGATATGGACTTCAGGCGGGCGAAACCCTCGCAGAGTCTGTCAACAATGTCGCGCCTTTGCGCAACAATTCGAGCCAGCTTCTTTAGCTGAACGCGGCCAATGGCTCCGGACAAATCGTTGAGGTTGAGATTGAGCGCGGCAATATGGTTTGTGGATCCGGCCGGCAGTCCAAATGGCTTGCCACGGTCAGATGCCCGTCTTGCCGCCCAGTAGAGGTCTTCGTTCCTGGTGAACACCACTCCGCCCTGACCGCCGGTGCAGTGATGCTTGCCGAACATAGTCGAGAAGGCGCTTATGTCGCCGAGAGTGCCAACGAGTCTGCCGTTCAGTGATGCGCCGTGGGACTGGGCACAATCCTCCACCACAGGTATTCCGCGGCTCTTGGCCAGTTCAATGATTCCTTCGATATCCGCCGGTTCGCCTCCGATGTGAGAGATAACGATGGCGCTTGTCAGAGGCGACAAGACTGCTTCCACCTGCTCCGGCCCGGTGTTGTAGCGTCCGGGTTGCGCGTCAGCGACCACGGGAATGCAGTTGAGCAGTGGAATGGGCATCATCCCTCCCGGGTCGGTGACGGCGGAGACGACAATCTCGGTAAAAGGTTCGGGATTGAGTGCACGCAGAGCAACGTATACAGCGTTTGTGCCCGAGTTGACCGCATCTGCAAATCCTCCGCCGAGGGATTCAGCGAACTCTCTACAGTATGCCTCCTCGGCTTCGCCGTTGTATCCGAAGGCATTGCCTGTGGCAATAGCCTCGTCGAACATTGCGACAGCCGCCGCTTTCTCCTCATTGCCAATCAACCCACGGTTGGGGTAAGGCGTTTCGCGCAGCTTCGGGCCGCCGTTGATAGCCAGTTCGGATAGCTCTACTTTGGAAACCATGCCGAGTGGACCTCCTGTGATCTCGATGGACTACACCTAATGATACAGTCTTCTTCAGAATTGTCAAGGCATTCCTGCGCACACGTTCGGCGCCTCGGGGAGCGAAAGCAGCAGACAGCCCTCGCCTCGTCAGTCTTTGATTCCTGGTCGAGGGCTCCGCCTCTCCCCGCGGTCCTTTGAACCTTTGAGAGGAACGGCCGCATTCACGACGTTGTAGGCCGCGTGTTTGAACTCCTTGCCCGCTTCATATAGGATGTTTCTTGCGGTCTGCCTGCCGGATGTGCCGGCCAAGGGGCATTCCGCCGCCGGCGGCTGGTATCCGAACGCCCTCGCGAAACGCCTGATCTCGTGCCTTGTGACATAGGCGAGCGGTCGGATGAGTCTGACGGCTCCTTCGGCATATTCTGCCGAGTGGCTCATGGTCTCCAGACGCCCGTGTGCAAACAGATTCATGAGCGCAGTTTGTGCGAAATCATCCATGTTGTGGCCCAGGGCAAGACAGTTGCACCGGAGTTCCTGGGCAAGCAGCAGCAAGGCCTTGCGCCGGTAGCGGCTGCAGCGGTCACATCCCATCGGCAGAGGTTCATCCGGGCTGACGGGCAGCTCTCTGATGTGGAACTCGATGCCCGAGCAGACCAATGCCTCGTGAGCCATTTCGGGCATCTCGATCGCCGGACCTCGCGAGTCGCCCGCTATGTGTGCCGCGACGAGGCCATAGCTCTCGACGCACGAATGCCTGCGGTAGTCGAGAAGCCGCAGGAGAGCGAAGCTATCTATCCCGCCCGAGAATCCGACCAGCACGCGGTCGCCTTCTCTGATCATCGCGTAGTCGCAAATGGCCGCGTCGACCTTTCGCTGCAGGTAGGCCGCCTGCCTCTCCCATTGTTTGCGCGTCTTTGTTGACATTACACAATTCCTGCGTTTGCGGTATAATACCACTTAATTAGTACTGTAATCTACGTCAGGAGGGCGCTTGAGGGTCATGGCAAACGCCGCAAACACGGGAGCACGCGATCGAGATGGTCTGTCAGCAGACGAACTTTTCGGTTCTGGCAGAGGTTTGACATACGATGACTTCATCGTACTTCCGGGATTTATAGATTTCCAGGCCAGCGAAGCCGAGCTTGAAACCCATGTTACTCGCAACTTGAAGATCAGGCGGCCGATCGTCAGCTCCCCAATGGACACTGTGACAGAGTGGAAGATGGCCGCGTACCTGGCGCTGCTGGGCGGGATTGGGATCATCCACTACAACAACACTATTGAGGCGCAGGTTGAGCACGTCAGGAAGGTCAAACGATTCGAGAATGGCTTCATCATTGACCCAGTTGTTCTCAGTCCCCGCCACACCGTGCTCGATGTGGACGCTATCAAACGCGAAAATGGCTTCTCCGGCATCCCAATCACTGAAGATGGAACATTGGGCTCCAAGCTCGTCGGCATCGTCACTAACCGAGACATTGATTTCGAGAAGAAACGAAGCAGACCACTCTCTCAGGTGATGTCTACCGATTTGGTGACAGCCAAAGAGGGGGTGACTCTGCACGAGGCAAACCAGATACTGAAGAAGAGCAAGAAGGGCAAACTCCCCGTTGTAGACGGCAGCTTTCGGCTGGTGGCGCTGTTGTCGCGGCGCGATCTGCTGAAGAACAAGGACTTTCCATACGCGTCAAAGAGCGCCGGCAAGCAGCTTCTCGTTGGTGCGGCGGTCTCCACCAAACCCGAGGACCGCGACAGAGCAGTGGCTTTGGCGGACGCTGGAGTGGACACAATACTGATCGATTCGGCCCAGGGATTCTCCACCTATCAGATTGAGATGCTCAGGTTCCTCAAAGAGAACTGCAAGAACGTGGATATCATCGCTGGAAACGTTGTGACTGCTGAGCAGAGCAGTGCCTTGATTGAGGCCGGAGCCGATTCATTGAGGGTCGGTATGGGCCCCGGCTCGATATGTATTACCCAAAACATGATGGCAGTTGGCAGACCTCAGGCCACTGCCGTCTTTCGGTGCGCCAAGGCCGCGCGCGAGCACGGAGTGCCGATTATTGCTGATGGCGGCATAGCCGGGATCGGACATATAGCAAAGGCTATGTCTATCGGGGCGGGAGCTGCTATGGCCGGTTATCTTCTGGCCGGTACGGCGGAGGCGCCCGGCGACTACTTCTATGAGAACGGTATGCGGGTAAAGCGCTATAGAGGTATGGCGAGCGTTGAGGCCATGGCTGTTGGCGGCGGCAAGAGGTATCTTAACGAAGACGATAACGTTGTCGTTCCCCAGGGAGTTTCCGGCACAGTTCTCGACCGTGGGTCTCTGGTGGACTACGTGCCTTACCTGATAAAAGGGTTGCAGCAGAGTTTCCAGGATATGGGCTTCTCCAGTGTGACCAAGCTGCAGAAAGCATTGTACGCGGGTCAGTTGAGGTTCGAGCACCGAACGTCTGCAGCTCAAGCGGAAGGCAGCGTGCACAGCCTGTACTCTTACAGGGAACCCAAGTTTGGCATAAAATAGCGAGAAGTGTCATTTCGACCGCAGGGAGAAATCTCACGAGTGCAGGTTTCTCAGACTCGTTCGTAAGTGACCTTGAAAGGACGGCTTGTAATGACTTCTCCTACCGATCAGAGCGTCGCAGGGAATGCATTCCTTGAGATTGTGAACCCGTCGGTTGACACATCCAGCATCCAGCACGCGCTTTTCGACTTTGACGGAACGATCTCAGTGATGCGCGAGGGTTGGCAGGAAATCATGATTCCGCTTTTTGTTGAAGTCCTTGCGGATACTCCAAACCACGAGGGCATCGAGCAACTGGAGCAGTACGCCAGAGACTATGTTGCCCGCTCTACTGGTATCGATACCATCTATCAGATGATCCATCTGGCCGAACAGGTTGAGAGCAGAGGAGGCCGGCCTCTGGATCCTCTTGACTACAAGAAGGAATACCTAAAGCGACTTATGGATCGTATCAGCTCTCGCATTGAGGCTGTCAGGTCCGGGCAGGTTCACCCACTTGATGTAACCATGAAGGGGGCTATTGCGTTCCTTGAGATGATGCGGGACCACGGCGTTAAGATGTACGTGGCAAGCGGGACTGACCACGCCAACGTGGTTGATGAGGCCACTGTCGTGGGGGCCGCCCAGTTCTTTGGGGAGCACATATACGGTGCTCTGGACAACTACTGGGAACGGTCAAAGGCCAAGGTCATACAGGACATTCTGCAGAAGAACAATCTCAGCGGCAGCAGCCTGGTAGTCTTCGGAGATGGTTATGTTGAAATCGAGAACTGCAAGGAAGCCGGTGGAATTGCCGTTGGGGTCGCCTCCGACGAAGTCAACCGGTGCGGGATGAACCAGTGGAAGCGCGAGAGACTGATTGACGCGGGAGCTGACGTGATTATTCCAGACTTCTCGGACATCGATGCCCTCGAGAGATTTCTGTTCAATTCCTGAAACAGGTGGTATAATATAAGTGTAGGCCACACTAGCTTGGGTTGCAGTGATTCCGAATCGTCTTCTGAAGGGAGTCGGTTGGATTATGTCCTTAGTTGACTCGGCGCTCACCAGGAGCATAATGAGAGACATCTCGAAGCATCCTGTAGACATAAGCAAACTGGATGTGCATGTAAGTTCCGGGGTGGTGTATCTGCGTGGAACGCTGGAGGCAGTCCGCGGCTATCACGTTGACGTCGACCTGGACGAGATGCTGGGCACGTTGGTTAAGTGCATTCGACAGAGGCCGGATGTGCGGGACGTTGTGGTAGAAATCACCCACAAAACGGCCAACATCTCCGCCCGCATCACCAGCAACAAGCCACGACGGTTCTGACCGATTATTCCCTGTTAGTATCTCTCCGGCCGCAAGACTGGATCAGGCAGAAAGCTTATCCACGCGCCTCCACGTGCCAGGCCCATTGCGTCTTGAAGGATTCTTTGGCTACGATGGAGAAGTTGACCGCAGGCACGGCGTGCCGAAACGCAAGGAGGAGACAGGTTGGTAGTTGATAGCATCCGCAACGCATCGTTGTACAGTGGATTGAGCAAAGGTATTGCGGCAGGTCTCAAATGGTTGAGCGAGACCGATCTGGCTGGTCTTGAGCTGGGCAGATATGAACTGTGCTGTGGACTGTACGCTATGGTGCAGGATTACGAAACCAGATCTCAGGATGTCTCGATGTTCGAGGCTCACAGAAAGTATATTGACATCCAGTATGTCGTCTCAGGTCAGGAAAGAATGGGCTACGCTCTGCTGGAGACACTGCACACCACCAAAGAGTACTCTGCCGACGATGACGCGATACTCCTGAGCGGTGATGGCAGCTTCTTGACTCTCGGCGAGTCCGGGTTTATGATATTCATGCCTCAAGATGCCCACATGCCGGGTATACGGGACCCAGAAGCGTCCAGAGTGCGGAAAGTTGTTGTCAAAGTTCCCGTGGAGTAGGTTAGGTGCCCAGCCAACTCTTGTGTGGTTAGGTCTAACACCCGTCGGCTGCGGTGCCGACAATAACTTATGTAGCTTAGCCATTTGGAGATGTGATTGAACAGGTTTCTCATACTGTGTCTGACTATAACGGGAATGTCGTGGCTCGCGTGTGCGGCCAGTTGCGTGGAGCTCAAGGTTACCTTGGATGCCCCCGAACTCGGTTCGTCGCGGAGCACCGTGACGGATTCGCAGAAATCTGCTCAGAGCGCCCCAAAGCCGCCCGCACCCAGCGCTGCCGCAAAGTCGGATCCTCCCAAGTCTGCCGAAGTGAAGGTTGGGCGTGTGGCCAACGTCACCGCAGGTCTGGCTCAGATTCACGACTCGCGCAGCTCAACCTCTCGTGTCTACTGCCGCGCAAAGGCTGGCACACCTCTTGCCGTTATCAGGGAGATGGGGGAATGGTCCGGTGTGCTGATGGCCAACGGGGCTGTCGGGTGGGTCAAGACTTCTTTTCTGGCATTCACGGACTACGATCTGGTGGCGCCTGAGACTGCGCTGAATCGCGGCTCATCATATTCGCGAGGCGGAATGCCGTTCAGGGGCGAGTCAGTCGACAGCGACATAATCCGGGAGGCGATGCGCTACCGAGGCGTCACATACGTCTACGGCGGGGTTGATCCGAATGGCGGTATGGACTGTTCTGCGTTTGTGCGCAGCGTCTTTCGGACATTTGGCGTCAATCTTCCCAGGACCGCACGCGAACAGGCTCAGGTGGGCGTCAGTGTGAAGCCCGATGACCTTAAGCCCGGAGATCGATTGTACTTCTCTTGTAAGAACCCCTATATTGACCACTGTGGAATCTATGCGGGGAATGGTTACTTTATACACTGTTCTTCCGGCCGCAATGGCATTGGATTCGACAGCCTCGCAGAAGATTTCTACTGGAAGACCCTCGCAGCCATAAAGCGATAGAATCTAAGTGAGATCAAATGGAACCTCTTGACGTTGAGTGCGTCAATATCTGTGAACGCCGCGCAGACATCGGCGGCGTGTGTCCATCTCGTGAGTAGAAGCAAGTTGTACGGAGGTATTCGGATTATGCGAAGGAAACACGCGATAGTAGCGATCGCACTCGTTGTGTGTCTGGTGATTGGTGTCGTGGCTGCTCTGGCAGCGAAGACCTGTGGAATAGCTGGTCAGGGGAAAGGCATGAAAGCGTGTCTGCAAGACCTTGATCTTACTCCGCAGCAGAGCGCCCAACTGATGAAGATTGGCGCTGATTTTGTGACCGCGACGGCTCCACAGCGCGAAGACCTGAAGGGCAAGATGAAGGAACTGATCGGTCTTGCTACCGCAGAAAATCCTGATGCTGCGGCAATCAAGTCTCTCGCAGCCCAGGCGGATGCGGTTCGAGCAGACATTCGTGATGCGATGGTCGATTCGGCTATCCAGGCGATGAGCGTTATGACGCCTGAGCAGCGTGCGAAAGTCCGTGCTAAGGCCGACAAGATGTGCAATGCTTTCTGTGTAGTGCCGGGCGCAGCGATGGGCTGTTGCAGTGGTTCCGGCATGGGTTGTGAAGCCAAGATTGGCAAGGCTCCGGCCTGCCCTATGGGCGCAAACGCTCCAGCCAAAGGATGTTGTCCGCTGGCCAGAAAGTAGCCTTGGTGCTGCTCTCTGTTTCTGTGGGGCCGGGGACTCATGTCTTCCCGGCCCCTATTGCATTCAGGCCTCTTCCACAACGATGCGGATAGCTTCTGCTGTTTCTTCAGTCAGTCGGGCGTCTTCAGAAACTGCCACCCCGGCCACCCAGACGATCTTCTCATCATCCGCGACAACAACTGCGTTGTCTCTCCTGATTCTCGGAAGTTTCTTGTCTTTGAATATGTCCTGCAGCTTCTTTGTTCCGGTCATCCCGAGCGGCCTCATTCGATCTCCAGGTCTCCAGTTGCGCGCCCGCAAAGTTCCAACGATACTTGATGCGTCAACAATAGCCTCGCACTCGCTCTCGAATCGGTCCGCGCCCGGTGAAACCAGTAGCTTGCCTTGAACTTGATTAAGGGAGCATTTCACCGTCACGCCAACTTCGTCTAGCCAGACCTCTCCGGGAACCGCAAGAGCCACGTCAAAAGTGGGGCCCGGACTGCGTCGCCTGATGGCCTCGATGGTGACTCTGCGGTTTCGGGACACCATGCGGGCGCTGCTGGCGGTTCCTGAGGGGAGCCGCAGAAATGGCAGATTGATGCTGAAGTCCTCTCCGGATTCGATGGCGTTACTGATCCTTTCGATCTGCTCCATCTCAATGTCTTGAACGTCTCCGAGATACTGGACAAGCATGTCTCTTATCAGACGACAGCGAATCGCCGGGTGCATATTGCGCAGCAAATCAGAATCGTATCCGTGATTCATCCGAGTGTGTATCACGGCTTCCTGGCTGCGAAGCGAGAGATAGTCGCGGTCTCTCGCGGCCAGCTCGGCGAGACGAAGCAGGGCCTGCTTCACAGATGGATTGAACGTCTTTTCCAGAAGCGGCAGCAGATCGTGCCGGATCCGATTACGAGTGTAGCTGGTGTCCAGATTAGTTGAATCATTTCTGTATTCAAGACCGTTAAGCTGTGCGTACTGCTCAATCTCCGTGCGGAACGTGGAGATGAGCGGGCGCACGATTGAACCCCGAACTGGCGCGATGGAAACGATACCGTCCGGACCGCAGCCTCTTATCAGGTTCATAAGAACACCTTCGGCCCTGTCATCGGCTGTGTGGCCTAGCGCGATCCTGGTGGCCCCCATCTGATTGGCTGTCGCGTGGAGGAAGTCATAACGGGCATTTCGTCCGGCCTCTTCCAGTCCCGTTCGGTGCTGGCTGGCAAGTTTGGGCACGTCGGCGTCACCAATTGTGACAGGAAGACCATAGCGATCTGCCAGAGACTCTACGAACTCGGCATCGGCTTCGGCCTCACCAGGCCGGATATGGTGATTGAGGTGCGCGATATGGAGGCTAATGCCCAGGTCGCCGGACGCTTTGATTAGAGCGTCAAGCATGACCACGGAATCAACGCCCCCTGAGACAGCGGCCAGAACAACATCGCCCCGGCCAAACATGCCGAGGCGATAGGCTGCTGAGATTACACTGGGTGCATCGACGTTCATTTCTGTTCGAGGAGCATCTTCATCAGGTCGGGAGTAAACTCAACTCGCAGGTTGGTTTCAGGAACCGCCCTCTCGTCAAACGGCAGCGACGTGCGCTGGGGGTTTCGTGAATCGTACAGGATGAAAGGCACGGGCTCCGCGGAATGAGAGCCGGTGGCAATTGGGGTGGGGTGATCCGGCAGAAGCAGTATGCGAACGTCCTGTTCAGTCTTCCTTGTCCAGTCTAGAATCGTCCCGAGTACAAGCTTGTCCATCTGCTCGATCGCCACGATCTTCTTCTCGATGTCGTTCTCGTGTCCTGCCTCATCGGCGGCTTCGACGTGCACCCACACGAAATCTACGTCAGCGGCTACTGCCGTCGCGTACTGACCCTTGCCAAGATAGTTGGTGTCTACATAGCCTGTGGCCCCGGGCACGTCCAGCACTTTCAGTCCCACCATTCGGCCGAGACCCTTGATCAGGTCGACAGCAGCCACAACTGCCCCTGTCTTTCCGAACTCCCTGAAGAAAAGTGGAATCTCGGGCATCCGGCCCGCTCCCCAGAACCAAAGCATATTGGCGGGCAGGTGTCCTTCGTCGCGCCGCCGACGATTTACAGGATGATCGTTCAGAATCTCGTAGGAGTCTTCGATAATCCTGGTCAGCGTATCGTCCCCGTCGCCATTGGGCAGGTATTCGCGAAACTCCTTACCGTGGAACTTGTAGGGCGGCATCAGTTCAACGTTGTCGGAACCGTTTCGCCAGATCAGAATGTGCCTGTAGCTTACGCCCGGGTAGAACTTGAGTGTGCGTGTCGAGAGTTTCTGGTCGATGAGAGCGATCAGCTCCCTGGCCTCCTCCGTGGTTACGTGTCCGGCGCTTGAGTCCAGCATCTTCTCGCCGTCCGTCGACACCAGGTTCGCCCTGAATGCTACGTCTGTCGATTCCATCGGTATCTGAAGGCTGGCTGCCTCAATGGCCGCCCTACCGCGGTAGTAGGTGTGCGGATCGTATCCGAGGATGCCCATGTTTGTAACGTCACTGCCAGGCGACATGCCTTGAGGCGTAGTTACGGCCGACCCGACCAACCCCTGCTGGGCAATGGAGTCCATATACGGCTTCCGTGCGACCTGCATTGGGGTTCTGTTGTCGAGGTCTGGGATAGGCTCGTCAGCCATGCCGTCAAATACGATAAGAAAATACTTCATCCGACTTCTATTCCAGTTCGTGGCCCACTATGAGTCTATATGCTTCTCGATACTTCTCAGTTGTTCTCTGCACGATCTCGTCGGGCAACTCCGGTCCGGGGTAAGTCTGATCCCAGTCCAGGGTAAGAAGATAATCGCGAACGTATTGCTTGTCGTAGCTGGGCTGTGCCATTCCCGGCCGGTATGCCGCCGCATCCCAGAATCTGGAGGAATCCGGAGTGAGTGCCTCATCTATCAGAATCAGCTCCCCGTCATACACTCCAAACTCAAATTTTGTGTCACAGATGATGACTCCTCTTTGCGCCGCATAGTCAGATGCGCGGGAGTAGAGCGCCAGACTCGCGCTTTCCAGTTGCCGCCCAAGTTCTTCACCAACGATCTTTCTTGCCTGGGCTGCGCTGATATTGATGTCATGACCACTACTCTCCTTTGTTGCCGGTGAGAAGATGGGTGACGGCAGCTTCTGCGACTCAAGCATGTCCGCAGGCAACTCAACACCGTGCAGGGTCAACGACTGCGCTTCAGGACTGGTTCTCTTCAGCTCGGAGAATTCCTTCCAGGCCGATCCGGAGAGATAACCGCGCACTACACACTCAATCGGTGTGGGGGACGCCTTGACCGTTATCATCGAGCGTCCGGCGAGCAGATCCCGGTAGGAATCCGCGTCCACCGCGCCCGCGGCGCCGATTCTGCCTATGATATCATCAGTATCGGTGGAGATTACGTGGTTGGTGATTATGTCGGCGGTCTGCTCAAACCAGAAGACTGACAACTGGGTGAGCACCTTTCCCTTGTCCGGGATGCCGGTTGGCAGCACCACGTCGAATGCAGATATTCTGTCGCTGGCAACGATCAGCAGCGAATCCCCGAGATCGTATATATCTCGCACCTTTCCCGTGGCGTGCTTCTTGAGGCCCCTAACGTCCGTTGAAGTAACTATCACACCAGGTTCATCTCCCTTGCCACCGCGTCTGTGTCGGCTGGCATTTCAATGAAAGGCGGGCAGATGTCAATCGCCCGTCTTGGGTCTTTGAGTCCGTGCCCGGTCAACACACAGACCACCGTCGCCTTCTCCTTGAAGAAGCCTGCGTTAGCCTTCTTTATGACTCCGGCAATTGATGCGGCGCTCGCCGGCTCGCAGAAAACGCCTTCTGTGGAGGCAAGCAGCTTCTGGGCATCGGTGATCTCTTCGTCGGTGACCTTCTCGATGACTCCGCCCGACTCGTCGCGAGCTGCCTCCGCCGTCTTCCAACTGGCTGGATTGCCAATTCTAATCGCGGTGGCTATGGTCTCCGGTTTATCAATTGGCCGGCCCTCGACGATTGGTGCACTAAGAGCGGCCTGGAATCCAAGCATTATCGGGAGTCTATCTGTCTTGCCGGCTTCCTTGTATGCTTTGTATCCTGCCCAATAGGCAGTGATGTTGCCTGCGTTGCCGACAGGAATAGCATGGTAGGTGGGTGGGCACCCCAGATCATCGCAGATCTCCCAGGCACCGGTTTTCTGCCCTTCAATGCGGAATGGGTTTAGTGAGTTCACCAGGGTGATCGGGTATTTCTCCGTTATCTCGAGTACTACCCGCAGTGCGTCGTCAAAGTTGCCGTCGACCGCAATCACCTTTGCCCCGTGCATCATTGACTGACTGACCTTGCCCAAAGCTACTTCACCTTTAGGCAGAATCACGGCGCAGACCAGTCCAGCTCTCGCGGAATACGCGGCAGCTGACGCGGCCGTGTTACCGGTCGAGGCGCAGATCGTGGCCCTGCTTCCGTTCTCCACGGCCTTGGTGATGGCCATGGTCATCCCGCGGTCCTTGAAACTGCCCGTGGGATTCATTCCCTCGAACTTTACGTAGACGGTCAGCTTGTCACTCAACGAAGATGCAAGCCGGTCTACACGCACCAACGGTGTGAAACCCTCAAGCAAAGAGACAATGGGAGTACTATCCGTCACTGGAAGAAGCTCTCGATAGCGTTCGATGAGGGGAACCCGTTTGTAGCAACCGATCATGTAAATATCCACCTGTTAAGTCTAGTCAGCTACGCGAACCCAGCTGCTAACCTGCTTCACAACACTCAGTTTTGAGATGGCATCCAACGCACCCCGGACCATCGGTTCCGGCGCCTCGTGCGTCAACCACACAATCTCGGCGTCGGAGTCCAGCAGGTTCTTTTGCAGCACCGACTCTATACTGACATTCCTATCCGCGAACTCGTTGGCGATTGTCGCGAGCACCCGCGGCTTGTCCTGCGCGAGAATGCGAATGTAGTTCTTGCAGACTACGCTATCCATTCCAAGCATGTCTCGCTGATCAAAACACGTGCACGGCACTCGGGCGCAGCAACCCTGTCTGATGTTTCGCGCCACTTCTATGACATCGCCGACTACCGCGCTTCCCGCAGCACCTGATCCGGCGCCCGGTCCATAGAACATAACTTCTCCCACAGCGCTGCCCCGAACGAAGATGGCATTGTTCACATAGTCAACATGGGCAAGCGGGTGGCCCTTGGGAACAAACGTTGGGTGGACTCGTGCCAGCACCTTGCCGTCAATGATCTGCGCGATGCCTAAGAGCTTGATTACGTATCCAAGTTCATCCGCGTATCGCATATCCGTCGCGTTCAGGTTTGTTATACCTTCGCGGTAAACTCTGTTCACGTCGACTCTGGTGGTGAACGCTATCGAGGCGAGGATGGCAGTCTTGTAAGCCGCGTCGTGACCGTCAACGTCCGCAGAGGGATCCGCCTCGGCGTATCCTCTGGTCTGCGCGTCCTTTACGATCTCTTCGTACCCCAGACCCTCCATGCGCATGCGGGTCAGGATGTAGTTGGTCGTGCCATTGACTATTCCCTTGACCTGCAGAATCTCGTTTCCGGCAAGGGAACCCTTCATAGGAGAGATGATTGGTATGCCGCCGCCCACGCTGGCCTCGAACATAAAATCCAGCCCGAGTTGAGCCGCAAGAGGAAGGAATCGTTCGCCTTCTTTGGCGATAAGCTCCTTGTTTGCCGTTACAACGCTCTTGCCGGAGCGCAGCGCCCGCTCGATGAAATCGCCCGCCGGCTTCGTACCGCCGATCGTTTCAATGACGATATCGATGTCGTGGTCGTCGAGTAGCGAGGAGACATCTGTAGTAAGGACGGAGGGGTCAACGGCAAAGGGACGCGGCGTGGTGATATCTAAGTCAGCGATGCGTTTGACGACAAGACGCGAGCCCACCTTACGTGCAATGGCGTCTTCGTTTTCTATAAGTATCTTGACAGCCCCGCTGCCCACGATTCCGTAGCCGATGAGGCCTATGTTGATTGTCTCTTTCACGTCAGCGCTGATTCCTCCGGTATTCGCACTCTAATGAGAACGTCTCCGTGCTGCACCAACTTACCGTTGGCGACGGGGACGTCGATGACTTCGCCCGCAACATCGCTTGGGATTGGGCTGAAAACCTTCATGGCTTCGATCAGTCCGACCTCGGTTCCGACCTCAATGTGGTCGCCCACATCAACGAACGGCGGGGCGTCAGGCGAGTGCGCCCGATAGAACACCCCGACCAGAGGAGCAGTGATGTTATGGACACGGCCTGCGGAGTCACCGTTGTCCTGGGTTTCTTCACTGTCATCTTCCGCCGAGTAGTCATCGTCACCGACCACCAGAGTCTCGGAATGCTCGCCCGGTGAGTCGAACGATACGTTCCGCTGCGCTTTGCCACGGATCGTGATGCTGACGCCATCTTCCTCAACGGTTAGTTCATCGAGGTGATGTGATTCCACAAGACCGATAAGCTTCTTGACATCTGATACGTTGACGTCGAACTTGTCCAAACCTGAGACCCTCCGAGGCGACGCATCACGCAGCTTCGTGCGTGTCTACTCCGATAGGGCGGGACTGCCGTGCCTGTTTTCCAGCCTGCAATCTGCACGGGCGGACCTGTGTGTCCGCCCTTAGCCCTATCGGGGGAGAAACAATCCATGGAGCGGCAATGCCCCGGACGCACCGGGTTACCACCTGCCGCATGATATCACCGCCCTCGAGCGAGTGTCAAGCAGTGTTAAGAGCTCAGTCTCGCTGAGTACTACGTCATGCCGGACTTGATCCGGCACCCATCCGGAGAAGGGATGGATCCTGAACCAAGTTCAGGATGACGTGGTTTCTCACATACTCTGAGCTCTTACAAGCAGTGTTCGAGTGTGGCAGGACAGCGGCGGGCCCCGCCGCCGTCCTCAAATCGGGCGGGATGGACACAGCAACCAGAGCGCACTGTTCGCGCTACTCCGGAGCGCCCAACCCGTGTCAGGCAGCGGCCGAGTAGCAGACAGACGCACGCGATAGCTTTCCGGCGAGTCGCAGGACCGCTTTTGTGTGTATCTGGCAGACACGCGACTCCGTCACTCCCAGGGTCGCAGCGATTTCCTTCTGGGTCATGTTCTGATAGTAGTATAGCGCGATCACAGTGCTCTCCCTTTCGGGTAGTTCCTCGATAGCCCTGGACAGCAGTCGCTTCTGGTCTGCGCGCTCAGCGTGTTCGGCGGGGTCGGCAAAGTCGTTCTGTTCGAAGTTGCCTCCCACGTCGCCGCCGGTAGAAATGATCTCGTCAAGCGACATCAGCGCGGACTGGCCCACGTCCGCCAGCATCTTCTCCAGTTCGCACACTGCGATGTTCAGGTGTTGCGCTACTTCCTGATCCGTGGGAGGACGCTCCATATCCATCTCTAGGCGGGCGTAGGTCTCACGGAGTACGGTTTCGTTCTTTCTAACACTCCTCGGAGTCCAGTCGAGGCTTCGGATGATATCGATTACCTCGCCCCGAATCCGAGTCATAGCGTATGTCTCGAACTTGACATTGCGAGACAGATCGAACTTTTCTATCGAGTCTATCAGGCCGACGATGGCGTGTCCAATGAGGTCGTCGTAGCCCAATGCCCCTGAGGGCGCCAGGTTGAGCCTGTCAACGGCATACTTCGCCAGATATGCGTACTCGGAAATCAGTTGATCTCGTGCTGCCTCGCTGCGATGCAGTTTGTATTCGCGCCATAGTCTGTCTCGATGTTCCATATTCTATTCAAGACCTCTCCGGTTTTCCGCCTCGTAAGGGAGCACCTCGAAGTGCTCCCCTACCGGCATTTTGCGCCCATCTGGCAGGCTGGAAGCCTGCACAATACTGCAGTGTCTGGGCTCACCTGTCATCAGATTGCCTCGCCATGATTCCTACAAGTATGCGGCCAAGATATCCCATCACAATCCAGCAACCAAGGAACGATCCCACCGATTTCACCGCCGACCATAACAGATCCTCTCCGGTCATCAGGGAGAATACTCCGACCGTCAAGAACCCGATCAACCCCATTATCAGCGATATGATGGACCACAGTGGTGTCGACTGTAACATTTATGCTGCTACTCCCTGAGTTTCCTGGCTTGTCCCGAGGGAAGCCGCTGGTCCTGAGCCAAGCCGAAAGGAAGGGCACGACCCGATGCGCTTACGCGTGCGTTCATCCAGCTTAATCGCTACCTTCTTTAGCCACGTGGAAATTGAGCTGTGCGCGGCGTGCAAGGCAAACGGTTTCTGTTTCTGCACCGCAGTCGCCACCGCTGAGTCGGTCGGCAAGTACTCGTGCCGCTGGAAACTCTGCCCCAGGAACCTGGCGCACACTGAGTCCAGGTTCTTCGCTACGAGCGTTGCCTGGGCCGGACTAGGACAGTTGTTTACAACGAGTGTCGTTTGTGCGTTGGTCTCACTGCCCAGCAGCGCCTTGAGAGCGGCATAGCAGTCGGTGATGGAAGTCGGCTCAGGAGTGGTTACCACCATCACTTCGTCGGCGGCCCGAAGAATGCACATAACAGACTCATCTATTCCGGGTGCGGTGTCGATCACCAGGACATCCGATCCGGAGGCAGAACGAATGACCTGCTCAACGATAGTGTCTGCTTCCTCTCTCCCGAGGTTTGCCATCTCAACAATTCCCGACCCTGACGACAGAAGCCGGACATCGGCTGCGGTGTGCTCCCAAGCGTCATCGATATGCACCCGGCCTTCCATAACGTCTCGCAGCGTGTGCGAGGGCGCTATCCCCATCAGCACTTCCGCGTTGGCCAGACCGAAATCGGCATCGAGCAGAGCGACGCGCTTGCCGCTCTTTACCAGCATCAACCCCAGGTTCACAGCTATGCTTGTCTTTCCGACCCCGCCCTTTCCGCTGGTTACTGCAACCACATACGGCCTTTCATCTCTTCCACGCGACGACTGGCACCTGCCTCGGATCATCTGGCGCAGAGATTCTGCCTGGTCGAACATCAAGCCACCTCCGTGACTAGACCGGCAAGAGTCGCCGCGAGAGCGAAGTCGATGTCGTGAGGCACATTCTGCCCCGCGGTGACGCAGGAAACAGGTATGCCCGAACGAACAGGCAGGTTGACCAGACATCCTCGAAGCGGGGCTTCGTCGATCTTGGTGACTATAAGCCGTGATGGCCCGAAGATAGCGAATTTCTCCAGCACTTCTCTCTGGACATCCGATGAGGACGACGCGGAGATCACCAGATGAACCTGGGTCGGACACGCTGCATCGATAAACGCCTTGAGTTCTGCAAGGCTCTCAGTGCTTCGCTGACTTCTTCCCACGGTGTCGATGAGAACCACATCCTTGTCGGCGTGTTTTGCCACTGAGGCTGCGATCTCTTCCGGCGAGAGTGCAGTCTCAACCGGAACTCCCATGATTCTCGCATAGGTGCGCAGTTGCTCGACTGCGCCGATTCTGAAAGTGTCAGCGGTGACCAGGGCTACTTTCTTGCCTTCTTCCAGGGCGAACTTTGCGGCGAGCTTGGCCAGCGTCGTAGTCTTCCCAACTCCGGTGGGACCGACGAGCGCGATTACTTCTCTGCGGCCGATGCTGATTCCGGCGGCGTGCTGAGCCATACTGGCAAGGAGGGCGTCTGTTAGCGAATGTATGTCGGCAGCTTCTCCGACGGCAGGCATCACGCGGCAGGCTATTTCGGAGTCAATGCCGAGCCTGACTGCCAATGAATCCTGGACCTCTGTGCGACCCTCCGGATTCTCGAGCGTTGCTCCTGAGCGGTCTCCGGCCAAACTCTCGACAACTGATGTCAATCGAAACACCTCACTCCACAACTGCTTTAGTTGAGGGTCTGCCGGGTTAGTTGTGGAACACTGCGAGTAGGTTCTGGCGGCGACCGGGCCCGCGCCAACCGCACCTCCCTCTAACTCCCTCCGAAACGGAGTGGGGAGGTGTTCCGCGGATGGCTCTTGTGGCGTAGCACTCCAGCCTGCCATTTCCGGCGCCATTTCCGATCGGGCCTCATCGGTACGCGCTGAGCTCGTTGCCGCTACTCTCGGGACTGCAGCCGCGAAAGCCGACACTCCTACTGGCGCGTCATCAATGGCGGCCATCAGTTCCACGTGCTCTCCGCCTCCGATTCCGAGCACACCTCCCGCTTTGACGCGTTTGGTGTTCAGAACCACTGCACTTTCTCCAAGCTCATTTTTTGCCAGGAGAAGCGCTTCGTGCATTGTCGGAGCCTCAAACGTCTTAATCCTCATCTGTTATAGTCACCATCCCCATAGACTCGATATTCGTGTCAGGCGCAATTTCCGCATAGGAAAGCACCGTGAGCATCGGGAAACTCTGTTCCACCAGGCCTCTAACGTGCATCCGTGTTCTTGGAGAGCACAGGATCACCGATGAGTGGCCGCGCTGGGACATATTCTCCATCTGGGTCTTTATTCCCAGCAAGATCTTCTCAGTCGTATCAGGGTCCAGGATGAGCCTGGCGCCGAGCTCGGTCTGCCTCACATTGTCCACGACGATCTGCTCAACGCTGGGGTGCAGCGTGAATACGGCGATCCGGCCATCGGGACCCTGGTGTTGTCTTGATATAGGCAGTGCGAGCCTTTGTCTGACGTATTCGGTCAATATGTCGGTGTCCTTTGTGGAAGGAGCGAAGTCGGCGAGAGCCTCCAGAATCAGGACAATGTCCTTAATGGAGACTCTTTCGGCCAGCAGGTTCTGAAGCACTTTTTGCAGGTCGCCTATGCCCATTGTCTCTCCAATGAGCTCGGAGACCACCGCCGGCGAGTCTTCCTTTGCCGCGTCTACGATCTCCTGGGTCTCCTGGCGAGTAAGCAGTTGAGCTGCGTGTTTGCGCACGAGTTCTGACAAGTGCGTTATAAACACTGTCGTAGGGTCTACTACTGTGTATCCGGCCACTTCCGCCGTCATTTTCTGCGACTCCGAAATCCAAGTTGCAGGCAGTCCGAATGCTGGCTCCGTAGTCTCAATCCCCGGTAGTGGCGGACCAGTGTGTCCGGCCGCCGGATTCATCGCCAGGAACTGCTGCGGGTATATCTCACCTCTAGCAATTTCGGTGCCACGCAGCTTTACCACGTATTCGTTGCTGCCGATCTGAACGTTGTCGCGCACGCGAATCGCCGGGACAAGGATGCCCATGTCGATTGCGGCCTGCTTTCTGAGCATCGTGATTCGCTCGAGGAGTTCACCGCCCTGGTTTGGATCCGCCAAAGGGATCAGGCCATAGCCGATTTCCAGTGCCAGAGCATCCACACCGACCAGTTGTGCCATCGATTCCGGAACTGCCGCCTGTTGCTCAGCCTGGGCTTGCTGTTGAGCTGACCTTGACTCTGCCGCCGCCTTGGACATTCTTTCGTTCTTGGAGAGCACGTATGCAAGCCCTCCTGCGCCAGCCGCCGCGAACAGCAGAGGGATCTTCGGCATACCCGGCACAAGCAGCATTATAGTGAAGACTATCGCGGTGATCGTGATGGCTTTCGGGCTTGAACAGACTTGGGAGATCAGTTCGAATCCAATGTTCTTCTCTGATCCGTTCTTGGTGACCATCACGCCAGTGGCCGTCGAGATCAAAAGAGCCGGTATCTGTGTCACGAGGCCCTCACCCACTGTAAGCAGCGTGTAGGTCTGAAGCGCCTGCATGACGTCCATGCCCCGTTGCGCAATACCTACGGCGAATCCGCCGAGGATGTTGATCACTATCATTACGATAGCGGCTATGGCGTCGCCCTTCACGAACTTGGTCGCACCGTCCATCGCTCCATAGAAATCGGCTTCCCTCGATACACTGCGCCTTCGGTGTTGAGCCTCATCCTCAGTAATGACGCCGGCATTGAGGTCAGCGTCGATAGCCATCTGCTTACCGGGCATTGCGTCCAGTGTAAACCTGGCGGCGACCTCGGCGACCCGGCCCGCACCGTTGGTTATGACCACAAACTGGATTATGACCAGAATGATGAAGATTACGATGCCGACGACGTAATTGCCGCCGACCACGACGTTACCAAATGCAGTTATCACGCTTCCTGCGTCGGCGTGGAGCAGGATGAGCCTGGTGGCGGAAATGTTGAGTGCCAGCCGGAACAGTGTGGTGACCAGAAGCAGTGAGGGGAACGAACTGAACTGCAGCGGCTCCGTGGTGTACATTGAGACAAGTAGAACTCCCATTGCAAGAGCGATGTTCAGACAGAGGAATATGTCGAGCATCACGTGCGGGAGTGGCACGATCATCATGGCTACTATCAATACAACGACCGCGGCAATTGCCCAGTCGCTATACTTAGCCATCCCACCTATCAGAGGAGTGTGTGATTCTCTTGTCTTGAGTGCTACAGCCATCGGTTACTCCAAAGGGTCATCCCGACCCCGATCTTCTCTAACGGATACTCAGGTCCGCCGCCGCAGCCTCCGGGGTACACGCCCGCGAGGCATAACGGTAGGCCCGACACTCCTGTCGGGCATAGCAGTCCAGCCTACGCGATT
>CAYSLA010000014.1:0-4386 GCA_964431685.1 uncultured bacterium | reverse complement strand
GCATAACGGTAGGCCCGACACTCCTGTCGGGCATAGCAGTCCAGCCTACGCGATTCTCTTCTTGGTCAGTCTATACACATAGGCCAGCACTTCAGCCACTGCCTGATACAGGTCGGCAGGTATCGGGTCTCCAATCTCGACACTGGCGTATAGGCTTCTCGCCAACTGCACGTTCTCCACAATGGGAATTCTGTTGAGCTCGGCAATCTCTCTGATCTTCATTGCCAGGTGTCTCTGCCCTTTTGCCACGACTACCGGGGCTGGATTCTCCGAAGACTCGTAGCGCAAAGCGACCGCGAAGTGGGTTGGGTTCGTGATTACTACGTCTGCCTTTGGAACTTCGGCCATCATTCTACGTCGTGACATTTCGCGCTGTCTCTGCCGGATTCGCCCTCTGACTTCAGGGTTGCCGTCCTGCTGTTTGACTTCGTCCTTGACTTCCTGCTTTGTCATTTTGATCTGCTGTTCGTGCTGTCGCCTGCGAAACGCATAGTCCAGAATGGCGATTATCAGCAGCGCCATAGTAGCCCTGATCAGCAGCCCATAGGCTAGTTCGCCGATCACCGACACGGTCTTAATGTAGTCGCACCCCGCCAGATTCGCGATCTCCGGATACTTCTGTCTCAGAAAAGAGAAGATCAAGTATCCCACCACGGCTATTTTTACCAGCGACTTGATCAGCTCAACCGCCGACTGCGTCGAGAACATCCTGGCAATCCCGGGCAATGGGTTGAGCTTCCTGGCTTTGAACTGCATAGGTTTAGCCGAGAACATTAGGCCAACCTGTGCAACATTAGCCACAAACCCTATGACCATCAGTCCCAGGAGCAGAGGAACCAGCGCCATACCAACGTTCAGCAATATGCGTACCAGCACAAAGCTGATTCGCTCCGGGGTTATGTCCTCCGTGGGCAGACGTGTCAAACATTCGATCATCAAGTTCTTCAGCCTCAATGCAATGTTGGGGCCGGTGGTCTTTATGAGCACCAGACCCACGAGCATCACCAGCGCCGACGAAATCTCAACGCTGCGTGCAACTTGCCCTTCCTTGCGTGACTCCGTACGTTTGCGGGGAGTTGGGGCCTCGGTTTTATCTTCAAGCGCCATGTTGGGTAGTGCCTATCTTGCCATGTGCTTCATAAGATCCATCAGATCGGTCTGAATGCCCGCAAACAGATTGGTCATGACTCCCGCAGTAACTGGCAGGACGATAAAGATCGCGGCCAGACCGACCGCCAGCTTCACGGGGAATCCGAGAACGAAAACGTTGAGCTGCGGAACAGTGCGGGCAAGAATCCCCAGTGCAACGTCAGTGAGGAAAACCACCCCAAGTATCGGTGCCGCGATCTTCAGTGAAGCCATTACGATAATCCGAAAGAAATGCATCACTCCGCCGGCAATTGAGGGGTTGTAGGTCATCTCACCAAGAGGCAGCACCACGTAGCTTTCCGCCAACCCTCGGATGATCAGGTGATGCGCATTTACCGCGAGGAACAACAGGACTGCCACCATGTTCTGGAACTGACCTACAACGGCTTCGCGCTCCTTGGTCATCGGGTCAACCATGGCGGCGAAACCGAAACCAAGAGTCAGGTCTATATATGCTCCAGCCGTCTGTATGGCAGCGAACATCAGACTGGCCACGTATCCCAGAAACAGACCGGCCAGCGCTTCTTTCACGATGGCAAGCGCAAACGACGCCGTGTCAAGGCTGTTCGCGTCAAAGCTGGTCATTGGCAGGAATACCAGAGTAAGCGAGAGCGCCATTGCCACACGTACCATCACCGGCACGTTCTTGTTTCCGAAGATCGGGGCAGTGGTGAATATGCCTGCCGTGCGGCTCAGCACCAGGGCAAACGTCGCTACTCGATTGATCCCGAAATCCAGAAGCTCCATTGGCCTAGTTCACGAGGTCGGGAATGGTCATTAGAAGTCTGGTGGTAAATGTGACTATGCTTCGCAAGAGCCAGGGGCCGAAGAAGACCAGAGCGGCTCCGACTGCCACCATCTTCGGCACAAATGTCAGCGTCATCTCTTGTATCTGTGTTGCGGCCTGGAATACGCTGACTACTAGACCCACGGCCAGCCCGACGACCAGAGCGGGTGCACACATCAGTCCGACTACTATGATCGATTTCTGCGCAAGCGCGATAACAAAAGAGTCCGTCATGCTGCTCCGTCCTTTGGAGAAGTGTTGTCATAGACTCGTGCAGCAATTTCTGTGCCGGGGAGGTGAGGCCGGCTGCCCTTGGGCAGTCGCAGTGGAAGCGATTGTGCAGAGTGGGGAAACAAGAGAACATCAGCCGGCGAGACCATTTTGTTCCGCCGGCTGCAAAGGTGACGAGTGTTACTCGGAATCCAGTGTTGCGAATTCACTGATGGGGCGGGATTTGAATCCCGCCTTATCGGTGGGTCTTGCCCTCGCTACTTCTGGAGAGTAAGGTCTATCTTCTGAGCGGTGCTGCTTGCCAGTTTCAGCTTACCGCCCTCTACAGAGACCTTTCCTACGGCGTTTGTGAAGTCCTGTGCCGTCATCGATGTCTCTACGCTGATTTTTGCGATGCCATCTCTGAAGGAGTAGCGGTTCACCCTGGCGCCGCCCGCCGCAGTCTTGAGCGCTTCTTCGACTTTGGGCAGGTCATCCACGTCGTCAATTCCGCCAACCCAAATCTCAAGATACTGTTCCCCAGGATTGGCGATCTTTTCTTTGAGTATCTCGACGAACCCCTTCTTGCCCTCTCTGCCTTTGAGCAGCAGCTCGGCAGCCGTCTTGAGAGCTCGCTTTCCCGCCGTCGATTCAGTTGCGTCGGTGGCTGTTGCCTGCTGGCCGTCCGCATAGATTACGCGCCCGTTGTCCATATTCACTGCTCGGACTTCCACCCTGGCTACGCACCTGAATGCGGGCCCGGAGTCAGTTGAGATACTCTGAACTCCCTCACTGAACGCCTCACCGTAGATGAGGATTTCGGCCGATGTCTTGTCTCTGAGCAGAGCAAGCACCTTTTCGGCGTCGCCGGCAAGAAGGGCTCGATTCTTCTCTTCGGCCCACAGTTCCTGGCTGATCTTCTGGTCAACAACGACAAACCTGTTCTTTGTGAGGCTGTTGATGATCTCTGTTTCCGCCGCAGGGTCCGGGACGATCAGTCGCAAGTGGGTCTCAGGCAGAGCGACCATAACTCGTTTGCCTGCCCACGGGCCGTCGATGTTGTTGGTCTGGTTGTCCCTGTCGCTTCCAGCGCTGGCTGCGAGTTGAACTCGATCACCGGTCTTGAGTGCGCGTGAGGTCTTGACGACTGTCGCTTTCGCTTTGTCTTCCTGGACGGCAGTGATTTTGGCGCTGCCGATCTGTTCCTCGAATCCGTCCTCATCAACGCCCAGAACACAGACCTCCATTCCGGCCTCTGCTCCCATACCTGCACCGATGTCCACTACTATCGAGTCTCCAGCCAGACCGCCGTTCTTAACGGATACGATATTGCCTTTTCCCCTGATCTTGACGGCATTGGAGTTGATCTTCTCGGCCAGATCTGCGACCACCTCATTGATGGCCTGACTGCGAACGTCTTTGGCGTTGCCAAGAGATATCGGCGAGCCGCCACTGGCGGAGTCAAGCTGTTTGCTGGAGGAGGATTTCTGCGACTGGGCCGTGTACATGAACAGAACCGTGGCGGACTCGATATTGCAGATCTCTACCGAAACGGCAAGATTCATCGTGTATTCGGTTTCCGTATACAGGATTCTGTCTCTCTTCTTTGTCTCATACGAGTTGGTGACTATCTTGCATATCACCATCGATTGCGCCCCGACTTTCTGACCAATTGCCGCAGCCTGGCTGGGGTTGAAGTCTCCACTCAGGTACTGGGCGTATTTTTCAGCGTCGAGAGACTTCCTGAGTTCCTGATCCGCCACCAGAACGAAGTTGCCGCTGTTGAACAGGGCGGTCTTGAGGGCTGTGTCAATTGCAGACTCGACACCGTCCGCTCTGGCTGCTCTCTGCGATACGTCGACGACTGGGGCCAGTATTACACGGGGTTTCTCAGCCGCCGTAGCTGCGGATAGGACGTAGCATAAGACCAAGGTAACGATGAGCACGTTAACAAACGCACGAATCATAGAAGACACTCCATTGGTTGAGAAGTAGTTGTGACGTAGAAAGTCCACTATCTGAAGACGTTATTCCACGCTGACTATTGCACATCACTATAGTTGTGCTTGCACTGAGATGCAATGCTGCGAGTTGCCAGACACTCATCGCACGGGCCATGTTTGCCAGTCTCCGGCATTCTGTGATAGCATGTGGGAGTATCGTGCGCCTGTAGCTCAGTGGATTAGAGCATCTGACTTCGGATCAGAGGGTCGGGGGTTCGAGTCCCTCCAGGCGCGCCA
>CAYSLA010000013.1:0-38551 GCA_964431685.1 uncultured bacterium | reverse complement strand
AGCTTCTTGATGGTCAGACAGGCCTGCACCTGGGCGTCGTGCTGCATCTCGTCGTAGACGGCGAGACCGCGCTTTC
Source organism: uncultured bacterium (assembly GCA_964431685.1). Lineage (GTDB taxonomy): Bacteria > Armatimonadota > UBA5829 > UBA5829 > UBA5829 > CAYSLA01. The sequence goes on along the minus strand of CAYSLA010000013.1, from coordinate 38,475 downwards.
CGACGAGATCGTCCGGGTTGTATTTGAGCCCGGTCACTCCAAGCGAGCCAAGCACCGGATCGGCCGACACAGTCTCGCCCAGTCTGGTGCGGGCAAAAAGAAAGGCGGCTCCGTCAAGAAGCCGCCCGAGCGTGGGAATATGCATTGAATATCCTCCAAAGGAGACAGCTCTTCGGGGCATGCGCCCGCGAAGTATGGGACGCGGAGTCCCTGTGTTGTCAATTGCCCATCGCAGCCGTGCACTTACCATCCGCTTGCGCGTGCGCCGGTTGTCAGGAAGCCTGTGTCCGAACCGACCGAAACAGCCTGCCGGCAGGCTAGAGCCAGGGCAATGACCAGGTCGTCGTGGCATCCGCTCCGGGCATTCATCCGCACGTTGCCGGATTGCGTCAGCTCATACTCGTAGTACTGCAGTTCGCGGATCAGATCGGGGTCGTCGGGTATCCGAACGGAGCCGTTGGCGAACCGCAATGCAAGAGCCTCGATAAGCTCGCGTTTTGACTGGTTGCCGAACACCAGACCATCCACCGCGCAAGGCATGGCCTTTTCGTAGAGTCTGGCGCGGAGTTGCTCCAACAGCGGATCGCCTACCGATGTCTGGTCAGTCAGCACGGCCGACACCCTGCTCCGGTCAAGGAAGTCAGCAACCCTCTCGATCTGTGCGGCCCACGTAAGGCCGTTGAACCTGTCGATGTTCGTCACCGCGACACCCGATTCGCTGACACCCAGCGCGATCACCGCCGTGTAGTCAGTGTATCGTGCCCAGTCTATACCGGCCACTATGCGCTCGTAGTCGCCTGAGTCTGAGGGCTCTGCGATGGCGGCGGATATCTCATCCCACCGGAACACGCTGGACTGGTCGTCCAGGAAGCACGCCTCATATTCCACCTCGAACTGCCGCTTGCTGATCACATTTCGCTGGTTTTCGATGTACGTGCGGCTGATATGGGGATTAGCCCAGGACGGAAACCTGAACGACACTGTTCCGGGATCGCTGGGATCCTGGCCGCGAAGATAGGCGCGATAGAAGTGGTTCTTGCCGAACGGAGTGCTGACCATCACCAGCCTGCCGTTCCGGTCCGCCAGCATCGGAGAGAGCACTTCCTGGATCACACTGTCGCGAACAAACGCAGCTTCGTCGACGATTACTCTGTCCGCACTGTGGCCTCGCAGGTTTCTGCCGTCGTCATCGGCCGTTCGTGCCGATATTACGCTCTTGCCAACAGTCAGTCTGGGATGCGGAGTGCGAACCACCCGGGTCAGTGGCCGTGTGGCGGGCGATCCCAGCAGCAACCGCTCGACGGTGTCGAAGATCAACCGGCTCTGGTCGGCTGTTGGTCCGACTATCATCTGGGTGCAGCCCGGTCTGACTATGGCCGTCACGGCGGCGTCAACAGCAGCGACTTCGGTCTTGCCCCATCTTCTTCCGCATACTGCGACTTTGGTCTGTGCATCAGAGTCGAGCCAGATTCTCTGTGATTCGTGCGGCTGCCACCCCCAGAGGGTCATCGGCAGGTTCAGCCTGAGGGTTCGCTCATCACTCGCCATCCCCACGATCCTTTTCTGCACCTGCGTCAGCCTGCGAAGCCAACCTTATCATCTCGGCCAGAGCGGCTGCCGGGTCCGCTTCCTGCTCGTCAAACGCTCCGCTCGCCTTGATCAAGTCCAGAAGGAGTTTCGCGTCAGCTTTGCCCGGTTCGGCGGCGAGCTGGGCCAGACACGACGCCGCATTGACCGCGGCCTGTCGAGCCATCCGGGCCAGTGACCTGCGCTGCTCGGTCTCGCGTGCTGCCAGAGCGGCGGCAAACTCATCCTCAGCCATCCACTGCCGCAGAGTCAGCAGTCTGACCCCGAGCATCTCGGCCACAACAGATACCTGATGGCTCATCAGCAGATCGACCGCGTTCCTGCGCTGCAAGTTCATAAGGCGTCACCTCCCGGAGTTTGGTCTCCATATAGAAGTACGTCGAGGAGGGCTTTCTGTCACGCTTTGAGCTTGGGGAAGGGATCGAGGCGGCAGTTTGCGGGCAACAGGCGTACAAGCGAAAGAGCCCCGCGTGTGCCGGATGCCTACCGAGTTTTTGAACCCTGAAAAACCAGGGCGGAGCTCCCTGCCGACCTTCGCGATTCCCGCGAGCTTTCGCTCTATTAAGGGCTGCCACTCCAGACAAGCAAGAAGAGCTCCAGAAGATATGAGTGTCGGCTCAAAACTTCCTCAGCACAGATCGAACACTGCAGGGCTCTAACACTTTCTATGATACCACAATTCGCAAAAAAGCAACAGCCTATTTTCCAGACCCGCCGAAAACGGCGTGCCGGAACAACATTCGGACTTGATTGATGGGCGCGGCATAGTGTACATTACACTGACTGATACCTGACCCGAGAGGAGCAAGCCCTATGCTGGTTACCGGCACGTTTTTGGATGAGATCAGCCACGATATCCCTGCGCAAAACTGGGGAGTCAACGAGTGGGATAGAGATTTCCGCGTTATGAAAGCCGTTGGGATAGACACTGTCATTCTCATAAGGAGCGGCTACAAACGCTGGATGACCTATCCTTCCGAAGTGCTTCAGAAGCATCGGAGCGGGTTCGTGCCTCCTGTGGATCTGGTTCGGATGTTTCTGGACCTTTCAGAGAAGTACGGGATGGATTTCTACTTCGGCCTCTACGACTCTGGAGAATACTGGCATCACGGAGACTACAAGAAGGAAGTCGATCTCAATCGGCTGGTGGCGGACGAGGTGTGGGCCAGCTATGGGAGTTCGCCCGCGTTCAAAGGATGGTATCTCACTCAGGAGATCAGCCGGAGCGTCTTGAGCATAGTGGAGATATACGCGAGCATAGCCCGGCACTGCAAGCAGGTGTCAGGCGGCCTGCCCGTGCTCATCTCGCCGTACATAGAGGGCTGCAAGGCGATAGCAGTCTCCTCGGCAGAGACTGTGCGGGAGGGCGGCATAACTCCCGAGCAGCACGAGAAAGAATGGAACGAGATAATGTCCGGCATATCGGGGGTGGTGGACGCCGTCGCGTTCCAGGACGGACACGTGGACTTTGCCGAGCTGCTCGAGTTTCTGCAGATCAACAAAGCCCTTGCCGACAAGCACGGCCTCAAGTGCTGGACGAACTCCGAGTCGTTCGATAGAGACATGCCGATCAAGTTCCTGCCGATCAAATGGGAAAAGTTCCTGCTGAAACTCAACGCCGCGGAGAAGGCCGGACTGGAGAAAGCGATCACCTTCGAGTTTTCGCACTTTATGAGCCCATATTCGGCATATTCACAGGCAAAGGGCCTCTTTGACCGGTACTGCGAGCACAACGGGCTGGCGGTTGATATCTAGTTTGGGCTGTTTGGATCACCGTTGAGGCCAGGCGGCTGAAACCAACTGCCATGCTGGCCGTCCAATTGACAGGAACGGACACGGGCGTTATACTCGGAGATGGCACAAAGGGTGGAATGGTCCAGCTAAGGAGCGCGAGTTTTGGGACTGAGAACGGTATCCAGAGACCAGTTCTATGTGGTCGGAATGGAGTATATTGGCAAGAACGAAAATGAAGAGGTATCGGTGCTTTGGAACAACTTCATTCCCAGGTCATCTGAGATAGCGAATGCGTGCGAACCCGGTGTGTTCTATGGCGTATGCAGCCGCATAGAGAACAGCCCGGACGGGAGCTGGTCGTATGTTGCCGGAGTAGAAGTTTCGTGCCTCGATGAGATTCCTGAGGGAATGGTTGGCAGAACAGTCCCGAGAAGCACCTATGCTGTATTTGTCCACAGAGGCCATCTTGCGGCCCTGGGGGCGACCTGGTCGGGCATCTATCACGAATGGCTGCCTAACTCCGGCTATCGACCGGCGGCGGACTGGGCATTCGAGTGTTATGACGAACGGTTCGATGCACACTCGCCATTTTCTGAGCTCGATGTTTTCGTGCCGATCAAGGTGAGCGGGTTGTCCGACGGTGGCGGCGTTTGTCCGGTGGACGACTAGAGACTACTCCAGCTTCGCGTATTTGAGCGCCGAAGCGCATTCGCAGTCGCGAGTGTCCGGCATCCGGCGAATCATCTCCAGGATCAGAGACTTCACGCGCTCGTTGTTCGCCTTGAGCACATTGACCACGTCTGTCGCGCTGACAGGTTCCACTCCGTTCTCGGCAACCACCCCAGAGTCGTAGTCGGTGATCAGGGATATGTTTACGTAGCATATCTCCTGTTCCAGAGCAAGCGCGCATTCGGGGTACTGGGTCATGTTCACTACGCTCCACCCCATCTTCGTGAACCACAGACTTTCCGCCTTCGTTGAGAAACGAGGTCCCTGTACCACCACGCACGTGCCTCCGTCGTGCATTGTGATCCCCTGCTCCAACCCAATGCGGACAGCCAGGCCCCTGAGAACAAGACAGTAGGGATTGGCAGTGGATATGTGGGTGGCGACGGGGCCGTCGTAGAACGTGTCTTTGCGGCCGCTTGTGCGGTCAACAAACTGGTCGCACACGACAAAATCGCCCGGCTTGATGTGTTTCTGCAGACTGCCGACGCAGTTCGGCCCGATTATGCGATCTACTCCGAGAAGCTTCAGCGCGTAGATGTTCGCCTGATAGGGTATCGTCTGTGGAGGATACTGATGAGACTTGCCGTGGCGAGGGATGAACGCCACTTTCCGGCCGGAGACCATGCCAACAGCAACCTTGTCACTTGGGGCGCCATAGGGTGTTTCAACTTTGACTTCTTCAAATGTGTCCATCAGGCTGTAGAACCCTGATCCGCCTATGACACCGATCACGCCTGCCTCTTTGCTCAACAGCCTTCTCCCTCCTCGGATACGCCGTCCATCTCCAGGGTCTCAAGGGCCACTAGAGCGGCCGCCTGCTGAGCCTGTTTCTTGTTCTTGCCGACCCCGCGCCCGAGCACTCTGCCATTCACGGTTGCCTCCACGACGAAGGTCTTGTCGTGGTCGGCTCCGTGTTCGTCGACCACGACATACTTGGGGGCTTTCTTCATCAGTCCCTGAGTCTGTTCCTGTAACTGGGTCTTGTAGTCGCGGAGGTGTTGTCCCGATCGGATGTCCTGGAGAATGTCCTTCAACGCCGCCAAGACGAACTCGCGTGCCGCTTCCAGCCCGCAGTCAAAGTATATGACCGCTATTAGGGCCTCAAAGGCGTCGGCCAGGATGGAATCTCGCTGCCGTCCCCCCCCGGTCTCTTCCCCGGAGCTCATAAGGATCATCTCAGACAGTCCCATCGCCCTGGCGCTTTGCGCCAGAACCGGAGCGCTAACGGCCACGGCTTTGGCCTTGGCGAGTTCTCCCTCCGCGCATTCGGGAAACTGCTGGTAGAGGTGCTCAGCCACTACCAAGCCCAGCACGGAGTCGCCCAGGAACTCCAGCCGCTCATTGCTTGAACTCTCTGGATGCTCGCCCAGATAGGACCTGTGAGTAAGCGCCTGCCTGAGTAGACTGTAGTCCGAGACATCAACCCGCAGTCTCTGGGCTATCTCCCGGAGCTCTTCTTCGCGATACTCCATCAGTAGGTTAACTCTAGTTCCGGAAAGAAAAACCGGGGGACGACGCTCTACAGCTTCGAGCAAGCCTCCCCCAGCCTGTCAAGTCCTTTTTTGATCGACTCCATCGAGGTTGCATAGGAGAGTCTAACGTAATTATCGGCACCAAAGCCGCTCCCCGCAACCAGTGCCACTTTGGCTTCGTCGAGCATAGACTCGGAGAATTCGTCGGATCCAGCAAATTTCCTGGACCCGCGGTTGTAGAGCGCGGATACGTTGGGGAATACGTAGAATGCCCCGCCCGGGGTGGCGCAGGTAACTCCATCAATCGCATTCAGCCTGTCCACGATATACTTCCGACGTTTGTCGAACTCCAAAACCATGGCGGTGACAACGTCCTGTGGCCCGTTCAGGGCCGCTGTCGCGGCGGGCATAGTAAACGACACCGGGTTGGAGGTGCTGTGCCCCTGTATGGCGTCCATAGCGTCGACAATCGCCTTTTCGGCCGCGACATAACCCAGACGCCACCCAGTCATTGAGTATGCCTTGGAGAGACCATTTACTGTGATGGTGAGCTTCTTGATCTCCTCGCCGAAAGACGCGACGCTGACGTGCTCAAGTCCATCGTAGATGATCTTCTCGTATATCTCGTCGGACAGCACGTAGAAGCCCTTCTCCACAGCCAGAGCCGCAATCTCCTCGATTTGCCTGCGGCTGTAGACTCCGCCTGTAGGATTTGATGGACTATTGAGAATAAGCATCTTTGTCCGCGGAGTGACTGCCGCCCTGATCTGGTCAATGCTCGCCGTGAAACCGGTGCTCTCGTCAGTCTCGATGTAGACCGATTTGCCATCGGCCATACCCACTATCTCAGGATAGCTGACCCAGTATGGGGCAGGTATGATCACCTCGTCACCCGGATCAATGAGCGCAAGCACTGCGTTGTAGATCGAGTGTTTCGCGCCCAGCGACACGATGATGTTCTTGGGTTCGTATTCCAGGCCGTTCTCGCGCTTGAGCTTCTCGCATATCGCTTTCTTCAGCTCAGGGGTGCCTGAAGTGGGCGCATACTTGGTAAAGCCCGCCTGTAGAGACTCGACAGCCGCGTTCTTAATGAAGTCCGGTGTGTCGAAGTCGGGCTCTCCTGCCCCGAACGAGATAACGTCGATGCCCGAGGCCTTCATGGCCTTGGCCTTTGCCGTTATGGCAAGTGTCGGTGAGGGGTTTATTCTGAATGCTCTCTGAGATATGCTCATCTGGATTGACTCCTCCATCAAATCTGCAGCAGCCTTGCGGCTGCCGGACATCCTATTCGCGGAACTTCTTGAATATAAGCGATCCGTTCTGCCCACCGAATCCAAAGGAGTTGTTCAGAACATACTCCACTTTGGCTTCGCGTGCTTCATTCGGCACATAGTCGAGCCGGCATTCCGGGTCCGGCTCCACCAGGTTGCGAGTGGGTGGCACCACTTGTTCTGTCAGAGCCTTTATGCAAGCTATGCTCTCGACCGCACCGGCGGCCCCCAGAAGATGGCCAGTCATGGACTTCGTAGAGCTTACCATAACGTTCTTTGCGTGGTCACCGAGAGCTTGTTCAATTGCCTTGCTTTCTTCAGGGTCTCCAACCACAGTCGACGTTCCGTGGGCGTTGATGTAGTCGATCTGACTAGCTTCGATCCCCGCGCTCCTGATCGCGTTGAGCATGCTTCGCGTCGCTCCGGCGTTGTGTATGGCCACCATATCGTGCGCGTCCGCTGAAAGCCCGTAGCCAATCAACTCCGCGTATATCTTTGCGCCTCTGGACTTTGCGTGCTCAAGTTCCTCCAACACCAGCGTGCCCGCGCCTTCGCCCATCACAAACCCGTCTCGGTCCTTGTCAAACGGTCTGCTCGCGTGCTCGGGATCGTCGTTGCGCGTGGAGAAAGCCTTCATGTTACAGAACCCGGCACAGGAAAGCGGCCTTATGGCTGCCTCCGACCCCCCCGCTAACATGGCGATCGCGTCTCCACGCTTGATCATGTGCCACGCCTCACCTACGGAGTGGCACGCTGTGGCACAGGCGGTAACAACTGCCATATTCGGGCCCTTGGCCTGAGTCAGTATGGCAATGATTCCGCTGGCCATATTCGCGATCAGCATCGGCACGAAGAACGGACTGACCCGCTTGGGCCCGGAGGCGTCAATGACTTTCTGCTGGGTCTCCCACGTCTCGACTCCTCCAATTCCGCTTCCCATAAGCACGCCAATTTCCGGTCCGTTCTCGTCAGTGATCTCAAGCCCACTGTCTTTCAGCGCGTCGAGCGCCGCGGCAACCGCATACTGCGTGAATACGTCCATACGGCGCGCCAACTTGGGGTCAACGTACTCGGCCGGGTCGAAATCTTTGATCTCAGCCGCTATGGTCGTGCTGTGCTGAGACGCGTCGAATTTCGTTATCGGCCCTATCGCATTCTTGCAGGCGATGATGGACTGCCAAAACTCGTCCACTGTCTTGCCAAGCGGAGTTATGGCCCCAAGACCAGTTATGACTACCCGTTTATTCTGCATTAAGCCCTCTCGATATACTTGATTATCCCAGACCGTGCAGCAGAGGCGTACACAGCCCGGGATAATCAGGTTCTCAACTTGCTCCCGTCCTCACCGGCCACTCAGGGCTGGCGAGACGGTCCGGTTTGTCCGTCAGGCAGGTATCTTCTCTTCGATATACTGCACTGCCTGCTGAACGTTCTGAATCCTCTCGGCCTCTTCGTCCGGGATGGAAATCTCGAACTCGTCCTCAAAACCGATCACCAGATCCACAACGTCGAGTGAATCAGCTCCGAGATCATCAGTGAAAGATGCTGATTCGGTAACCTCATCTTCGCTTACCTTCAGCCTGTCAACAACAACTTTTCTCACGCGTTCCAGAGTCGTAGCCAAATTATTTATCCTCCTACATAACCATTCCGCCGTCTACGGCGATCACCTGTCCGGTGATATAGCTTGCGGCATCGGTGCACAAAAACAGCACCACTTCCGCGACATCCTCCGGAGTGCCCAGGCGCCTGAGCGGTATCTGGTCTGATATGCTCGCTTTAGCATCCTCGGGCATTTCGTCGGTCATCACTGTCTGGATAAAGCCGGGAGCCACCGCGTTGACATTGACCCCACGGGAACCGAGTTCCTTCGCACTGGTCTTTGTCAACGCAATCACTCCGCCCTTGCTTGCGGAGTAGTTCGCCTGACCGGCGTTCCCAACCATACCCATCACGCTGGCCATATTGACAATCTTGCCTGATCTGGCACGCATCATCTCTCTGGCCACGGCCTTGGTGCAAGTGAACACTCCCTTGAGGTTCGTGTCCAGCACCATATCCCACTCCTCTTCGGACATCCGAATCAGAAGGTTGTCCCGGGTTATCCCGGCATTATTGACTAATATATCGATTTTTCCGAATTTGTCAAGTGTAGACTTGACCATCGCATCCACATCAGCCGTAGCAGACACGCTGCCATAGAGGGCCAGCGCTTCAACGCCCAGCGCCTCGACTTCTCTGGCCACCGAATCTGCGGCATCGGGCACGAAATCAGCGATAGCTATCTTCGCACCCTCCCGGGCGAGACGCAGGGCTATGGACCGTCCTATGCCTTTGCCCGCTCTACCCGCCCCGGTTATCAGTGCAACTTTGCCTTCAAGTAACAAGAACTCACCTCCCGATATACGCCGCACATCGCCCTGAACTCTTGCCAGGGCTGTTCCGTGCGGAGACCATGCTCAAATCGCCTGCACTGCAGGCCAATCCCCGACCGACACAACCTCAGCGTCGGCAACGATTTTCTTGATCAGCCCCGCCAGCACTGTACCGGGACCGACTTCCACAAACGTCTCGACGCCCATCGAGACCATTTTCTCCACGCACTCGACCCACCGCACACTGCCAGTCAACTGGCTCGCCAGGTTTTCCCTGATCTGCGCAGAAGCGGTCTCAGGTTCGGCCGTTACGTTAGCCACCACCGGAATATGCGTGTCGCTTATCGGCGCAAGGCTCAGCATTTCTGCCAGGCCGTCAGACGCCTCCCGCATAAGGGGCGAATGAAAGCCTCCGCTTACGGCAAGCGGTATCGCTCTCCTCGCGCCCATTTCGGATGCTATCTCGCAGGCCCTCTTGACCGCGTCGCGTTCTCCCGATATGACCGTCTGCACCGGGCTATTGAAGTTGGCGGCAACCACTACTCCCGCATCAGCGGCCCTGGCGACAGCTTCTTTCACCTTTTCGCCCGCCAGACCGACGATCGCCGCCATACCGCCGGGATTCGATTCCGCAGCCCGGTTCATAAGTTCAGCACGAGCACGCACGAGCTTCAGGCCATCCTCAAAGCTGAACGCTCCGGCTGCATAGAGCGCGGCATACTCGCCCACGCTGTGTCCGGCGGTCACACTCGGTTGGTATCCCGCTTCAGATACGGCGGCAAGGGCGGCTGCCGATGCCACATAGAGCGCAGGCTGCGTGTTGATGGTCCGCGTCAGCTCCTCTTCCGGGCCGTCAAAGCATAAAGCCGTAAAGCCAGCCCCGCAAATTGCCTCAGCCTGCTCAAAAAGCCTGGCAGAGGATGCGCAGTTCTGCACCAGATCACGTGCCATCCCGACGGCCTGCGATCCCTGCCCCGGAAACACAAACCCCAGCTTCTTCCCGCTCAGTACGCCCATTTCATGACTCCGGCCCCCCAGGTGAGACCAGCTCCAAAACCAACCAGCGCCACGCAATCGCCCTTCTTGACTCTCCCCTCCGCAATAGCCTCATCAAGAGCCAGCGGAATAGAGGCGGCGGAAGTGTTGCCATACTTGTGGACGTTCACATAGAACTTGTCTGAAGGGATATTGAGGCGGTTTATCGCTGAGTCTATGATGCGGATGTTCGCCTGGTGCGGAATCACCAGGTCCACATCATCGGTTTTCAGTCCGGCGCTCTCAAGCACTTGCTCAATGGCCTCGCCCTGAATCTTGACTGCAAACTTGAATACTTCACGGCCTTCCATGTAGAGCTTGTCTGCGTGGTTATCCAGGTCTTCGTAAGTGCACGGCTTCCTGCTGCCACCAACCGCTACCTTGAGCAGTTCGGCGCCTCCTCCGTCCGAGCCTAGTCTAAAATCCAACATCCCGCAGTCGGAGTCCACCGGCGCCACTATGCCGGCCCCGGCCGCATCGCCGAACAGGATGCACGTGGAGCGATCCGTCCAGTTTGTGATGCGGGTGAGAAGATCAGCGCCTATGACAAGCACCCGCTCATACACCCCCGAGCTTACGAGACCGTTGGCAACTGAAAGCCCGTAGACCCAGCCTGAACAGCCAGCACCAAGGTCGAATGCGGGCACGCTGGTTGCACCCAGAGCGTGCTGCACGATCGAAGCTGTGGAAGGAAATGGCATATCCGGTGTCACCGTCGCCACGATGATCATGTCAAGGTCAGCAGGCTTCAAGTTTGCCCGATCCAAAGCGACACGAGCCGCCCTGACAGCGTAGTCGGACGTGTTCTCGCCTTCCTCCGCCATCCGGCGTTCTTTGATGCCGGTCATGTTCGTGATCCACTCATCAGAGGTATCAACTATCTTCTCAAGATCGGCATTGGTCAATACCCTGCTTGGAACAGCCGACCCCGTGCTGATTATCCCGGCACGCCTTACTTCACCCATAGTCGCCGTTTACCCACTCCCTGCCTTGTCTGACTCTTGATCAGACGGTCTGAGCTACGCTACCAGCCTTATCGCCGGTGACTGACTCTCTGATTGATTCAATAACCCCGCTCGCTACGGCTTCTCGAGCCGCCTTGACCGCGCTAGCCATGGCCTTGGCGTTCGAACGCCCGTGGCCGATAATGCAGATTCCATTGAGACCCAGCAGCGGAGCGCCGCCGTACTCCGTGTAGTCCAGTTTGCCCTTCAAGCGATTGAGCAGCGGACTGAGCAGAGCCAGCGGTATCCAGGCCAGGGGATGTCCCTTCAGGTCGTCCTTGACCAAAGCTACTACGTGCTCGGCCAGTCCTTCAGACACCTTCAAGACCACGTTGCCCGCGAAGCCATCAGCCACAATCACATCCGCTGTGCTGGAGAAGACGTGTCTGCCTTCGACGTTGCCAACGAAGTTCAGACTGCTTCTTGCCAGTTCCTCGTGTGTGGCGCGAGTAAGCTCATTGCCCTTGCTTTTTTCTTCGCCAATGGAAAGGAGCGCCACTCGAGGGTTGCTTATCGACAAAACCTTCTCGGCGTAGACTGCGCCCATCACCGCGAACTGCAGAAGGTTATCCACACTGCAGTCGGCCACCGCGCCTGCATCGAGCAAGATCGTGGGCCCCATCCGCCCAGGCATCACCGTGGCGATCGCAGGCCTGTCAATGCCCTCAATCCTTCCGAGCTTGAGCGTAGCCACGGCCATGGCAGCGGCAGTGTTACCGACGCTTATCATCGCATCGGCTTCACCGTCCTTGACCAGCGTGGCGGCAACCACTACCGACGCGTCCTTCTTGGTACGCACAGCAGCGGCGTGTTCATCCATGCCAATCACATCGGATGCGTGCCGGATGGTAATCCGATTCGACGAGACGTCCTCCTGTGTCAAATAAGCCTTGACCGCAGATTCATCTCCCACCAACACTACATCGACGCCGTAGGTTCTGGCCCCCAGCGCAGCGCCTTTGACTATCTCAGCAGGCGCGAAGTCACCGCCCATCGCGTCGACAGCAATTCTCATACGCGGTTTACGAGATCAACCAAATCGGTGACTCGCTACTCGCCTCCCTTTTTGCTTTCCTTGACATTGACCACCAGTCGGTTATCATAGTAACCGCAGGACGGGCACGCGTGATGCGGCTGTGCCGGCGCGTGGCAACGTGGGCAGTCAATGACGGTCGGCACGTGCAGTTTGTAGTGAGTTCTGCGCAAACGGGTGCGCTGATTGGAATGTCGCCTTTTTGGCAGAGGCATTGTCTATCACTCTCCTGTATTGCCCGGCTTTCGCCGGGCCGTGTTTTCACTTCCAGCCCGTGTGTCTTCTCCACCTGGTTCTTCCAGTAGAGACTTAAGCGCAGCGAACGGCGAATCAGCCTCTTCCGGCTCGCACTGGCACGGGCCCTCGTTCAGGTTCTTTCCACAGCGCTGGCACAAACCAGGGCACTGCTCAGAACACAGTGTTCGAATCGGGACCGAAACAACTATAGCCTGCCTCAGATACTCCGAGAGATTGAACACATTGTCCAAGAACAACGGCTCCTTCTCTTCCTCCGGCAGTTCGTCCTCCGACTCTTCATCCGTCGTCGCCACCGGCGAAGCCAGCGGCAGTTCTTCCTCAATGGGCAGGTCAACATCCATGCGGAACGCACTCAGACAACGCGTGCAGTCGACTTCGATAGCAGTTTGAAAACGCCCGCGCACTACTATCACGCTACCCGTGTTCGCAAAAGACACCTTGCCGGTTATCCCTTCAACGCAGCGCAGACCGCTCTCCTCGTCCTCAAGCGGAGGTTCGTTAATCTCGTAGCTGTTCCGCTTGCCAAGGTGAAAGGCTATCTCGGTCAGGTCAAGTTTCATAGCACCTCTCGGCACACCTCGTTCTCGATCCCCGATACCGGGCGCGTGAGCGACACTTCTTCCAGACAATTCACGGTTCAAGAACTGCATCCGATGGCTACGGTAGGCCGGACACTCTTTTCCGGCGCCGCCCGACAGGAATGTCGGGACTACCAGACAAGTTAGCCACCGTGAATCACCTAGGTGTTTCTCTCGTTCCCGGACACAACCTGCACGGTCTCTCTGGCAATCATCCGTTCTTCGTTTGTCGGGATCAACAGAACCCTGGCTGGGGAGGCATCTGTGCTCAGGTCGGCAAGAACTCGACACCCTTTGTTCTTTGCCGGGTCAAGTTCCATGCCAAGCGCCTCAAGACCCGCCATAACCCTGGCCCTAACAAACCAGCAGTTCTCGCCAATTCCCCCCGTAAAAACAACCGCGTCCACCCCGCCCATCGCGGCGGTGTACGCGCCAATATACTTTCTTATGCGATAGCAGAATATTTGCAGAGCCAGTTCAGCCCGCCCGTCTCCCGCCTCCGAAGCTGCTTCGATATCGCGCATATCGCTCGACTGGCCGGACACTCCCAGCAGACCGCTCTTCTTGTTGATCAGATCATCAACTTCATCATGGCTGTGCCCGAGCTCCCTCGCTAGAAACAGCAGGATAGCCGGGTCAAGATCCCCACTGCGAGTTCCCATGACCAGGCCCTCGGCGGGCGTCATTCCCATGCTGGTATCTACGACTTTTCCGCCCACAACCGCCGCCATGCTGCATCCGTTTCCCAGGTGAGCCGTGATGATTCTGGTCCTGGCCTGATCGAGTCCGCGTTCGGCCAGTATCTTCTGCGCCTGCCGAGCAACGTACTTGTGAGAAGTCCCGTGGAATCCGTACCTGCGGATGCCGTGCTCGTTGCGCATTCCCAAAGGCAGGGCGTAGGTGTATGCGTATTCGGGCATGGTCGCATGGAAAGCCGTATCGAACACCGCGACTTGCGGCACGCCAGGCATAAGCTTCATACACGAACGAATGCCTTGCAGGTTGGGCGGATTGTGGAGAGGCGCCAAGGCGCTCATCTTGTCGATCTCATCAACTATGCCGTTGTTGACCAGTATGGAGCTAACGAACTTCTCGCCCCCGTGAACCACCCGGTGCCCAACTGCAGAAATCTCACCGACGCCGCTGACCGCCCCATTGTTCGGGTCGGTGAGCAACGCGAAAACCTGATTCATCGCCTCGTCGTGATCATTCATCACGACCCCGACCTGGGCGCCGCGGCCGTCAGCCATTTCCAGCTTTACGTTGCCGCCGCCCCCCGGCACACCAATGCGCTCCGCTATGCCTTTCGCGATTGCCTCTTCTGTCTCCGAGTCAATCAACTGATATTTGAGGGAAGAACTCCCACTGTTTAAAACGAGAACCTTCATCTAAATTGCCTGCACCGCCGTTATTGCCGCCACATTGATAATGTCTTCTACATCGCAGCCCCTGGACAGATCATTTACTGGTCTGCGCAGTCCCTGCAAGACTGGCCCGTATGCCTCGGCCTTAGCCAGCCTTTCAGTCAGCTTGTAGCATATATTGCCCGCGTTCAAATCCGGGAATATGAGCACATTCGCCTTGCCGGCCACGGGACTGCCTGGGGCCTTCTTCTGCCCGATCCAATCGACAAGAGCCGCATCCCCCTGCAGCTCTCCGTCGAGGTTCAGGTCGGGACGTCTCTGCCTCGCGATCTTGGTTGCCTCAATGACTTTGTCCGCTATCGGGTCGGACGCGCTGCCCTTCGTAGAGAAGCAGAGCATCGCAACTTTGGGATCAAACCCAAGCAGCGAATTCATGGTCTTCGAGCTCTGAATCGCGATCTCCGCAAGCTCTTCGGCGTTCGGGTTAATGACGAGGCCGCAGTCCGCAAAGAGAAGAACTCCGTTCTCGCCATACTCGCAGTCCGGAACAATCATGACAAAGAAGCTTGAGACCAGCTTGCAGTCCGGAGCTGTCTTGAGTATTTGCAGCGCCGGTCGAACCGTATCTGCGGTCGAGTGCGTCGCGCCCGAAACCTGACCATCAGCCTCTCCGGCGTGGACCATCATGCACCCGAAATACAGAGGGTCGGCTACTATCTCGCGGGCCTTCTCCGGAGTGACGCCTTTGGCTTTACGCATCTCGTAGAAAGTCTCGCAGAAGCCGTCATACAGGTCGGATTTCACCGGGTCCACAACACTGCACCCGGACACGTCGGCGCCCGACTCCCTGCAAGCAGCCTCGATCTTGTCGATCGGGTTCACCAGTATGACATCGGCCAGTCCCTGCTCAGCTACGCTTTGCGCAGCCTTGACTGTCCGCACATCTTCTGCCTCAGGAAGGACGATGCGCTTGCGTGCCGCCCTGGCCTTGGCATAGATGGTTTCCATTACGCCTGATTTGGTCATTGTTCCTCAAAGCCTCACTACACACCGAGGCATAGTTGCGGGCCTGTACTACGCAGCCCGAAAAAAGGGCCTCAGGTGAATACTTCGCGGGCGCGTGCCCCGAAGACTTGCTCGAGACGCTTCGGGACATCTGTCCGCGAAGCGCATGATGCCAGCTACCGTCCCACGCCTCTTCCCATTGGAATGATTGGCTCCGCGGAATGCTGGATGTCAATCCGATTCTCCAGCTTCTCGCGGCCCTTCTGCAAGGCACCCATCACCTTGGCAAGGTGATTCTCGATGGCTGCAAGGACTTCCCTGGCATATTCATCGGCTCCCCTGCGAATGTCACGGGCTGCGGACTCCGCTCCGTTGAGAATCTCCTGAGCCTGTTCTTTCGCTAGCCGATTGACTTCGCTGGAATCGATCAGCTTGGCTGCCGTCTGTCTGGCCTCATTAAGCGCGGCCTCAGAGTCTCTGCGAGCCTTCTCCAGAATGGACTCGGCGTCCTCGCGAGCAGCCGCGACGATGTTGGTTGAGTCGTTGGCAACGCGAGTAGCCTTACGCATCTCGTCCGGCAGCGATGCCCTGATTTTGTTGGTAAGCATGTGGAACTCTTCCAAGTCCACTCCCCAAGCCTTCCCAAAAAGGGAATTCGCGCTGTCGGCCAGGTCCTCCAGGCCATCAAGCAACTTCAGAATGTCTTCCCTGGGCGTCCCGGGAACCACAAAAGGAACTTTCCGCGTCTCGACCGTTTCCTCACCTATCATCGCTGCGCCTCCCGCTTAGTTTTTTCAATCTTGTCAGTAAGTTTCTGTTCCACGCAGGGTGGAACCAATCCTGTAAGGGTTACACCAAACTCTGCCAGTTCTTTCACCATGCCCGAGCTCAAGAACGAATGCTCCGCGCTGGTCATCATGAAAAGCGTTTCCACGTTTTCATTCAGTCGCTTGTTCATCAGAGCCATCTGCAGCTCAAACTCAAAGTCAGATATGGCTCGAAGCCCTTTGACAACTACTCTGGCCTGCTGTTTCTCCACATAGTCTACCAGTAAGCCTCCGAAATAGTCTACCTGAACATTTCTCAAGTGTCCACATGCCGATCGAAGCATCTCGACTCGCTCTTCGACTGTGAAGAGAGGCTTCTTCTCCATGTTGACGGCCACCGCCACAACTACGCCGTCGAAAACATTGGCCGCTCGCTCGATAATGTCCAGATGCCCGCTGGTCACCGGGTCGAAACTGCCGGGATATACGGCTCTAAGCATTTGCTCTTCCCATTCATTCCGCGTCCACGCCCGTCGCGTGTCCGCTGCATATCTGTCCTTCTAGCCTACCGCCACCAACTGCAGCGCCTCGTGTTTCTGCATCAAAGTCTTTCTCAGGCTGGCATATTGAGGACTTGCCAGACTGGGATCACGTTCAATAGTCTCAAGGGCCTCTTTGCGCGCTGTTTCCAGCACGCCAATGTCCCGAAAAATGTCAGCTATCTGCAACGTGGGCTCCCCAGTCTGCTTGGTTCCACCAAGATCACCGGCGCCTCGGAGCTTGAGGTCCTCTTCTGCGATGACAAAACCATCATTGGTGGACGACATCACCTGCATCCTCTTGATGCTGTCTTCGCTGTTGCCCTCGCATATCAGCACGCAGAAAGACTGATGCTCGCCTCGGCCCACCCTGCCTCTGAGCTGGTGTAGCTGTGCCAGCCCGAACCTGTCCGCATCCTCCACCACGATAACCGCCGCGTTAGGCACGTCTACCCCAACTTCGATTACTGTGGTGGAGACCAGTATGTCGATCTTCCCGTCACGAAAGTCGGCCATCACCCGGTCCTTTTCGTCAGTCTTCATCTGTCCGTGCATCAAGCCGACGCGCAAGTCCGGAAAGACCTTACTCTGCAGCTCTTCCGCAAGTTCGCTGGCCGCCCGCACCTGCAGCTTCTCGCTCTCTTCAACCAGAGGGCACACAACGTAAGCCTGTCTTCCCTTAGCAATCACCTGACCGACGCCTTCATATACTCTCCTGCGTTGGCCGATGTTCCTCCAGTGCGTCTTCACCGGCTTTCGGCCGGGAGGGAGCTCGTCGATGATCGAAATGTCCAAGTCCCCATATACGGTCAATGTCAATGTTCGCGGAATTGGCGTCGCCGTCATCACCAGCATGTCAGGCGTCAACCCTTTGTCCATCAGCGCGGCCCGCTGCATAACCCCGAACCGGTGCTGCTCGTCAACTATCACAAGCCCGAGCCGTTGGAAGTCCACGCCTTCCTGTATCAGGGCGTGAGTCCCAATAACAATACGGGTCTCGCCCGATGCGACCCTCTCGAGCACTTCCCTGCGCTGCTTTGCGCGAAGGCTCCCGGTCAACAGGTCCACGGAGAAACCCAGCAGACTCAAGCTCTCGACCATCCGACTAATGGCCAGGTAGTGCTGTTCGGCCAGAATCTCCGTCGGCGCCATCAGCGCGGTCTGGTATCCGTTGCGCACGGCCATGAGCATCGCGGCCAGGGCGACAGCGGTCTTCCCCGACCCGACGTCACCCTGAAGCAGCCGGTTCATGCACAGCGGCCTTGCCATGTCGGCGGCGATCTCGCCTATCACGCGCTGCTGTGCCCCGGTCAGATCAAAAGGCAGAAGCTGCTTCAATTCTTCGTCAAAGCTCTCGGGCCTCCGGAAGCCTATGCCCGCGCCCGGAGCCTGACTCTCACGCTTGCGCATTGCCAGCATCAACTGGAGCACGAACAGCTCCTCAAAAACCAGCCGGTTTCTCGCCGCTTCCATCGCTTCCCAGCTTTCGGGAAAGTGGATATTCGTGAGCGCCTGCGAGATGTCCATCAGATCCAGTCTGTCGCGCAGATCCTCGGGCAGAGTCTCCCTCACCGACGAAGCGTACGCGTCCAGCGTGCCCCGCAGAATCTTTCTCAACTGGTTCTGAAACAGACCTTCGGTCAGCGCGTAGACCGGCACGACCCTGCCACTCGCCAGAGGGTCAGACTCCTCGGAGTAGACCTCCCAGTCCGGGTTCGCCATCGACAGTCCCCATCGGTCGGCAGTCACAGCGCCGTAGGCAATAACCTGCTTGCCTCTGAGCTTCAGAAACTGCTCCTTGCGGAACTTCTGGTTGAACCAGGTGAGCACTATCACCCCGGAACCGTCTT
This sequence comes from uncultured bacterium, assembly GCA_964431685.1. Taxonomy (GTDB): domain Bacteria; phylum Armatimonadota; class UBA5829; order UBA5829; family UBA5829; genus CAYSLA01. The sequence goes on along the minus strand of CAYSLA010000013.1, from coordinate 19,874 downwards.
CGACCACCGCTTTTGTCAGCACCAGGCTTCCCCTGGTCTTGACGTTGTCGGCGGCAATTACCACTCCCCGTACGGTCGCAGTATCGCCGTGTTCGAGCTGGGCCACTCTAGCAAACTGAGTTCGGTCCTCATAGCGTCTGGGAAAATGGTACAAAAGCTGCCGTACACTAAAAATGCCCAGCTTCTCAAGGATGCTAGCCACACGCGGCCCTACACCCTTCGCGAACTGCACGGGGGTATCCAGATCCCGTCCCCCGACCGCAAAGCTGGACGTCAGTTGAGCCCCTGATTCAGTCGTGCTAGATTGTGCCATTACTCAACACGCTCCGGAAAGTATAGCCGAAAACATGCGATCATGTCAAATCGCATAGGCTCGGGAGACCCACGGTTCTGGCACTCTGCGGGAATACCAAACTGCACAGTATTGTTGTTTGCCATTGTCCTGGTATGCGCCTCCCAGTCAGAACTGAGCTTGATTTTTAATTAGACATATGCTAAACTTGTAGGCGTACCAAGTAACGTCCGGCACTAGCCGGAAAGGAGATGCCTTATGTCTGAAGAACTGCAGTACGATGTCTGCCCCGAAACAGGCATTGGATGCGTGATGGTGAACAATGATTCCGGCAGTCTCAAGATTGACCTTATGCCTGACGAAGTGTCGAGCCTAAAGGATATGGTGGCTGCTGGCGATCTGGCTGGCGCCAAAGCGCTTCTGGCCGGCTTAGACTCCAAGGCTGATGCGGCTCTGGACGAAACTCTTCTGCAGGTTTTGGCCAAAGAGGTTCGTTAGCACGATGACCACGCGACGCAGTGCCTACGGCGCAATGCTGCAGCCGGATGAAGCTGAGCTTCGTCTCCACAAAGCGGGAGCGCGTATGACAGCCCAGCGCCGAGCCGTGCTGGAGATACTGTCGGGCAACAGAACCCATCCCGCCGCGGAGGAGATCGTGGCGGAAGTGCGTAAGCGGATCGGCTGCGTCGCTCCTGCTACAATCTATAACACTCTCGACACCCTTGAGGAGATGGGGTTCGTGCGCCGGATAGAGGGCCTTGAGCATCGGGCTCATTTCGACCCGGACACTTCGGATCACGAACACGCAATCTGCGTCAAATGCAAACGTGTCTGGGATGTAGGAAAGATTGAGGCTCCGGAGGACCTGCCGGACCAGTTTCAGGTGTCCGATATCCTCGTCCAGGGGATATGCGGAGAATGCGCTCGAGAATAGAGGTCGGCGCATTACAGCAACTCTCAAATAACAAAAGGAGATTCAACAGCAACTATGAAGTGGAGATGCGGTGTTTGCGGATTCGTTCACGATGGGACCGAGGCTCCCAGCCAATGCCCCAATTGCCGGGCCCCGAAAGAGAAGTTCGACCTTCTGCAGGCAGAGCAGGGGCTTCTGCAGATTGTCGACTACAACAAGCTCGGAGTGGCCAGGGGATCGGGATTTGAAGACGATCTGACGATGCAGTTCCAGGGCGAGAGCGCCGAAGTGGGAATGTACATCGCGATGGCCAGACAGGCCGAGCGCGAAGGCTATCCGGAGGTCGCCGAAACAATGAAGCGGATAGCCTGGGAAGAAGCCCATCATGCGGCCAGGTTCTGTGAGCTCTTGGGCGGAATATCGGAAAGCACGAAAGAGAACCTGGAGAAGCTTGTGGCCGGCGAGTCTGGAGCAAACAGCGGTAAGAAGGGCATCGCGGTCAGGAGCAAGATCGAGAATCAGGATGCGATACACGACGCCATCCATGAAGCCTGCAAGGACGAAGCTCGCCATGCGGCCGCGTTCAACGGACTTCTGAACAGATTCTTCAACGAATAGAGATATACACCGCCCAAGTCAAGCCCGGGTTAAGGACGCCTGCATCCCGTTGCAGACGTCCTTAACTTGACAGGCCACGGCGAACAAACTAAACTAACAGCTAAGATCAGGCGACCCTGGTATTCGACGGGTGCGGCTGGGCCAAGTGGTGAGGCAGCAGGATATGAAGCCCTGTGGGACTTAGATCAAAGCCCGCAGGGCTTTTTGCACACTTGGGAGAGGAACGTGGATTCTCAGAAACGCAAAACTGGCGTCGCGGCGCTTTCGGTGGTTTCCAATAGCGGCCTGGTGGCGCTGAAGCTAACCGTGGGATTGATGATCGGGTCGGTTTCCGTGATCTCGGAAGCTATCCACTCCGGAGTCGACCTGCTGGCGGCAATGATTGCCCTTTTCGCCGTCAGAACCTCCGGGGTGCCCGCAGACAAAGAGCACCCGTTTGGTCACGGCAAAGTGGAGAACGTCTCCGGCACCATTGAGGCGCTGCTCATATTCATCGCTGCCGGATGGATCATCTATGAGGCAGTCAAAAAGCTGCTGCACCCCGAGCATATGCACGAGGCTGTCCTGGGTGTGGCAGTTATGTTTGTGTCGACCGTGGTCAACATCCTTGTTTCCCATATGCTATTCAAAGTAGGCGAGGCGACCGATTCCGTGGCTCTGAAGGCGGATGCCTGGCACTTGAGGACTGATGTATTCACATCGGCCGGGGTTATGTTCGGCCTGGCCGTCATAGCCATCGGACGGTCTGTAGCCCCCGGAGTTAACCTCCAATGGATTGACCCTGTGGCAGCTATCCTCGTGGCCGGACTCATAATAAGAGCAGCATACAATCTGACCAAGGCCTCCGCCCGCGACCTGCTTGACGTGAGTCTGCCGCCCGAGGAGCAGCAGTCCATCCGTGACTGCGTCTCCAACTGCAGCGCGCAGATAATGGGATTCCACAACCTGCGCACGCGCAAGTCCGGCTCCGAAAGATTCGTGGAACTGCATCTCATGATCAGATCGGGAACCACCGTAGATGAGTCACACGAGATTGCCGATGCAGTGGTTGAGAAGATTCGGAACAGCTTACCCGAGACCCGTGTCACAGTCCACGCGGAACCGTGCGCAGGAGACTGCACTGACAAGTGCCTCGCCGGTTGCTTGGTCGGCGGCTCGCCGCAGGGGACAAGATCGGACACCAAGACCGAGTAGTCCCCAGCGCCACGCCGAGCGCACCATCCCACGCGGACGGCTTGACGTTTGCGTCGATTTCCGCTAAGCTCAATAAATAATGAAGCTATCAGTCTTGCGCTCCAGACTCTCTGGGTCGGTCGAGATTCCAGGTTCAAAATCACACTCAATACGCGCATTCGTGCTCGGCTCGCTGGCTGAGGGGACATCCGTGTTGCGAAGACCGCTGCTGTCGTCGGATACAGAGGCGGCAATCGACGCCTGCAATCTTTTCGGTGCGGGGATTGTCGGCGGCGCGGAGGATTGGGCTGTACGAGGTTTCGCGGGAGCTCCACAGGTGCCGGAAGACGTGATAGACGTCGGCAACTCCGGCACAAGCCTGTACATCGCGATGGGACTCGCCGCTCTCTGCGACGGTTGCACGGTCTTGACGGGAGATCAGCAGATACGCAGGAGACCCGCTGCCCCGCTGATCGCTGCCTTAAACGAGTTAGGGGCTTCCGTCGAGTCAACCAGAGGCAACGGGTGCGCGCCTGTTATCGTTCGCGGACGGCTCAAAGGCGGACGCACACGCCTGGACGGAAGCAAGACCTCCCAGTACCTCTCCAGCCTCTTGATCGCTTGCCCGGCCGCTGAACGCGACACCGTGATAGAAGTGGACAATCTGGTCGAGAAGCCGTATGTGGAGATGACTCTGCGCTGGCTCAAAGAGTGCGGGGTTGACGTCGTGTGTGAAAACTACCGCACGTTCACTGTGCCCGGCCGCCAGCAATACAGGAGATTCGAAAAGACCATACCTTCCGACTTCAGCTCGGCCACGTTCTTTCTGGTTGCTGCCGCCGTCACAGGCGCGTCTCTGACTCTCAAGGGCCTCGACATGTCCGATTCGCAGGCGGACAAAGTAGTAGTGGATATGCTTGCAGCCATGGGCTGCCGCGTCGAGAAGGGAACATCGGAGGTTCGAATTACGGGAGGCGACCTTACTGGGGCCGCCTTCGACCTGGGAGACTGTCCTGACGCTCTACCCGCTATGGCGGTGGCAGGGTGTTTCGCAGAAGGCGAGACTCGGCTGGTGAATGTCGCTCAGGCCAGACTCAAGGAAACTGACCGCATCGCCGTCATGTGCCACGAGCTGCGGAAGATGGGCGCGGACATCGAAGAGATGCCGGACGGGCTGGTTATTCGGAGAAGCAGTCTTCGCGGGGCCGAAGTGAACGGGCATGCTGACCACCGAGTGGTGATGTCTCTGGCAGTGGCGGGCCTGAGTTCTGATGGAGAAACCACTATCGACACAGCGGAGGCAGTCGAAGTGACTTTCCCAACATTCGTGGAGCTTATGACCAGCATCGGCGGACACGTGCGCACGACGGAGGAAGAGTGAAGCGCCAGTCAGACTGCCGGCTACCAGATCACCTACTTCATCGGCGTAGTCAACTTGAAACCATTCCCTTTTAGATCGTGGATGACGTTGACATCCTGCGTGTAGACCACGTCGCCCTTGTCGTTCTGATAGCGCTCGCCCATCAGTCCTGAGCCGATTTCAACCTTTCCAGTATATGGGTTCTTGTAGCGATAGTTGTCCGTCAGGGTCTCGTACATGTCGCGGTTGATCTGCGAGTTCACCTTCTGGCGGTTCTCGGCGATGCTTTTCTCAATCGCCTGTATGTCGGCTTGGGTACGGGCAACTATCTCGTTGCGTTCGACCTGTCCCTGAATCTCACCAAGAACCCACTTCGCGTTGAACTGTATCGAATTGCCGATCTCTTTGCCTATGGCTTCCCAGGAATCGTATTCGTCGAACGGCGCACGCGCGCAGGCAGTGTTCCGGTTGCTCCATTGGCACACCATCCGCCCCCTGTCCTCGATCGCCGTGAAGAGCACTTCCTTGTACTTCTTCCCGTCTTCGTCGTAGTTCACAGTCGCCATAGCCGCGCTGTACTGGAAATCCAGTGGGATTGGCGAGCTCTTGAGCAGTTCGTCAGAAATCTTCTTCGAGATGGCAGCCACAGACGGCAGGTCCCTGGTATCGACCACCTTTACGTTCTGGGCGCCAGGACGCAGGTTGGGAAACAAAGCGTTCAGCAAGAACGACTTGGCGTCCATCACAGGGCAGACCGTCATCCCGTTGTAGTTGCTTCCAGTCGGGAACATTGGGGCGGCTATCTGTCCGGTCAGATCGGCGAAGTAAGTATGCGGCAGCCAACGGATCATAACCGTTCCGGCATCGTCTTTCTTGACCGCGAAATCGAACTTGGCCTCTATCGCGTTCGCGGGGCCTCCGGCTGCGGTAGGATCAACGCGTACTATCCCGCCCTCAACCTTCCACCCTTTGGGGATCAGAGCCGTAAAAGCGTCTTCGGTCTTGTCCCGGTACATCTGAAACGCCACAGTCTTCGTCTTGGCAGACGACTTGCCGGTGGGCGTCGACGCGGAGACTGCACGGCTGCTCGGTGCTCGCTCCACAACGGTACTGGGGGCCGCCGAGTCGAAAGCGCCGCCAGTGCTGAATACCAAAACGTAAGGCTCCACCTTGTTCTTAGAGTCGGCCGCGCTCACGAAGCCCTTCTTGGATGGGCTGTTGATCCCGATGGCGTATCTCTTGGCCGGCTTCAGTTTCACCCTGATCTCGCATCGAGTCGGATCGGGAAATGTGGGATCTCCCACCAGTTCGGGAAACGTGCCCTTGTCGCTCTTGACCAGCGACCAACTGTCGGTCCGCAGCGGCTCGCTGAAGACGACTGTGACAACACACTGCGCCGGGTCAACGTCCCGAGCGGAGTTGGCCGGGTTTGTTTCCACAACAACAACTGCCGCCAGGACAGGCATTGCCAGAGCAAACAGAATTACTGCCGCAAGCACTGCTCTCATTTCTCGCCTCCAGAAGTGCAAACTCTCCCCATCGGGGTTCTCAAGAACAATTATACCCTTGTTTGCCGCCTAAACATCGCGTCTGCGTCGCAGTTTTGCGATTTCGCCTCGCGTCAGCGCTCGATACTGGCCAGGCTTGAGAGATCCCAGTTCCAGTTCGCCAACGGCCGCCCTGTGTAGTTTCAAGACTCTGTGGCCAACTGCCTTGAACATGCGGCGCACTTGGCGCTTTCGTCCTTCGTGGATTATGAGCTCGACCGAGGAGACGCCATCGCTGGTCGAGTAGCGCAGCAACCGAGCTCTTGCCGGCGCCGTCATCCCGTCTTCAAGCTCTACACCCCGGGCCAACTGATCCAGGTGGCGAGAGGTTATGCGGCCATCGATTTCGGCGATGTAGCGTTTGTCGACCAGCCTCGAAGGATGTGTAAGCTCCTGTGCGAATTCGCCATCGTTAGTGAGGATCAGGAGCCCTGAGGTGTCAACGTCCAGACGCCCTACCGGGTATACAAACGCGTCAACGTCCCTGACCAGGTCGACAACTGTCTTTGCCGCGTGAACGTCGTACCTGGTGCTTGTGTACCCAACAGGCTTGTGCAGCATCAGGTATACACGCGGTTGGCCCGCGGATATCGGCCTGCCATCAACCGTTATGTCGTCCGTATCCGGGTCCGCTTTCGAGCCAGGTTCGGTTACGCGAACGCCGTTAACGCCGACGCGTCCTTCCGTCATAAGTGTTTCGCAATGACGACGAGAACCTACGCCTGCGGCGGCGAGAATTTTTTGCAGCCGTTGTTCCATATATCCTACCAGCCATCAGCAGACAACCGACGCCAACAGCAGTGAGCAGCCATTTCCTGTCGATTCTGGCTCCGTGAAGCAGTCCCGCGGGTACATCTTCAACAGCCTGGAGATCAACCGAACCGGCCGGCTTGCCATCCACATTCACGCGAAGTGTTCCCAGATGCTCGCCTTTGGCGATCGGAGCCTCGTTGCGGTCAAGGAAGAGCTCAGCGGCAACGCGCGCTCCAGCGCGCGGGACAACGACCGCCAGATCGCGAACCGGCACCGCTCCCACGGTGGGGCTGCTGGAGCCTTTCACAGGCGCCCGGGCATAGATAGTATCCGCTTTGGCCACCACAAACGGCACATAGTTGGTGAATCCGAAACTCATCAGCGCCGTGGTATCTCTGGCAGCGTTGTCACTGCCAAGCACGGCGGAGACCAGCCGCCATTTCCCCTTGGTGGCGCTCCCGACGAAGCAGTACTTCGCCTGTTTCACATATCCCGTCTTAACGCCGTCGGCCCCCGGGAAGTACTTCATGAAATTGGACTTGGAGAAGACTACCAGATCCTCGCGGTTCACTGTGCGGGAGTTCAGAAAGTACTTCCGCGTGCGCGTCATCTGGTTGAACTCGGGATACTGAAACGCGTACCTGGCCATCAGGCACAAATCGTAAGCAGACGAGTAGTGATCCTTGTGATGAAGTCCGTTTGGCGTGACAAAGTGCGTATTCGTGCAGCCGATCTGGGCCGCCTTCTCGTTGAGCATATCAGCAAAGGCAGTCACGGTGCCACCTACGTGCTCGGCCGCCGCGACCGCCGCATCGTTGGCGGAACGGATCATCATCGCCGCCAACAGATCTCGCGCGCTTATCTGTTCGCCGGGCTGGAGGTGTATTGATGTGTATGGGGTCAGCGATGCCTTCTTGCTGGCACAGATGAGCTCGTCAAGATCGCAATGCTCCAACAGCAGCACGCTCGTCAGGATCTTTGTCGTGCTGGCATTTGGCAGCCTCTTGTGAGGTAGTCTTGAGTAGAGCACCAGCCCCGTGTCCGCATCCATCAATACCGCGGCCGCAGCCGCGATTGCCGGTGGCTTGACCTTGCCCGAGCCTGTGGAAGGAACAGTAAAGTCAGTCTTGAGATCGACCGTCGGTCCAGCGATGGGAGCCTCCGGGCTGGGAGCAACCTCAACCGACCAGGCAGCGCCGCCGCAGACAGCAGCGGCGACTGCAAAGACAAACACTGCATTCCGTAGAAACTGACCAGGCGCTCTCATTCGGTGCTCTCTTGCGTCTGAGGCTGGACAGGCTCCACGCTCGCCGCAATCTCATTCGCCTTGCTCTCTTCGACTGCCAGCATGTCGATGTCTGGAAGCTCGGATATGTCGTTAAGTCCGAAGTACTCCAGAAACTCGGGAGTGGTCTTGTAGAGGATCGGACGCCCCGGAACCGGCTTTCTGCCCATCTCCGCCACCAGCCCGCGTTCGACAAGCGTCCGCACAAGCGAGCCCACGGAAACACCCCTGACGGCCTCAATCTCCGGCACCGTACACGGCTGTCGGTAAGCCACAATTGCCAGAGTCTCCAGAGCGGCAGTGGAAAGCTTCCTGGCAGCGGGTTGAAGAATCATCGAACAGTAGTCGGAGTACTCGGGGCGCGTCGATATCTGCAATCCGCCCGCTACGCGTATCAACTGAAGCCCGCTTCGCGCCGCCAGGTCAGTCTCAAGTTTGTCCACTGCTTCCGAGACCCGCTCCGGCTCCAAGTCCAGCTTCTGCGCAATCTGCTCCACCGACAGCGGCTCGCTGCTGACAAAAAGCATGCACTCGATGACGGATGCCAGCTTGCCGTTTCTGTGAGGCGGCACGTGGTCCGGCTCGGCCAGAGGACGTTCGTTGACCACGAGCAGGTCCGGGGTCACCTCAGCCAGTTCAGCGACCGCCACGTCCGCCGCCAGTTCCAGCGAAACAATCCGTTCTATACTGAAGTCGGCTTCCACCAGCCTACCGTCATTCGAGTTCATCTGTCTCCACCAACGCGTGTATCCTTATCGGTTCAAAGGTCCCCTTCTGTCTGGCGCGGACCTTGCGCATCTTAAGCAACTCAAGCAAAGCGATGAACGTAAGCACCACCTCGACCCTATCGCGCGCATCCTCAAACAGCTCGGAGAACAGCAGACCCCCCACCGCCTCCCGAATTCGGCCGTACATCTCGCGAATGCGCATCCGGATGGAGATCTTCCGCCTTTGGATGGTGGTAATCTCCTCTTCGCCGACATCGGCCAGCACAGACTGCAGCGCCACCAGAAGATCGCGAGCAGTTATGTCCGACAGATCGAACTGAGGCCGGAACTCAAAATCCGTACCTGTTGCCGCACGAACATACACTCTCGATCGTTCAGATTCTTTTTGTCGAAAGACATCGGCCGCGCTCTTGAACTTCTCATACTCCAGGAGCCGCTGCACCAGCTCTTCCCTGGGATCTCCGGCCTCTTCCTCATCCTGAGGCTGGGGATCCTTCGGAAGCAGCATTCTCGATTTTATCTCAAGCAGTGTTGCTGCCATCAGCATCCACTCGCTCGCGATGTCCAAATCCATCGACTCCATCATCGCGAGATACTCGAGGTATTGCTCGGTTATGCTCGCGATCGGAATGTCATATATGTCCAGCTTGTTATCGCGGATGAGATGGAGGAGCAAGTCCAAAGGCCCTTCGAAGACCTCCAGCCGGACCTGTATAGGGCTCTCCTCAGTTTGAGCTAGACTCAATTCATCTCCTCACAGAATTGTGCTACGCCGGTCAGCCGGAAATCCGCCGACGTGAGCCTCGCAGACATTCGCCCGAGACTATCTCCTGTTGTTGCCCGGCGGCTGTCCTGGTTGGCCCGGTTGCCCTGGCCGCGGCTGACCCGGTTGCGCCGGTTGACCCGGCGCGGGTTGGCCGGGCTGCGGGGGCCTGGGCTGGTAGCCGGGTGGCGCCGGTCTGGGCTGAGCAGACGGTTGCCCTGGCCCGGTTGGGCCTTGCACCGGCCGCTGCTGTCCCGGAGGCGGAACCTGCGCGCCGGGTTGAGCTCCTGCCGCAGGTGCGGACGCCCCAGGCTGACCCGCAGGCGCGGGTTGCGGTGGTGCCCCCTGCTGCGAAGGAGCGTGTTTGCCCTGCTTGCCGTCGCCTTGTGTCCCCTCTGACAGCTTCTCGATGATCTCCTCGGGCCTGTCGGCCAACCTCAAAGCTTCTTCCTTTTCGATTGTCCCTCGCCGCACGTGCGCCAGCAGGGAATCGTCCAGAGCTTTCATGCCGTCGCGCATACCGGTCTGAATCGCCGAAGTGATCGACGGAGTCTTCTTCTCACGAATCATATGACCGATGGCCGGCGTGGTGATCATAATCTCAAACGCGGCAACTCTGCCCTTGCCGCCAACCTTGGGTATTAGCAACTGTGAAATGACGGCTTTCAGGTTCCCGGCAAGCTGCGTTCTGATCTGCTCCTGCTGGTCAACCGGAAAGACGTCTACAATTCTGTCCACAGTGCGCGCAGCGCCAGTGGTGTGCAAAGTCGAAAGCACGAGGTGGCCAGTCTCAGCGGCGCGGATGGCGGCAGCAATGGTCTCCAGGTCACGCATCTCTCCGACCAGGATCACATCCGGGTCTTGCCGCAAGGCTTTGATAACCCCAATGTCAAAGGTGGGAACGTCGACCCCAACCTCTCGCTGGCTGACCACGGACATCTTGTGCTGATGGTAGTACTCGATCGGGTCCTCAATTGTGATGATGTGGCTGTCCCGGTTCATGTTGATGAAGTCGATCATCGTGGCAAGGGTTGTAGTCTTACCACTACCGGTCGGCCCCGTAACCAGAATCAGACCTCTCGGCTCGAAACACAGCTTCTTTATGTGCTCGTCCAGTCCGATCTGCTCAAAACTTAGAAGCCTGTTCGGAATCTGGCGCAGAGTGAGGGCAATGGAGTGTTTCTGAAAGAACGTGGCAACCCTGAAACGAGCTTTGTCACCGAAAGCTATACCAAAGTCGGCTCCGCGCTGCTCCTGCAACTCATCCCACTTGATGTCGGTGATGATCTGCTTGCACATCTTCTCCGTATCTTCGGGAGTCAGTTTGGCGTAGCCCTCAACCCGCTCCATCCGACCGTGCAGTCTGACCGTTGGAGGATCTTCCACAATCAGGTGCAGGTCGGAACCGTCGTTTTCAACCACGTAGTCTAGAAGCTCAAAGATATCTGGCATCTGCCTCTTCACGACCTCCTCTCCACCAGAAACTGGCGGAACCGCAAACCTACGTTAAATGGTATCACCGGAGCACATCCGTGTCAATCGCGGATGTGCGTGATTGCCCCTCACAAGACGCGCGCTTTGGCAGTTTCGAGGTGCACTTGCGAAACCGGACAAAATGTGGCATTATGACGTGTGCAGCAACGTCTTAATCTTGTGTAGTCAGTTGGGAGGGAAATGCTGTATGCAGACCAGAATGCGGTATCCTACACTTTTAGCCTTGCTCTTGATCGTGCTACTCGGCACAACGGCCGTGGGCCAGAGTGGTGACCTCCGCAACTCTTCGTTCGAAGCTATAGACCAACACGTAGCCGATACTCCGGCGGGGGCCGCAGGGTCGATAGACTCTCTGGCAAAGTATCTGGTATCCGCCGCCAAGACCGACCTTGAGAAAGCGAGGTCGATCTACAAGTGGGTGATAAGCAACGTGTCCTATGACGTCGAGGCGTTTGAGTCGGGCGACTACGGAGATCAAAGCGCGGAGGCGGTCTTCGTAACCAGAAGGACCCTCTGCGGCGGGTACTCAAACCTGTTCCACGCCTTGTGCAAAGCCGCCGGAGTGCCCTCCGAAGTACTATTCGGCTATTCCCGAGGGTTCGGCTACGTCACGGGAGCGCCCCTCGATCCTGAACCAGACCATGCGTGGAACTCGGTCAAGATCGGCGACAAGTGGTACCTGCTGGACGCAACCTGGGCCTCAGGCTATGTGGACGGCAGGGGACAGTTTGTTCGAAAGCCATTTGATCACTACTTCCTGACCCCGCCGGACCAGTTTATCTATGACCACCTGCCCCAGAACGAAAAGTGGCAGTTGCTGGACAAACCGATGGCAAAGGCAGAGTTTGAGCAACTGGTCTACCTTAGGCCAGCTTTCTTCCGAAACAGACTTCAGGTTGTCAGCAACCCCAAAGGCATAATCGACAGCGACTGCTGTTTCGCAGTGGTGCTCGGGGGACCTGACGACGTGATGCTCAGCGCAGAAGTAAACCGTGGCAGAGACAAGGACGAATCCGCGTTCACGTTCGTGCAGCGCGACGGAGCAGATCTGCGTCTCAACACTGTCATACCAAGGGCTGGCAAGTACACCCTTCGGCTGTTCTGCAAGCGCAAGGATGGCTCCAACACATACGAGTGGGCTGCGGACTATTCCGTGAAGGTCGCCAAGGATGCCGACACAGTGCAGGGATTCCCGAAGACCTTTTCCACATTCCAGGAGAAGGATGCCAGCGTCATTGCCCCGATGAGCGGACGGCTCAAAGCGGGCACCACTGAGACATTCAAGATGCGAGCGCCAGGGGCAGATGCCGTAGCGGTCATAGTCGATGGACAATGGTCCAATCTCGCCAGGAACGGCGATGTGTTTGAGGGAACCGCCACCATCAAGGGCCAGACTATACAGATCGCGGCGCGTTTCCCGGGCAATGAGAGTTACTTCGTCTTGTTGAAATACGATGTGGTATCTTAAGCAGACAAATAGCTAGGAAGGGTGGTTCGGAATGGGATACAAGAGATTAAACTGCTTAGTAATTATCGCGGTGGTGGCGCTGATGGGCTCGCTGGCCTGCGCAAGCTTCAGCCAGGATGACGACGCCCTGGGCAACGCGATAGAGCTGTCGAACCTGGTGGACGTGGTTAAGGGTGGCAAGATCGACTGGGCAAACCAGTGGATGTACGCGACCGGCGAGGGCGCGATGCCCTCACGGGACAAGATGCCCAATCGTGCCCAGGCTTTGCTGGCTGCGAAGGACTACGCTAAGATGGCGGCTATCGCAAACTTGCTGATGGTCATCGAGGGTACTGCAATATCCTACGAAGGCCTGGGCAAGGACTACATGGCCGACGTCACCCTGAGACAGAAGATCGAAGGGTACGTCAAGAATGTCGAGATCATCAACTCTACTCAGGTCAAGTCAGGGGACGACACGCTGGTGAGAGTCACGGTAGGAACGCGAATGTACGGAAGCCAGACCCCGGGCACCGCGTTCCTTGAGAAGATACAGGCTGACACTGTCGCGGCCGGCGGCACACTGAAAGCGGTGCCGCTCATCGAAATACCGGACGAAAGGTCAGTCAAGCGTCCGGCAGAAGCGGTGGCGAGCATTCCCACCCGCGGCAATGACAAGCTGCCGGCGTCGTCAATGCCCGTCGATCTGAGCACACTTGCTGAGAGGCCAGTACAGGTAGGCCCATTTACGTCCCTTGTCGTAGACACAAGAGGCTATGACGTTCGCAGGTCGATGAGCCCCAAGATCCGCAGACTGGACGGGACCGAAGTCTGGGGGACTCTCTCGACCATCCCGGACGACATAATGGAGAACGGGCTCGTTGCGTACGTGAAGACGATGGAAGACGCGATGGCCTGTGACCGTGCGGGAACAAACCCGTTCAAGACTGTTGCTGTCGGGCGGGCCGGAGGCAAAGCCATGGCTGATACCGTAGTTTCCGACGATGACGCGAAACTCATCCTGGACGAGAACAAGAACACGAAGTTTATGGACAAGTTCAACATCATCTTCGTAACTGATCCCGGCAAGACGCGACCAGAGTAGTGTGGGTTCCGGCCTGGTGTAAGCAACGAGTCTCGTGATCGAGCGATTCCGGCCAACTGCACGGGGCAGACCCAGGTGTATGCCCCGTGCGTGCGACCAGAAAGGTGGTCGGTCTACCAGGCCCAGGCTTCAGGCGAAGGACCGCCAGGGCCGGGGAATATCTCGTCGAGCTTCTTGAGAGTAGTCTCGTCAAGCACTATCTCGAGTGCTCGGAGAGATTCGTCGAGTTGCTGAACTGTTCGCGGGCCGATGATGGGGCCGGTCACCACGGGGTTTGCCAGAAGCCACGCCAGCGCAACGTTCGCCGGGTGCTCGCCCAGAGAGTCGCACAGCGACTCATACTTCTCGAGCTGGGCACGGTGCTTCTCAACCATATCCTGCACGCCGCCCTGTGATCTCCGCCCCTCAGAAGCCTTCTTCAAGGCGCCGCCGAGCGCCCCGCTGGAAAGGGGACTCCACGGTATGACGCCCAGACCGTAGGCCTCGCACGCGGGAATCACATCCAGTTCAGCCGTCCTCTGAAGCAGGTTGTAGAGGCACTGCTCGGAGACCAGCCCGAAGAAATGGCGGTTCTTCGCTGTCTCATTTGCGCGCGCGATATGCCAGCCGGCGTGGTTGCTGCTGCCCACGTACAGCACCTTGCCCTGAGCGACCAGTGTCTCCATCGCCTGCCATATCTCTTCCCACGGAGTGCCTCTGTCAACGTGGTGCAGTTGGTAAAGATCAATATGGTCGGTCTTCAAACGCATCAGGCTATCATCGCAAGCACGGCGAATGTGCAGCGCCGAAAGCATAGATTCGTTGGGCCATTCGCCCATCTTGTTGTAAAGTTTGGTCGCGATCACGGTCTTTTCTCTCCTGCCGCCACCTTGCTCAAACCAGTCACCGATAATGCGCTCAGTGATGCCCTCGCCCATCTTCCATCCGTAGACGTCGGCAGTGTCAAAGAAGTTGATCCCGTGCTCCAATGCACGATCCATTATCTGGAAGCTTGTCTGTTTATCCGTCTGCGGGCCGAAGTTCATCGTGCCCAGGCAGAACCTGCTCACCAGTAACCCTGTTCTTCCGAGATGAGTGTATTCCACAAGTTGCCTCCTGCTCTACCAGCATTGAATCACACTGGTCTATTCTACCCAACACGCACGGCAAGCCACACATACCGTGCCGATAACGCGGCATCTAGTACTCGCTCGGCCCCTCGTCGTCCGCCGCAACGGCGACCGAAGCCTCTTCCTTCCAGAGTTTCTGCTTGTCAAGTGACCGGCGATAGGCGGCTGGCCAGAACACTCGCAGTATCCAATGCCAGATATCGTCCACCGCGCTGTAGACCACTGGTATGACTATCAGTGTCAGCAGCATACTGAGCGCCAGACCGCCGATAACCGCAACCGCCATCGGCGCGCGGATCTCAGCCCCACGCGAGACGGCAAGTGCGGTCGGGAGCATGCCGCCTATCATCGCAAACGTGGTCATCAAGATCGGCCTGAGCCTGATCGGGCCCGCCTCCAGCAACGCTTCTTTCTTCTCTCTGCCCCTGCGCCGCAGAGTGTTTGTGAAGTCAACCAGAAGAATGGCGTTCTTCGACACCAATCCCATCAACATGATGATACCAATCAGTGAAACGATGCTGATCGACCCGCCCGTCAGCAGGAGAGCCAGGAAAGCCCCTGCCATCGCCTGCGGCAGACTGAACATGATGACCAGCGGAGTCAGGAACGACTCGAAAAGCGCCCCCATCAGCATATACACAAACAGAACGGCCAGAGCCAGGGCCTGCAGCATGTACTGGAAGCTCTCGACCATTATCTGGCCGGTGCCGCCGACTTCGACGGTGGTCCCCACCACTTTGGGCGCACTTGCCAATCCCTGATTGACAGCCTGTCGCACGTTGCCAAGCAGGGCGCCCTGCGCTATATTCGCGTTTACGGTAACCACTCGCTGGCGGTTCTTCCGGTCGATCTTGGTTGGTGCAAAGTCGTAGCGCACCTCGGCCACATCATTCAGATAGACTGGCGCGCCGTCCTTGTGCGCAACGATCAGGTTACCGACGTCGGACGAAGCGCTCCTTCCGGACTTGGCATACCTCACCATTATGGGGTATTCGGTCCCGCTCTCCCTGAGCTTGGCGGAATCGTCGCCGTCTATCGCCGTCCTCGCCGCCAGGGCCACTTGCGCCACCGATAGTCCGAATGCCGCGGCGCGTTCCTTGTCGACTACGATTCGCCGCTCCGGTCTACCCTCTTTCCACGAGATATCCACATCTATGGCTCCGGGGGTCTTCTCCATCACTCCCGCCACGATCTCGGACATACGGAGGATATCTTCCATACTTTGACCCTGCACTTCGTAGGACAATCCCCCGCCCGGCCCGCCGCCTTCACCCACTGTTATGGCTATCTGCTCCGCGCCCGGAATCAGCGGCGTCCGCTGTGACACCCAGCCCGCGATGTCCCACACGGACCTCTTGCGCATGGTCTTATCAACACACTTGGCACGGATCAGAGCGTATTGGGGACCCGTGTCGCCAGCCCCCATGCCGCCCGCGCTTGCAGTTCCCACTGTAGAGATATAGTAACCATCCTTGAGTTCAGGAATCTGACGAAGAAGTGCTTCGACTCTGCGCACCACCGTGTCGGTAGCCTCCAGGGAACTGCCCGGTGCGGTGCGGATAGACACCGAGAACTCGCCGTCATCAATAGCCGGCTGGAACTCGAAGCCCAGCGGCAGATAGATAGTCAGCGCAATGAACGACATTACCGCCGCAAAGATGGCAGCCACTCTCTTGCTCTTCGAGCGCCACATCGACAGCAGCGACGCCAACACGACAATTGTCACCACAACCGCTCTCGGTATGATGCTTTTGGCGAATCCGGGATCCCCGGCCTTGGGAAGCGGCAGGAACAGACTCATCACGACCAGAAGCGTCGCGGAGCCAATTACGACCGTCATGAAGCGGTTGTCCAGCGCCCACTCCAGGAGCAAATGATAGCGGCGCTCGATTGCCTTCAGGGATCGCTCGCTCGCGCCAAAAGCTCCAGTTACGATCCCGTTGAACCGGTCGTAAAGCCCGGGTCTCGGGCCAGCGAGGCGTCTCCTGAGCTCTGCCAGCCCACGGTCAACTTCTGCCTGAGCTCTCATCCACCGGGAAGCAAGCATCGGGGTAAGAGTGAAAGACATCAATAGCGAGAAAAACGTTGCGACAGCCACTGTGACGCCAAACTGTCTGAAGAACTGCCCGACGATTCCGCCCATAAAGGCGACCGGAACAAACACCACGATGTCGACCATCGTGATGGCGACCGCGGCTCCGCCAATCTCGGCTCGACCGTTTATGGAAGCGTCCACCGGATTCTCGCGCTTGCGAAGATGCCTCTCGATGTTCTCCAGAACCACTATGGAGTCGTCGACTAGAATACCGACGACCAGAGAGAGCGCCAGAAGCGTCATGAAGTTCTGCGTGAATCCAAACGTGTGAATCGGAGTGTATGTAGCCATCAGCGAGGTGGGGATGGCAATTGCCACTATGAACGTAGCCCTGGCTGTGCGCAGGAACAGGAACACGATAATGACAACAAGGATTATCCCTTCTGTAAGGGATTTGTTGACGTCGTGCAGTGAGTCTTCCACAAAGATGGAATCATCTCTCGCAATGATCGGTTTCACACCCGGCGGAAGCTGTTTCTCGAGCGCATCCAGCTCTTCTTTGACGCCCTTGGCAGTCTCCACCGTGTTGGCATCCGATTGTTTCTGAATGTCGATGACGACGGTGGACTTGCCGTTGAGACGGGTGTA
Source organism: uncultured bacterium (assembly GCA_964431685.1). GTDB lineage: Bacteria > Armatimonadota > UBA5829 > UBA5829 > UBA5829 > CAYSLA01. The sequence goes on along the minus strand of CAYSLA010000013.1, from coordinate 2,604 downwards.
TGTGTCGGGCTCCTTGATCGTATCGGTTACGCGAGCCACGTCCCCCAACCTGATGACCTGGCCCGCCTCCGGACCCTCCCCACCGACAGGCAGCCTGACCTCAGCTAGATCCTCAACTGACTTGAACTCCCCGACAGTCCTCACGGAGTAGTCTCTGGGACCTTCTCTTATAGAGCCCGCAGGCAGGTTGAGGTTGGCGGCCTTGATTGCTGTGGTCACTTCATCAATTGATATTCCGTAAGCCTGCAGGCGATCCTTGTCAACCGCCACTGAAAGTTCGCGTTCGGCTCCGCCGCGCACGTAGACCCCTGCCACACCGCCTATCTTGGCGAACTTGTCCGCTATTACGTCGTCAGCAAGGATGCGCATTTCCTTGGCGCTCAAAGGGCCAGTCAAGCCAATTGTCATAATCGGCATCGATCCGAAGTCAACCTTCAGAATGCTCGGCTCTTCAATATCCCGCGGCAGGCTGCGCTTAACTGCCGAGACCTTGTCACGAACGTCCGCCGCTGCCGCGTCAACATCCGTGCCCAGCTCGAACTCGAGCGCAACGATCGACACACCGTCCTGAGACGTGCTAGTGACGTTCTTCAGCCGACCAATAGAGCTGACGGCCTTCTCGATTGGCTCGGACACGAGAGTCTCGATCTCGTTAGGCCCCGCGCCGGGATAGATCGTGCTGATCGTGACGTACGGTAGGGTTATGTTCGGCATCATCTCGGCCGGCATCCTCGACCTCGATTGATATCCGACGACAATCAGGGCCAGCACGAACATTATGAGGAATATCGGCCGGCGTATCGATATACTGGTTAGCCACATAGGTATGTCTCTCCGCTAATCACACCAACGACTACACATACGAGTTCCGCGTCACCTTGAACTTGATTCAGGGCCCGCCGTGGGTGCCGGATATCCTGAACTTGATTCAGGACCGGCATGACGTGTAGCTTTCGCATCTGCGCGCTAATCATTTGCCAAGGTATACTTTGGTGCCTTCATTCAGGCCCTGTCTGCCCTCAGTGACAACCACGTCGCCGAGCTTCAGATCGGTAGGTTGGGCAATCTGCACGTAGTTGAGGTTCTCACGAACCACCCTGACTTCGTGCCGTTTCGCCACGCGCTTCTTCTGGTCAACAGTGAACACCAGTTTGGTTCCCTTTCGATCATCGATCGCGTCTTTTGGCACCAGCAGCACGTCCCTCGCGAATCCAACTGTCACCCAGCCGCGCGCAAACATCGCCGGGCGAACAAGGCCGCTACCGTCCCTGATTCTGACTCGAACCGGGAAGTTCCGGCTCTTGGTGGAGCCGGCGGGGTATACTGCGCCTATCGTGCCTTCGAACACTTCCCCGGCAAGCGCATCAACCGTGACGCTGACGGACTGGCCCGGCCTGACCTTCCCAAAATCAGTCTCGGACAGACTGCCCTCGAAGTACAGCGACCCGAGATCGACCACCTCTCCCAGGTTCTGGCCCGGCATCACGACCATACCAGGATCGGCGCTGCGGAACGCCAGCTTGCCAGAGATCGGCGAGGTCACGCGCGTGTACGACAGTTGTTGACGCGCCAGGTCAAGGGCTGCTTTGGCCCGCTCCACACCCGCTTCCGCGGCCTTTATGTCTTCTCTGCGGCTGAGGTTCTGCGCGGAGTTGGCCCTGGCCTCCCGGAGGCCTTCCTCTGCCATACGCAGACCGGACTGCGCAGACCTGATATCTTCGGCCCGACCGCCCTCGTCTATCAACGACAGCCTCTGCTGGGCGGCAGAGTAGCCTGACTTTGCGGACGTATAGCGAGTCTGCACGGAATCGAACATGGACTGACTGATCGCACCCTCTTTCAACAGCTTCTGGTAGCGCTTATACTCCGCTTCAGCCTCATCCATCTGCGCCTTGGCGCTACTCAGGTCTGCCTCCGCCATCACGCGTTCCTGTGTTCTTCTGGGCTGTTTGGCTACGGCGAGTTGGGCCCGGGCAGATTCCACGGCGGCCTCAGCGCGCCCAACTGCGGCGTCGGTGCCGATCTTGGTGACCTGCGCTCCGGTCTTCGCCTGGGACAGCATAGTGTAGGCGGACCGAAGCCCAGCTTCCGCGCTCCGCACATTCGACAGAGCATCTTCCTGGTCGAGGGTAACATACACCGCGCCCTTTGAGACAACGTCACCTTCGCGTGCCAGTACTTGAGCGATCCGGCCTGAGGTCTTGGGAGAAAGCACGACTCGATTGAGCGCGCCAATACTGCCCGTGAGCTCGATGGACTCCTCCATATCGCCGGTAACAATCCGACTGGTTCGAACCGGCATTCCATCTTTGGCCTGTATCTGCTGGGTGTTCGGCGGCGGCGGCTTGGGAGCATTCTTCTTCGCCGCCAGACGCAGCCCGCCGAAGATCACCAGTACACACACAATACCTATCAGCGCTTTTCTCATAGATTCCCCCTATTGGGTGAACGCCTCTTGTGCGGAACATCGGGGCCTGCTCCACGCGCACAACAAACGTTGACCTGAATTGACATCACAAAGCCCACGGCACTGGACCGGGGCTGTCTTCCGGAATGTCTCCGCTGTTCTATCATTCGTCGCATTCCTTCGGAATGATACGAAAG